>JAFTVQ010000062.1 GCA_017461865.1 Lachnospiraceae bacterium | reverse complement strand
TCTTCCATTTGTCCGAGCGCATTACGGCGCAATTCGTTCAATTCTTTGTTCGGAAGAAACAAATCCTGATCCATTTCAAATGAGATTTCTTTAAAAGAAAAGAAGGTATTTCCTGTTTTGCATAACTGTTTTTTTACATCATCCGGTGTAGCAGCACACTTTTGGGCTTCTCCGGCCTCAGCTCCCGTGACGGCAATCGTTGTTTCCAAAGCTCCTTCTTTATAAACCATCAAACAAACAGGCTCATTTTTATGTGCTGTAAAATGACCGATCAAGTCAATCTTCGGGCATTCCAAATCCCTTAAATCTGCCGGTTCCGCTTTCTCGGTCGCTTCCAAACCTGCAAAAGATTGATATCCCGGCTTATCCATTGTCACAAGTTCTCTTCCGTTATGTGTAAAATAATATCCCGGCTGAATGCTTCCTCTGCTGAATTTGTTTTTCAGAAGTTCGATATCGCTGTCAGAAACCCGATACTTCTCAGGATTTTTAGTATACAAATCCATATATTTGCGATACATTCCCGTGACAAAAGAAACATATTCCGGAGATTTCATCCGCCCTTCAATCTTAAATGAATCGATTCCGGCTTCCAATAATTGAGGTAAGATTTCTAACGTACAGAGATCCTTCAGGCTGAGTTGGTACAACTCATTCTGACGGTTCAGCTGCCTGCCCATATATTCAGTCCGGTACGGAAGCCGGCACGGACCGGCGCATCTTCCCCTGTTACCGCTGCGCTCCCCCATCGTGGAAGAAAAAAGACATTGTCCGGAATATCCATAACACATAGCACCGTGAACAAACGTCTCGATCTCAAGTCCGGTTTCTTTTTTTATGACTGAAATTTCGTCGAGAGATAATTCTCTTGCCGGAACCACTCTGGAAACACCGTATTCTTTAAGCAATTGAGCCGCACGCGGACCGGTCACTGTCATCTGGGTGCTAGCATGTAATTCAAGTCCGGGAAAAGCTTCCCGTATGCGCAAAAGTGCCCCCAGATCCTGAATGATCACGCCATCCAAACCTTCCTCATAGTACGGTTTCAAAAAAGAGACAAGTTGATCCAGCTCTTCCTCTTTCATCAGGGTGTTGACTGTCAAATATACTTTTTTATCAAGTAAATGTGCAGCGCGGAGACACTCCGTTAAATCTTCCTGTGCGAAATTTTTGGCATAAGCCCTGGCGCCGTACTTGGCTCCTCCCACATATATTGCATCCGCACCGGCGGCAAGAGCCGCCATGAAGCATTCTTTGTCTCCGGCCGGCGATAATAATTCCGCCATCCCGATTTCCTTTCACAGAAAAAGCTGCCGCCGGGCAGCTTTTTATTAATTCACATCTTTCTTTACGCTTTGCATGGCTTTCAAAGCCTTTTCCGTACTTTCCAATTTAATCTGTGTTGCAATCAATTCATGTTTCATATCATACAATTCCTTTTCTTTGGAAGAAATTTCTTCCTCCAAAGCAGAAACTTTCTTTTTCACCTTAAAATAATCATCGGCGATATTGAGTTCAAGCAGAACAGCCTGTGTATCCAGTGATTGTCTGCGGAACCCTTCGATTTTATTATATTCTGCAATTTTATTATTAATATAAAGTGCAACCTTCTGTAAATACTCTTCACTTTCATAACCGCTTAAGGTATATACTTTTCCGCCGATCAACACTTCGGTATCTGTTTTTGTTGTCATATGTACACCTTCCTGAAAACAAATATAAAAAACTTAGTGCTTTTATTATATCAAATTCCTTAGATAAAACAATGTTTTTTTCATCGGGGGGATTGTTTCATGTATTTTCAGGAAGCGGACGTCCAAAATGTCGATACGCCGCCGAAGTGACAACTCTTCCGCGCGGTGTCCGGTTGAGAAGCCCGTTTAAAATCAAGTAAGGTTCATACACATCTTCCACGGTACCGGCATCTTCCCCGGTAGCCGCCGCCAATGTATCCAGCCCAACAGGTCCGCCGTCAAATTTGTCAATCATAGTTAAAATAATGTTTTGATCCACATGATCAAGACCGAGTTTATCTACACCGAGAAGATCCAATGCCGTATCTGCCACCTCTTTTGTAATCACACCATCATATTTTACCTGGGCGAAGTCGCGAACTCTCTTAAGAATGCGGTTAGCAAGACGTGGGGTACCACGGCTTCTTCTTGCGAGTTCATAGGCGCCGGTATCTTCGATTTCCACATTCAGTACATTTGCAGAATGCAAAATAATCTGTTTTAATTCCTCAATGGTATAAAATTCCAGTTTATGGATTACACCAAAACGATCTCGCAACGGCGCAGTCAACAGACCTGCCCTCGTTGTCGCTCCGACCAGGGTGAATTTCGGCAGTTCCAGCCGTATGGAACGGGCACTTGTTCCTTTGCCGATCATAATATCAATGGCATAGTCTTCCATGGCCGGATAAAGAACCTCTTCCACCTGACGGTTCAGTCGATGAATTTCATCAACAAAAAGAACATCCCCCTCTTGGAGATTGTTTAAAATTGCCGCCATTTCACCCGGCTTTTCAATTGCCGGTCCGCTTGTCACTTTCATATTGACACCCATCTCGTTGGCAATGATTCCGGCAAGCGTCGTTTTTCCTAGTCCCGGCGGGCCGTAAAGAAGAACATGATCCAGGGAATCTTTTCTTTTTTTGGCAGCTTCAATATATATTTTTAATGTTTCCTTCGCCTTTTGTTGACCGATATAGTCATCAAGCATCTGCGGACGAAGGGTATCTTCCACCTTGACATCTTCCGCAGTCAGGTTCGTTTCAATCATTCTGGGAGCCATATATCCACCTCAGTTTTCTGTTCTATCTTATTATAACAATCATTTCATCCTATAACAAATAGCGCAAAGACGCCTTCAATATCTCTTCCACCGACATTTCTTCCGTAGGATTCACCTGTTTTACAGCTCTTGCCGCATCGGTTCCGCTGTAACCGAGTGCAGTCAGCGCATCGATTGCATCCTTTCTCTTGCCTGCAAATTCCGACATAGCAGTATCCTCGGCATGTCCGATCTGCGAAAGCAGATTATCTGCTGAATTATCCGAAAGACTGACTTTATCCTTCAATTCCAGAACAACACGTTCCGCTGTCTTTTTGCCGATACCGGGTGCTTTTGCTATGGATTTGACATCTCCGGAATAGATTGCAAAACGCAAATCATCCGCACTCAGTACAGACAAAATGGCAAGACCGCCCTTTGGCCCGATTCCGCTCACGGAAATAAGCTTTTTAAAAAGTTCCAACTCATCCTTATTACGGAAACCGTAGAGTGTGAAGGAGTCTTCTTTTACATTCGTGTATGTATATATTTTCATCTCTGTTCCGTAAGCCGGTAGCTCACATAAAAAACCGCCGCTGATATATATGCGGATTCCCATTCCGCCCACGTCGAGAATAACGGACGTTTCTTCTGTCTCTTCCAGTATTCCTTTTACATATCCGATCATAAAATACCTCTTTTATATATAATTTCGGCCAAAATACCGTTACACAGACCGGTTACAACTCCTGCCACAAGCAAAAACGGCAAATATGCCATAACCGACATCCCCGAAACAAGAAAGGCCGCAACAACAATCTGTCCTACATTATGAAAAACGCCACCCAGTATGCTGACATCTTTCACTGAAAAGAATTTAATTCTTTTTGCAAGTATCATTATAACAAAGCTGAATACTGCTCCGGATAAGCTGTACACTATACTGAACAAATTGCCGAACATAAATCCGGAAATAAAAATCCTCGCAACATTGACAACCATTGCCTCGCGTATTCCATACGCATAAAGAACAAGCACAATCAGTGCATTCGGAAGCCCGAGTTTTGCCCCGGGAACAACGAGCGGAACCGGAATAATGCTTTCGATATATGAAAAAATAAGCGAAAGGGATATAAACAGTCCGAGGACTGCAATCTTCTTAGTTCGTGACTGCATCTATCTCACTCTTTTCTTTTGATTTCAACCGGACAACCACCCGATGCGGAAGACAGATAATCTGCCCGCCTGTCGCCTTGATCGGCTGTGTGTGTACGCAGACCTGATTGTCACAGTCCGCTTCTTTTATATAAGCTTGTCCGCTCCCGATTACAAGAAGGTTATCCCCACGGTCTGTCTCAATCCTGATTTCCCGGTCTTCATGCAAAGAATATATCCCCTGTTCCTGCCCGTCAACCAGAACAATGACATATCCGGTATCTCCTGTAAAAAGCATGGACAGTAAATAAATCACCAGCGCAAGGCCAAATACAATCCCAATGGTAATCCCAGTTATATGTTTTTTTAGAAAACTTTTTCTTTCATTCATATCAAAAACATTTTCGAACATGTGTTCATTATAGACTATTTCCGGCCAAAATGCAATCGGTAATATAGATTAAATTTGCCCCTGCTCTCTATAATTTGACATAGCCTTACAAATACACGCAAAAATCACATTCTCTATATACCCATGCATAAAAAACAGCGCAAAACTTTTTGGGCTCTGCGCTGCGATAATTATTTATTATTGATATAATTCACAAGTCCCTGTGCAGCGATAATCTTCTGCATAAACGGCGGAAATGCCTGTCCTTTGAACTCGGTTCCTTTTGTTTTGTTATAAATCATACCGGTATCAAAGTTAACTTCTACTTCATCGCCGTTATCAATGTTTGCAACCGCCTGCGGACACTCAATAATCGGAAGTCCGATGTTGATGGCGTTGCGGTAAAAAATGCGGGCAAAAGTCTCTGCGATAACACAGCTAACACCTGCAGCCTTGATGGCAATCGGTGCATGCTCTCTGGAAGATCCGCAACCAAAGTTCTTTTCGCCGACGATGATATCACCCTTCTTTACATTTTTAACGAATTCAGTGTCAATGTCTTCCATACAGTGCATGGCAAGCTCCGCCGGATCGGAGGAATTCAAATATCTTGCCGGAATGATAACATCTGTATCAACATTGTCTCCATATTTAAATACGGTTCCTACTGCATTTTCCATATCTGTAATTTCCTTTCTGTTTCCAAAGATTATTCCAAATCAAGCGGACCTGCGATGGTTCCTGTGATGGCAGAAGCCGCTGCAACCGCCGGGGAAGCCAGGTAAATTTCGCTTGTTACATGTCCCATACGTCCGACAAAGTTACGGTTTGTTGTGGACACACATCTCTCGTTCTCGGCAAGAATACCCATGTAACCGCCGAGACAAGGACCGCATGTCGGTGTACTTACGATACCGCCGGCCTCAATAAAGATTTTAAGAAGACCTTCTTCCATCGCCTGCAGATAAATTGCCTGTGTTGCCGGAATCACGATAAGACGCATTCCCTTTGCAACCTTACGTCCTTTCAGTACTTCTGCCGCCTGACGAAGGTCATCGAGACGTCCGTTTGTACAAGAACCGATAACAACCTGATCAATTTTGATATCTTTATCAATCTCATCGATGGTATGTGTGTTTTCCGGAAGATGCGGGAATGCAACCGTTGATTTCAATGTACTTAAATCAATGGTATATTCTTCATCGTAAACAGCATCTTCATCCGCTTCGTACACTTTAAACTCTCTTGTGGAATGCTCTTTCATGTAAGCAATCGCTTTGTCATCCACCGGGAAAATACCGTTCTTTCCGCCGGCTTCAATTGCCATATTTGCAATCGTAAAACGGTCATCCATCGAAAGATTGGCAACGCCGTCACCGACAAATTCCATGGACTTGTAAAGAGCGCCGTCCACACCGATCATACCGATGATGTGAAGGATAATATCTTTACCGCTCACGTATTTCGGGAGTTTGCCTGTCAGATTAAATTTGATAGCTCCCGGAACTTTAAACCATGCTTTTCCTGTTGCCATACCTGCAGCCATATCCGTGCTTCCGACACCTGTTGAAAAAGCACCGAGAGCTCCGTATGTACATGTATGAGAGTCAGCACCGATGATAACATCGCCTGCAACAGTCAAACCTTTTTCAGGCAAAAGCGCATGCTCGATACCCATCTGACCAACTTCAAAATAGTTTGTGATTTCATTGCGGTAAGCAAATTCACGCACACATTTACAATGTTCTGCGGATTTGATGTCTTTATTCGGAACAAAATGATCCGGAACAAGCGCAATTTTATCTTTATCGAACACGCCGTCCACTTTCATTTTACTCATTTCTTTGATTGCAACCGGGCTTGTAATGTCATTTCCGAGTACAAGATCAAGATCTGCCTCGATGAGCTGTCCGGCTTCTACATATTCAAGACCTGCATGTGCTGCAAGAATCTTCTGTGTCATTGTCATTCCCATTGACCTAAACCTCCTATTACTTCTATG
>JAFTVQ010000061.1 GCA_017461865.1 Lachnospiraceae bacterium | reverse complement strand
TATTGTCTGCTGTTTTAATCATGTGGTAGTCGTTGAATGCATCCCATAATGCATCGTTTACCATTGTATCTACTAATTTGTTGTTACCCATTCTGTATCCGTAACGGCCCTGCATCATAGCGTACGGAGCCATAGACATGTTTTCCATACCACCTGCTACAACGATATCAGCATCGCCTGCCTGAATCATCTGAGCAGCCATGTTTACACAGTTAAGACCTGATCCGCAAACAACGTTTACTGTCACAGCCGGAACTTCTACAGGTAAACCTGCTTTGATACTAGCCTGACGAGCTACGTTCTGTCCCAAACCTGCCTGAATTACACATCCCATATAAACCTGGTCAACAGCCTCAGGAGCAACTCCTGCTCTGTTTAATGCCTCTTTGATTACGATTGCACCGAGGTCAGCTGCCGGTGTTGTACTGAGTGCACCACCCATAGTTCCGATTGCTGTACGACAAGCGCCTGCTAAAACTACCTTTTTTGCCATTTCTTTTTCCTCCATTGAATTATTGTCAATCCCCCGTGTTTTAGGGGTTTGCAATGATTGTTATTTTTTTATCATTGCCCGTTATTCCTATTTTAACATAGGGTTTGTCTATTTGCAATCCTTTTCGCCGGGCGGAATCGGTAAAATTGTACTAAATGCAGTACAAGTTGCAAGGAGCCTTGTAAGTTTTTAAAAATCAAGGCACTTTCTTTCATTTTCTATTCTTCCGGGTACTTTCTTCCGGCCACTTTCTTCCGACCACTTTCTTCCGACCGTGGGTACATACGAAAAAATCAATTTAAAATACCCAAATTCCCCTGCAAAAATCATGTTATTCATACTACAAATGCATCATTTGGGCATATTTCAATTTATGTTAAATTTTGTCCCACAAAATCACTTGCACGTGGGTATTTCAACATACTTTTTTCATATATACCCACAGCAATAAACATCATCGCAAAACAAGTTGCCGCCCAAGGGCAGCAAACGGCACCCACGAAACAAAGACACAAAAAAGGAGCTGTTGCTCTATAGATGATTACACATCTATTTTGCAACAGCCCCTGTCACATTTACTATTTAATTTTCAGGCTCGATCAAACCGTATGTACCGCCTTTTCTCTTATATACTACATTCACCTGATCCGTCTCTGCATTGCAGAACACGAAGAAGTTATGTCCGAGAAGTTCCATCTGTACACATGCATCTTCCGGATACATCGGTTTGATGTCAAATTTTTTGGTACGGATGATTTTCACATCATCTTCATCCATATACTCTTTATCAATATATTCCTGCTTAAAGAAATTGCTGCCCTGTTGCTTGTCTACCAGTTTGTTTTTATATTTTTTAAGCTGTCTCTCAATAATTTCTTCCACAAGGTCGATTGACACATACATGTCGTTACTTACCTGTTCGGAACGGATGATATTTCCTTTTACAGGAATCGTAACCTCTATCTTTTGTCTGTCTTTTTCTACACTGAGTGTCACATGAACTTCTGTTTCCGGTGTGAAATACTTCTCCAACTTACCGATCTTGTCCTCTACTGCTGTGCGAAGCCCCGGTGTTACATCAATGTTTTTGCCGATAATAATATATTTCATATGCCCCATTCCTTTCTGTCTTATTATTATGCGATAATTATAGCATAATCGTATATATATTTGCAATATTTATTGAAATTGTCGGTAATTTTTGCACACCTGAAAAGTCAATACTTTTTCCGATTTTTTTTGACAAAAAATCATTTTTTATGATAATACACAAAACAAACGTTCTGAAAGTTTCCATAAAATCACTTTATTTTTCCCCTGATTTTATGTGGATAATGTGCATAACTTCGTTTATAAGTCCCTTTTTGCCGATTTTGCGCACTTTTTAATGTGGATAACTTTTTTTGTATTCTTTTTGTTTTTTGACATTTTTCCACTTGCATTCTTGATTCTTTGTGCATTTTGTATAAAGCCGTCAAATTTTATCCTTATTTTATCGACGGTAAATACTTTCTTGAATTTCTAAATCTATTTCAAGCATCACATCGGCAAATTTTGCGTCGAATTGGGTACCCTTACCTTTTTCAAGTTCACTCCGCACTTTTTCCTGAGACATTGCATTACGATAACTTCTGTTACTTGTCATCGCATCGTAGGTATCCGCAACCGCAATGATTCTCGCGATTTCCGGAATCTCCTCTCCTTTGAGCCCTTCCGGATATCCTCTGCCGTCAAAACGCTCGTGGTGATAATGTGCACCGACAGATACATTTTCAATTTTCGACAGCTTGTTCAGCAGATTGTAACCCACTTCCGGATGCGTTTTTATTACTGCAAATTCTTCATCTGTTAATTTGGACGGTTTGCTGATAATTTCATCCGGAATACCGATTTTACCAATATCATGCAACAGACCGACATAGTAAATCTGCTTGCATTCCTCATCGCTCTTGCCAAGTCTCTGGGCAATCATTCTGGAATATTTTGCCACACGGACAGAATGTCCGTTCGTATACTTGTCTTTCGCATCAATGGTTCCGACCAGAGTTTCAATTACCTGTACAGAAAATTCTTCCTGTTCTTCAAACAAATCCTCAATCTTATCTGCCATGTCATTGACACCAGCACTGATAACACCGAGCTCATCTTTGGTGATTTTTTCTACTCTCGCTTTAAAATTTCCTTTTGCAATGGAGCCTACTGTCTTACTTGTCATTCTAAGCTGTCTGACAATATAATATGCCAGGACATACAACAGTACTCCTAAGATAAGGCCGAGGATAACAGTAATCAGAATTACCTTTTCCTTTATCTTATTCTGACTGATCCGGAGTTTTTCCAAATCACCGTATACGTCAATAAATCCGTATATGTCACCGTTTTCATCTCTCAGATAAGTAATACTGTCCAGGTAGGTCGTTGCAATTCCCTTTGTTTCATAATGATAGGTATCAGAATCCCCAAGACGATACTGCTGGTTCATCTCAAAATCAAACAAGAACGAAGAAACAAACAGACAGTCTGTTGTCGTGCTGTACAAAAGCAAATGCACGCCATTGTCAAAATACTTGTATACATTGATATTGACTCTGTCCGTCCATGATGCATTTTCTTCCATATTTTTCATGAGTGCAAGTCGGACCTGCTCTAACTTATCCGCATCATCTAACGACTCAACGGAAGCGAGCAATTCACTGTCCAGCTGATTCCGATAAAAGGAAGAAATTGCATCGTACGTCTCGTACTGTTGCTCTACGAAATCTTTCTCGATGGTGTTCATTTCATAGTATGTCACAAGAAGAATACCACCAAGTGTAATCGGCATAATGATGATAAACAGCTTACTGCGCAGAGATAATCTCCACTTCATAATGCTTCCGCAAACCAGAACAAATCCAAGTAGTGCAAAAATGTACATGAGATACTGTGCAACAATTTTGACCAATCCATTCATACAAACCGCGGAAGGAAGTATGTAGGTGTCAACCATATCCATCATAAAGAATTCTTCCATGTCACAGGTGTAAAACAGATTGTCTGCAATTGCAATTAACACTTTGCCGTTTCCATTATCATGCGCCGAAATACCACCGCTTAATGCATAACTGTAATAATCATATTCCAATAACACACCAAAACCAAGCATGTCATTCAGGTCAATGACCTTTTCCAGTTCTCCATCCTTAAATTCATATATCGTATCAAAATATCTTCCATCTGTCACATAATGCTTTCCGCCAAAATAAAGATACTGATTTACGATAGTCTCTGTGCCTTCTTCGCTCAAACGATAATTAATTCTTCCGACATCCTGCACACTGCCATCCGGGTTTCCGAGAGCAAGACTACCATCAATATATGCGAGTGCTACCGTATCATCTTCTGTAAATCCGAGCATAAAAGAATTTTCGATTTTTTCACTGTCATAAGTTCCATAGACTTCCACTTCTCCCGATGTGGTATCCATTCTTACGAGCTCGGAAATATCCTCGTTGTAATAATATACGAAACCATCTTTGCACTTGAATCCCCTTATCTTAGATTCTGCACTCTTTTGATGAATTTCCGGAATCACGAAACGATTGATCTCATTCCCCTTTAAGTCAAATTGGCAGATGATTTCCTCCTCTACATACCGATAATCGTCATCATAACGTGTCACCTGTACATAGACCCTATTTTGTTCATCAAAAAATACTTTTCCAATCTGCGCATATCCGTCACAAATTTGGCGCGTCGATTTCAGCCATCGCACTTCCGACGTCATATTATCAAGCAAAAGCACCGTCTCAAAATTATCTGCAACTACCGTCATCGCATCATCCGATGAAATATCTGCAGCTGTGATTGTGCTGACAGTGTAACGTCCGCTCATCCCGACTCCGTAATCTTCCAGATTTCTATGCGCCAGAAAACACAGCCCTGCAAGAAGCAAAAATATTGCTCCGAGTA
>JAFTVQ010000060.1 GCA_017461865.1 Lachnospiraceae bacterium | reverse complement strand
GCGTAATCAAAAGCACGCGCGTTCCGCCGGACAAAGGTACGGGATCGTTTCCGATCGGATTGCCGGAGATAAACGCATAGATATAATATAAAATTAGCGGAAAATGCGGGACAAGCCACGCATACAATGCAGTTCCCATTTTCAATCTCCTTCAAACGGCAATGCAGTCTATAATCCGAGGACTTCCTCCACGATTTCAACGGCATCCATAATACAATCCGGACAGGAGCGGAGAGGAGCTCCGCTCTCAATGCCTTTTAAGTCTTTGCAGAGAGTAGCACCGTTTTTTGCTTCGAATTTTGCTACGATTTCCTTGGAAAGCTGATAAGTAGCCGCCTTGGTTTTCGGATCGTCAAGATTGCCGTCGCTGTTCTTCAGTCCGGCGAGGGCTACAGCGCCGGAAATGGCACCGCAAGTTCCCATTGTGCCGCCCATACCGAGACCGAACCCTTCCATCATACAGAAGATGGCTTCTGTATCCATATCCACTTCCTTTGCGAATGCACAGGCTACAGCCTGGGCGCAGTTATATTTCTTGTCGTGTAAGGCAATTGCCAATTCTTTTTTTGTCATTTGAATGTTCCTTCCTTTTTATCCATATTTTTCAATCGATTTTCGTCGATTTTTCCTAAATTGATTATAGAATTTTTTTACTTTTTGCGCAATAAGTTCATATACGCAGGAGAAAAATTATGCTATATTAGTAAAAGAGCAATTTTTTATCAGGAGGATATGAACATGCAGATGAGAGCAATTGAGAAAGAACTTCAGAATAATGCGTATCCGGGACGCGGAATCATTATCGGAAAGAGTGCAAACGGCAAGTATGCGGTAACGGCTTACTTTATCATGGGAAGAAGTGAGAATAGCCGTAATCGTGTGTTTGTTGAGGATGGACAGGGCATCCGTACACAGGCTTTTGATCCGAGCAAACTCAGTGACCCGAGTCTGATTATTTATGCACCGGTCCGCGTGCTCGGTAACAAGACAATTGTGACAAACGGCGACCAGACAGATACAATCTATGAACTGATGGACAAGCAGCAGACGTTTGAACAGGCACTGCGCACCAGAGAGTTTGAGCCGGACGCACCGAACTACACACCTCGTATTTCCGGTGTCATGCACGTAGAAAATGGTACATACAACTATGCAATGTCCATTTTGAAGAGCAATAACGGTAATCCGTCTGCATGTAACAGATATACATTTGCCTACGAAAATCCGGTTGCAGGGGAAGGACACTTCATCCATACTTACATGGGTGACGGAAATCCGCTTCCGAGTTTCGAGGGAGAGCCGGAACTTATTTCCATTCCGGATGATATGGATAGTTTCACAGAACTTCTCTGGAACAGCTTAAATGAAGAAAATAAAGTTTCTCTCTTTGTCCGTTACATTGATATCGCAACAGGCGAGTACACAACAAAGATTGTAAACAAGAATAAATAAAATACCATGGGCAGAGCCCGGTACGGAGGATATATAATGAACGAATTAGAATTGAAATATGGTTGTAACCCGAACCAGAAACCTTCCAGAATTTATATGGAAGACGGAAAAGATTTACCGATTACCGTATTAAATGGGAAACCGGGATATATCAACTTTTTGGATGCTTTCAATGGCTGGCAGCTTGTAAAAGAATTGAAAAAAGCAACCGGACTTCCGGCAGCGACTTCTTTCAAGCATGTTTCACCTGCAGGTGCAGCGGTAGGACTTCCGTTGTCGGAAGTTGAGGCAAAGATTTACTGGGTGGATGATCTCGGAGAGCTTTCTCCGCTTGCATGTGCATATGCGAGAGCGAGAGGTGCGGACAGAATGTCTTCTTTCGGTGATTTCATCTCACTTTCTGATGTTTGTGATGCAGATACTGCACGAATTATCAAAAGAGAAGTTTCCGACGGTGTGATTGCTCCGGGATACACAGACGAAGCGCTTGCAATTTTGAAAGAGAAAAAGAACGGTAACTATAATGTGATTCAGATTGACGAAAATTATGTTCCGGCTGAGATTGAGACGAAACAGGTTTACGGTATCAATTTTGAACAGGGAAGAAACGAGCTTAAAATCGATGATGAGCTTCTTTCCAACCTTGTGACAGAGAATAAAGAAATTCCGGAATCAGCCAGAATTGACCTTGCAATTGCCCTGATTACGCTGAAATACACCCAGTCGAACTCTGTATGTTTTGCAAAGGGCGGACAGGCAATCGGTATCGGAGCGGGGCAGCAGTCGCGTATTCACTGTACAAGACTTGCAGGTTCTAAAGCAGACAACTGGTTCCTTCGTCAGTCTCCGCAGGTTATGAATCTTCCGTTTGTGGACAATATCCGCAGAGCAGACAGAGACAATACCATTGATCTTTATATCGGCGAGGATTACATGGATGTTCTTGCTGAGGGTGAATGGCAGAAATTCTTCAAAGAGAAACCTGCAGCATTTACAAGAGAAGAAAAGAGAGCCTGGCTGGATCAGATGACGGATGTGGCACTTGGTTCCGACGCGTTCTTCCCGTTCGGTGACAATATCGAAAGAGCACACAAGAGCGGTGTGAAATATATCGCGCAGCCGGGTGGTTCGGTTCGTGATGATAATGTAATCGATACATGTAATAAGTACAATATGGCAATGTGCTTTACGGGTATTCGTTTGTTCCATCACTAGAAATAGGAGTGAGGAGTCACAAGGACAAATATAGAAAAGAGACAAAAAATGAAAAAAATTTCTTCAAAACTTCTTTTAAGTGGCATTGTAGGAATTTTATTGGTAATTATCATTATGTTATTACCGGTTTCTACAGATGTACAAATTCATGTAAAATATGCGAAGGCTAACAGCTCTTATCACTCGGTTCTTTATATGGATAACGGGCAGGGATTTAATGAGTCGCAGACGAACCCGAGGAGAATAAAATCGGCGGAAGTCGTGTTTCACTTGCTGAAGGAGTATGACAATCTTGTCGCTCTTCGTTTGGATCCGGTGGATGCGGTTTGTGCGGATGCTATTGCAATAAAAGAGATTGTGATTTATGCATATGACGGAGTGGTAAAAAAGTACACAGCAGAACAATTGGGAGACGTACTGATTCCGGGAAATGGTGTAACGGTACTTTCCTGTGATGGGAATGGTCTTAAATTTCAGACAGAAGGAGCGGATCCTCAATTTACTTTTTCGCAGGATGCTGTAAAGGATATTCGAAAGAGTTTTTCAAGAAATAACGTTCTTGCCCTTTTTGCCTTATATTTTCTGCTTGTAGGATTTGTTTTTGTTATTTTTGGTCAAAAAATAAGGAGAATATATTTTTCAAATAAATGGAAAACACTAATTACGATCGGTCAGCTTGCTTATGTTGCACTTTTTCTTCTTGAAGAGCAGCGTACCTATTCCGGAAATTTGGGATTTCGAATGCAAACTGCGTTTTTGGCAGGGGTGGTACTGCTTGCAATAGTGGCGCGGCTCATATGGTGTTCTTCTGAAAAAAGCAAGCCAATAGCAACTTGTGTGGCATTTTCTGTTTTGGCAGAGACGGTGTACGGTTCCCAATTTTTTGAAAAAATTTTTACACCTTTGGCGCCGGATATCACATTGTACACGGTCAGTGTTCTTTGTGCCGTAATTTTTTTGTGTTATTGCCTGTGGAACGGAAAAGAAAGTTCGGCCTATCTTTGGGTGCTCACGACACTTTCGTTGTTCCAGTTTTTCTGCTGTTATTACGGATATCATAATATTTTGACAACATCGTTAAAAAAGACAGTACACTATTGGTCACAGCATCAGTGTATGATTACTATTTTGATATTGGTTGGCTTTTACATGTTCCTGCGGGGAGTGTTGGGAAAAGGTATTGCTCTTGTGGTATATACAATAGTGTATTTAGTTTTCCAGGTGGGAAATCTGATTGAAATGATATTTCATCAGTCTGTGCTGCAACCGATGGACTTTTTGGCGTTCACAGAAGCACTTGATGTGGCGAAAAACTACTTGAATGTAGTGAGTGTAACAGCCCTGCTGTTGTTGTTGATATTATTATTATATTGTCTATGGAAGTTCAGAAAACAGGTTGCAGATTTTTTGAAACCATCTGTAAGCGGAGCCGCACTTTTATTTGGTGCAATGCTTCTTATATGGAGTTTTTCCAGTTTGTACCATGATGTTTACAGCGGATGGAATATTTGGTCGCAGTATACGAAAGCGTCAGAGAATACCCGATTGAAAAAGCAGGGATACATTGCTTATTTCTATTATTACAGTATGAGAATGAAGAAAGTATTCTCAGAAGTTCCGGAAAATTATAATGAAGAATCTGTGCGGCAAATCCTTGCCCCTTATGAAACAGATAAAACAATGTCAGGAAATGATGCGGAAAAGCCGGATGTTATTTATCTGATGTTGGAGTCGATTTTTGATGTCGATTCGTTAGAAAAGTACGGAGTTACCTATTCTCAGGACCCGAATCCGACCTTGGATCAGTATCAGATTTCAACGTCGCTTACCTCCGTGTATGGCGGATTGACTGCAAAAGCTGAGTTTGAAGGTCTTATGGGACTTAGCGGAAGCTTTTATCCGGACGGAATTGTAGAATATCTTACGTTCTGGGGGAGCGGGGCAAAAGATCGTTATTCTATTGTAAGTGAGTTTGAGAAAAACGGATACACAAGTTGTGCCATCCATCAGAATATTCCTAACTATTACAATCGTCTCAGTGCTTATGAAAGTATGGGATTTGACAAATATATTTCATCGGATACTTATGGCCGAAAATTAGAACCGGAAGATAGGAATGGAGATAAGTATCTGACAAATGTCCATTTTCTTAAGCTTTTGAAGCAACAGCTGGAAGAGGAAACGGATAGCCCTAAATTTATCTGGGGAATTACAATTGAAAGCCATACCCCATATATGGATAAATATGCACAGACGGATATTGAGGCAAAATGTGATAAATTGTCTGCCAGTGCCCAAAAGGAACTGACTAATTATATTCAAAGCGTGAAACGGACCGATGAATTTTTGGCAGAACTGATTGAATACGTGGAGCAACGGGATAAACCGACGGTGATTGTTATGTTCGGAGATCACCGCCCGCCTTTGGAAGCCTTAGATGTGCTTGGGGCAAATTCTGATAATCTGGAGCGTTATTCAACTGCATGTTATGCCTATTCCAATTTCGGGGAAATCGAAGCACCGGCAGAGTATATCAGTCTTAATTTTATCCCGGCACTTGTGGTAGAATATGCCGGAATTGAAAAAAGTCCTTTCTATAGCTATTTGTACGATTTGCAAAAGAGACATCCTGTTGTTTCAAACCTGTTCCCGGATCCGGAATTCGAAGCGGAAAAAGAAAACTACAGACTGCTTCAGCATGATATTATGACCGGCGAAGGATATGGTGTTGAGTTTTAGGAACCATGTGCTATACTTAATGAAAGATTTTGATGCGAGGTGTATTATGGATTCAAGACAGCTGATCAGTTTCGTGGTGCCGTGCTTCAATGAAGAGGAAGCCTTGCCGATTTATTATCGGACGATGGAAGAGTTGATTAAAAACGAGCATATCATCGGTGACTTGGACTATGAGTATTGGTTTATCGACGACGGCAGCAAAGATGCAACGATTGACATGATAAAAGAACTCCGCGCCAAAGATGAGAAAGTCCATTATGTTTCTTTCTCGCGCAACTTCGGTAAGGAGGCCGCTCTTTTTGCGGGACTTCAAAACGCCACAGGAGATTATGTGGTTACGATGGATGTGGATCTTCAGGATTCGCCGGAATTGCTGAAAGAAATGTATGAAGCGGTTGTGACGGAAGATTATGATTGTGCAGCGGCAAGAAGAGTGACGCGCGAAGGCGAAAAGTTGATTCGCTCTTTCCTTTCGGATTCTTTTTACAAGGTCATAAATAAAATGGCGGAAATTGAGATTGCATCAGGTGCAAGGGACTATCGGTTTATGAAACGGGTCATGGTGGATGCCATTGTTGCAATGGGTGAATACAACAGATTCTCAAAAGGAATTTTCAGCTGGGTCGGATTTAAGACAAAGTGGATTGAGTATAGGAATGTGGAGCGCAGCGCCGGCAGTACCAAGTGGTCTATATGGAAACTTTTCTCTTATGCGCTGGACGGTATCGTGGCGTTTTCGACGAAGTTACTCAATTTGGCCTCAGGCTTAGGTCTTGGATGTTGTTTCCTCGCGTTTGTCGGTTTGATTTTTGTATTTGTGAGAGCTCTTCTATATGGGGATCCGGTTGCAGGCTGGCCCTCTATGATGTGTATTATTATTTTTATCGGAGGACTTCAACTTTTGTGCATCGGCATTTTGAGCATGTATTTGTCCAAGACTTATCTGGAAACAAAGCACAGACCGATTTATATTGCTCGGGAGAAGGAATAGTACCGTGCAGAGCTGTTTTTGTGCATTGCAATCAGAAAAAGCGTAAAAACCGTGTAATATTTATGTAAAATCCATCTTGTGACTTTTTGTCAAATCAAGTATGATAATGTAGTGGGTATCAATAAGGATATTCCACTACATTTTTATTTTAATGAGGAAAACAGACTATGGATACGATTTTAATGATTATCAAACTTCTCGGTGGTCTCGCCATGTTTTTATACGGTATGGAGATTATGGGAGACGGTCTCAAACAGGGTTCCGGTAACACACTTAAAAAAGTGCTTGGCAAATTGACTCAGAATGCGTTTCTCGGAGTACTTACCGGTGCGCTTGTGACAGCGGTGATTCAGAGTTCGACGGCGACAATTGTTTTGACGGTAGGTCTGATCGGGGCCGGAATTTTGAATTTGCGTCAGGCAGTCAGCATTGTGCTCGGAGCCAATATCGGTACAACGGTGACGGCTCAGATTATCCGACTGATGGATATTGATTCGTCCGGCGGTTCAATTTTGACGTTCTTCAAACCGGATACGCTTGCGCCGCTTGCATTGATTCTGGGTATTATCTGTGTAATGTTTATTAAAAAGGAATCAACAAAGAACGTCGGTTTGATAGCTCTTGGTTTCGGTATTCTTTTTATGGGACTTCTCGGCATGACAGATGCAGTGGAGCCGTTGTCCAGTTCAAAGATGTTTGCGGACGTGCTTGCATATTTTACAGATATGCCGTTGCTTGGTATTTTGACCGGACTTGTACTTACGGTTATTGTACAGAGTTCTTCTGCGATGGTCGGTATTTTACAGGCACTTTCTTCTACCGGTGTTATGACATTCAATCTTGTATATCCGATTATTATGGGTATCAATCTCGGTACATGTGTAACGACAGCACTTGTCTGTTCTATCGGATCATCCAAGGATGCCAAACGTACCGGTGTTGTGCACATTGTGTTTAATACAATCGGAACCATTCTTTTTATGATTTTGATGGAAGTTTTGCGCAATGTGGGCTTTATGCCGAAACTTTGGGACGGCGTGGTAGACAGTGGTATTATTGCGAATTTCCAAACTGTTTTCAATCTGGTGACAGCAATCGTTCTTCTTCCTTTCACAGGCATTCTTGTAAAGATTGCATGTGCTATTGTCAAGGATGATGAGGTCGAAGGTGGCGAGAAATATCCGGAGCTTGCGGCTCTTGACTCTAAACTTATGATGACTCCGCCGCTTGCGCTTGCAGAGGTAACTAAAATTGCCATCCGTATGGCCAATATCGCCCAGGAAAATGTTGCGCTCAGTTTAAAACAGTTTAAAGAGTTTGATGCGGAGCGTTCGGAGGCTATTAATGCATCTGAGGACAAGCTTGACTGCTTGACCGACCGTTCGGATAATTATTTGATTGAGCTTTCCAGTCATATTAAATCAGAGAATGATAAGCGTCAACACAGCATGCTTATGCAGTGTATACGCGACATTGAAAGAATCGGCGATTATGCAACGAATTTTAATGAACTTGCCAAGAAAAAAGCAGATCAGGATGTTAGTTTTTCTAAAGTTGCAAAGAAAGAACTTGCGATTATTGATGATGCCATCGCTGAAATTTTGAGACTTACAATCGAAGCGATGACAGATGAAAACGAATATATTACGCGACGTATCGAGCCGCTTGAGGAAGTGATTGACGATATGGTGCTTCTCCTTAAGAACCGTCATACAGACCGTTTGTGTCAGGGAGTATGCTCAATCAATGGCGGATTGATATTCATGGACATCCTTACGTATCTGGAACGTACGGCAGACCAGTGTTCCAACATTGCGATGCTGTTGCTCGGTAAAAATAATGATGAGATTTCAAAGAATCATCACCTGTATATGCAGGAACTTCATGCTTCCAATGACCAGTCCTATCTGGCAGAACAGGAAAACCGGAAAGCACAGTTCCTGACACCGCTTAAAAATCTGAAATAAAAGGATATGTAATCAAAAAGGGTATCGGCTTTTACAGCCGATACCCTTTTGTGTTGATTCAGAATGCTGAATATTAATATTCTTTTGCATCTTCTTCGCCGTTCATGACACGAAGTGCACCCTGTGTCAGGGCAAGAAGCTCATCTTCGCCCGGATAAACCGTAAACGGAGCCATCCATTCACAACGTTCTTTTAATCCGGCTACAACAGCCTTGTCGTATGCGATACCGCCGGTCACAATGATCTGATCAATCTTACCGGAAAGCACGCAGGCCATGGAACCGATATCCTTTGCCATTTGGAGAATGAAAGCATCGCGCACTTCGATGGCATGTGCATCACCTTCGTTTGCCATTTTTTCTACATCGCGCATGTCGTTTGTTCCGCAGTATGCGTTGAAACCGCCGCCTCCGACAATCTTTTTGTATACTTCTTTTTCAGTATACTGTCCGCTGAAGCACATTTTAATCAGTGCGCCGCTCGGAACTGCGCCGGCTCTCTCAGGAGAGAAAGCGCCATCTCCGTCGAGTGCGTTGAATACGTCTACGATGCGTCCTTTGTCATGTGCACCGACAGAAACGCCGCCGCCCATGTGAACAACAACAAGATTCAAAGACTCATAAGGAACGCCTTTTTCTTTTGCGTAGCGTTTTGCTACGGCTTTCTGATTCAGTGCATGGAATACACTGGTACGAGGCAATTCCGGAACGCCGGAATAACGTGCAATCGGCATCAATTCGTCAACAACTACCGGGTCAACAATATAAGAAGGAACGCCGATGGAATCACCGATCTCACGGGCAAGAATACCGCCGAGGTTTGATGCATGCTGTCCCTGCTTACCAATCTTTAAGTCCTCAAGAAGAGCGTCTGTCACAGCATATGTACCACCCGGAATCGGTTTCAACATACCTCCGCGGCCGACAACGACATTCAGGGATTTGATGTCGAAATTCTTTTCGTTTAAAAGATTTACAATGATGTTCTTGCGGAAATCTTTCTGATCTACGATAGAAGCGTACTGAGCAATCTCCTCTGTAGAATGTCTTAATGTTTCTTCGAATAGCAGGGTCTCATCTTCGAATACACCGATTTTGGTGGAAGTAGAGCCCGGATTAATAATTAAACTTTTAATTGACATAGATCCATCCTCCTTGGATTAGTTCTGTTTTGCCATTGCTTCTGCAACAACAGCTGCAAGAGCGATGGAGTTTACTTTTGTTTCGAAAGAATCGGAACGTGATGTAAGAATAGCAGGAGCACTTGTTCCTGTTAAGATACATCCGTTTTTGAATTCAGTGGTATGTACAAGTACTTTGTATACAAGGTTGCCTGCGTGAATGTCAGGGAAGAGAAGTACATCTGCATCTCCGACAATTTTACGGTCTGTTGCGCCTTTGTGAAGGGCTGCTTCCGGTTCGATGGCAAGGTCCATGGAAAGAGGACCGTCTACGATGCATCCCGTAATCTTTCCTTCTTCGTTCATTTTTGTAAGTTCTGCTGCTTCCACGGTACAAGGCATCTTCGGATTCACAACTTCAACTGCTGCAATCGGAGCAACCTTCGGCATATCGATACCGCAAGCGTGGCAGACTTCTACCGTGCTGTTGATAATGTTTTCCTTGTCTTCCAGTGTAGGATAAGGAATAAACGCAACGTCTGTCAGGAACAGTAAGTGATCGATTCCTTTGATATCAAATACAGCAACATGAGACAACGGTCTTCCTGTACGGAGTCCGCGCTCTTTATTTAAAATGCTTTTTAAGAAAGATTTGGTATCGATGATACCTTTCATATACATGTCTGCTTTTTTGTCGTGGACAAGACCGACAGCAATCAACGCTGCTTCCTGCACATCTGCTTCGTGGATGACTTCGTATTCATCGAGATTCATACCGATTTCATCTGCGATTGCTTTGATCTGCGGTTCGTCACCGACTAAAATGGCATCTGCAATGCCTCTTTCTTTTGCAGCCTTTACTGCTTCAAGTACCGGCTTATCCTGCGCTACGGCAACTGCCAGTTTTTTCTTGGAGCAGGTGCTGACTTTTGCTAATAAATCATCAAAACTCTTTGACATTTTCATGCACCTCATTTGTTTAATATTTAGGAAAAACCCATTGATAAAATCATAACACTTATAAATAGGAAAATCAATGTACAAATATATATACAATTGCTGACTTTTGGGCTTTTCTTAACAAAAATTTAACTTTATTACCATCCCTTTTTTGTTGAATAGTCATATCAAATCTGTTACAATGATAGAGTTTAAGACCAAATCTAATTTTTAGGAGTCGAATGTTAAAATGAAATTAGCTGAAAAAGTATTCGGTACCCACAGCCAGAGGGAACTGAAACGAATTGAGCCGATCGTAGATAAGATTGAAGCACTCAGAGAGTCTATGGTGGCGCTGTCTGATTATGAATTAAAAGAAAAAACAAAAGAATTTAAAAATCGTCTTGCAGAGGGTGAGACATTGGATGATATTCTTCCGGAGGCATATGCGACCGTGAGAGAGGCAGGACGCCGTGTTCTTGATATGGAGCATTACCGCGTGCAGCTGATCGGTGGAGTGATTCTCCATCAGGGGCGTATTGCCGAGATGCGTACCGGTGAAGGAAAGACACTTGTTTCCACGCTTCCTGCATATTTGAATGCGCTGGAAGGAAAGGGTGTTTACATTGTCACGGTCAATGATTATCTTGCGAAGCGTGACGCGGAGTGGATGGGAAAAATTCATGAGTTCCTCGGATTAAAAGTCGGGGTTGTACTTAATTCCATGAATTCCGAAGAACGTCGCGAAGCATATAATTGTGACATTACGTATGTGACGAACAATGAGCTCGGTTTTGATTATCTGCGTGATAATATGGTTATTTATAAAGAGGAACTTGTACTCAGAGGACTTCACTATGCCATTATCGACGAAGTCGATTCGGTTTTGATCGATGAGGCGCGTACTCCGCTTATTATTTCGGGACAGAGCGGCAAATCGACGAAGCTCTATGAGGCCTGTGATATTCTTGCCCGCCAGATGAAGCGCGGTAAGGATCAGGAAGATCAGTCCAAAATGGATATCATTCTCGGTATTGAGCAGGAAGAAGACGGAGATTTTGTTGTCAATGAAAAAGATAAAATTGTCAATTTGACGGCAGAAGGTGTGAAGAGAGTCGAGCGTTTCTTCCAGATTGATAACCTGGCAGATCCGGAGCATTTGGAAATTCAGCACAATGTAATTCTTGCGTTGCGTGCACATCATTTAATGTTCCGCGACCAGGATTATGTAGTAAAAGACAATCAGGTATGCATTGTGGATGAGTTTACCGGACGTATTATGCCGGGACGTCGTTATTCCGACGGTCTTCATCAGGCGATCGAGGCCAAAGAGCATGTGAAAGTAATGCGTGAGACAAAGACTCTTGCGACGATTACATTCCAGAACTTCTTTAATAAGTTTGATAAGAAGGCCGGAATGACCGGTACCGCTCTCACAGAGGAAAAAGAGTTCCGTGATATTTATTTCATGGACGTTATTGAAATACCGACCAACCGTCCGGTTGCCCGTGTCGATATGCAGGATGCGGTTTATAAGACAAAGAAAGAAAAACTTCGTGCCGTTGTTTCTCAGGTAAAGGAAGCACATGCAAAGGGACAGCCGGTGCTCGTCGGAACTATTACGATTGAGGCGTCGGAAGAAATCAGCAAGATGCTGACCCGCGAAGGAATTCACCATAAAGTGTTAAATGCCAAATTCCATGAGATGGAGGCAGAAATTGTTGCAGATGCCGGTATTCACGGATCGGTTACCATTGCGACCAATATGGCAGGTCGTGGTACGGATATTAAGCTGGATGATGAAGCGGTTGCTGCAGGCGGTTTGAAGATTATCGGTACAGAGCGTCATGAATCCAGACGAATTGATAACCAGCTCCGCGGACGTGCAGGTCGTCAGGGAGATCCGGGTGAGTCCCGTTTCTATATTTCGTTGGAAGATGATTTGATGCGCCTGTTCGGATCGGAACGTATGATTACGATGTTCAATACGCTCGGTATTGAAGAAGGACAGGAAATTCAGCATAAGCTGCTTACCAAAGCGATTGAGACTGCGCAGAGCAAGATTGAGAGCAATAACTATGCAATCCGTAAAGCGCTTCTTGAATACGATCAGGTAATGAACGAACAGAGAGAAATTATCTACAATGAACGTCGTCGTGTATTGGACGGCGAGAGCATGAGAGACGTTGTCTATAAGATGATTACAGATACCGTTGAAAACGCGGTAGATACGTGTATTTCCGATGATAAACCAAGCAAAGAGTGGGATTTGAAAGAGTTGAACCAACTTCTTCGCCCGAATATTCCGATTCAGCTTGTTGTTCATTCCAATGTAAAGGGAATGAAGAAAAATGAACTCAAACATACGCTGAAAGAAGAAGCGGTAAAGATGTATGAGAGCAAGGAAATGGAATTCCCGCAGGCAGAAGCGGTTCGTGAAGTAGAACGTGTAATTTTACTGAAAGTGATTGATCGTAAGTGGATGAGTCATATCGATGATATGGAACAGCTTCGTCAGGGAGTCAGCTTGCAGGCATATGGACAGAGAGATCCTCTTGTGGAATACAAACTTGCGGGATATGATATGTTTGATGCCATGACTGCTACGATTCAGGAAGAAACAGTACGCCTGTTATTTAATATACGTATCGAGCAGAAGGTGGAGCGTGAGCAGGTTGCAAAAGTGACGGGTACCAACAAGGATGACAGCTTGCAGAAAGCGCCGGTGCGCCGTGCGGATGCAAAGGTGTATCCGAACTCTCCGTGCCCATGCGGAAGCGGTAAAAAGTACAAGAATTGTTGCGGTAAATTAAATTAAGATTATATTTTTACAACAGGCAGTGCCACGCTGCCTGTTTGTTATCTAAGGTGGTGAATAAAGTGGTAGAACTTGATCAGTTAAAACAAGAACTCGGTGCATACGAATCTCCACTTAAGGAAGTAAGGGATTCACTTTGACATCGCTAACAAAGAAAAGCGGATCGAAGAGTTAGAAAGAGAAATGGAGGCGCCGGATTTTTGGAACGATGCGGAAGCGGCGCAGGAAAAGACGAAACGTCTGAAGAGTTTGAAAGATGATGTGGAGACATGCGACAAGCTGTTTACCCAGTTTGACGATATTCAGACACTCATCGAGATGGGATATGAAGAAAATGATCCGGATTTGGCGCAGGAAGCCAGGGACGAATTTGAGGAATTTGTGCAGACACTTGACAATATCCGTATTCGTACACTGTTATCCGGAGAGTATGACAAATGCAATGCGATTATCAAGATTAACGCGGGTGCAGGCGGAACAGAGAGTTGTGACTGGGCGGGAATGTTGTATCGTATGTACACCAGATGGGCGGAACGCAAAGGTTTTGCTCTCGATGAACTTGACTTCCTTGAGGGTGATGAGGCCGGTATCAAGTCTGTGACTTTCCAGGTAAACGGCGAAAATGCCTATGGCTATCTGAAATCCGAGAAAGGCGTGCACAGACTTGTACGGATTTCCCCGTTTAATGCGCAGGGTAAGCGTCAGACATCGTTTGTTTCGCTTGATGTTATGCCTGAGATTGAAGAGGATGTGGATGTGGAAATCAAGGACGATGAACTTCGTGTAGATACTTATCGAAGTTCCGGAGCCGGTGGTCAGCACATTAACAAAACATCTTCCGCAATCCGAATCACCCATCTTCCGACCGGTATTGTGGTGCAGTGCCAAAATGAGCGTAGCCAGCATCAGAACCGTGATAAGGCGATGCAGATGCTCCGTGCAAAGCTGTTTATGCTCAAGCAGGAAGCCAATGCCGAGAAACTTTCCGACATCCGAGGAGAATTGACGGATATCGGTTGGGGCAACCAAATCCGTTCCTATGTCATGCAGCCGTATACGATGGTGAAAGATACGCGTACAAGTGCGGAGACCGGAAATGTGGATGCGGTTTTGGATGGTGATATTGATAAATTTATCAATGAATATTTGAAGTGGAAGAGTCTCGGGAATTAGAGAATGCCTATGCATTCGCATGGCTCTGAATAAAATATTCAGAGCCGATATTTGCAAAATCGCCTCTATGAGGCTTTCCTTTTGCTCATGTTGGCTTCTCGCCATATGAATGCTCCTACAGCCGCTCATTCATGCGGGCATGATGATCGTCTGTCTCCGCATTCGCATGGCTCTGAATATTTTTCAAAAATTACAGTGTAAACTCTTGACATACAGGAGTTTACATTGTAAAATACATGATGTTGTCGGTGCTACACCGAAGCAAATGTGCGTGTAGCTCAGCTGGATAGAGCGTTTGGCTACGGACCAAAAGGTCGGGAGTTCGAATCTTCTCACGCACGCTGAAATGAAAAACGGAAAGCCTTGTGCTTTCCGCTTTTTTGTGTGTCAAGTTGTTTTATCGTTTTAAAAACAGCAGCTGCAATTCCAGTGCAGCGTCAGAATCTTCTTTTTTCATGTCTTCTTTTAAAATGTCCGTTTCCACAAGAAGATAGTGATCTTTCTTTCCTATATTTAATAAGGAAGGAAAAATAGAATCGGCTTCTTCAATGCGGTGTTTGCTTCCTTTTCGCACCTGATATGCACCCTCCGGAAGTGTGCGGGCACCAAGCATTTCCAGAGCTTCCGGTGTTGCAGAAGAAAAATCGGCATGGACAAACACATATTTTTGCACATTTTTTCCGGTTCCTTCATATAATAAGCCGGAAGGATAGGAGGCGGCGATGCCGTTTCGCTGTGCTTCCACAAAAAGTGCAAGTAATTTGTGATTGTAACGGTCGCAGGTGGTTACCTCGTCGAACGGAATGGTCAGAATCTGCCGTTTTTCGATGTTGCGGGAAGGGACCGCGCTTCCCGGTGTCTGTTCCAGCATGCGGATTGTTTGCTGCAGGGTATCAATGCTGTTTCTCATGGAGATAATCTTTTCTTCTGCAAGAGCTTTTCCGTCAAAGAGAAGATTTTGCAGATTGATTTTTCCGTTTTTGTCATAATATTTCGGAAAGCTTTTCAGGGGAATACCGAATTCGATACAGAGGGTGATTGCGTCAAGTAAAAACAATTGATCTTCTGTATAATAGCGGTAATTGGTTGCTTCGTTAATATACGCCGGTTTTAAGATGCCGATCTCGTCATAATACCGAAGGGATTTTATGCTGACTTTTTTTAGTTTAGAAACCTTTCCGATGGATAAATACCCTTTCATACCTACCTCGCAGTTTGATGAAATTCTTTTGTGTACATAATGTAAGTATGACATAAATAGAGCAAAACAACAATAAGGAAATTAATTATTAAATGAATATAAAATAAAGGGAAATGTGTTTGTGAGTGCGGAGAAAACGTGGTAGGATATGGTAACGATATTTGTTTGGTTTCTACATGTTACAGACTGATAAAACGGAGTCAAAGAATATATGAAAGATAATCGAATTCAGGAAGGACAATTGAATCAACGGTTCCGGGCCGGGGCCCGAAAGGCGCAGGAAAAAGGAAAACATGCTTTTTTTCGGTTGCTGTTCGGAAGGACCATGGTGACGCTTCTGCTTATCCTGCTTCAGATTTATTTTATGTATGAAGTGTTCAGCAGAGTGCAGTATTCGGGAATTATTAAGACGATTTTTGATGTGATCGGTGCGGCGGCGATTATCTATATCATTAATTGCGAGGAAAATCCGGCATTTAAACTGGCTTGGATTTTGCCGGTTTGCCTGTTTCCGGTATTTGGGGTGTCCCTGTATCTGTTTTTTATGCTGAATCCGGGAAATCGTGCATTACAGAAAGCTCTGAATGTTCGCGTGGATGAAACACAGCCTTTTTTGCAGACGGAATACAGGGTTATCGAGAAATTAAAAAAAGAAGACAGCGGAATTCGCAATCTCGGCCGTTATATTCAGAAATATAATAGATTTCCGACCTATGACCACACAAAGGTCAGTTTCCTTTCCAGCGGAGAATTGAAATATGAAGATGTAATCCGGGAACTGGAAAAGGCGGAGAAATTTATTTTTATTGAGTATTTTATTATAAACCGGGGTAAGGTCTGGGATTCTGTGCTTGAGGTTTTGGAAAGAAAGGCGGCGCAGGGGGTTGAGGTGCGTGTCATGTATGACGGAATGTGTTCGCTTGTTGCCCTTCCTCACAATTATCCGAAGGAGTTGCAAAAGAAAGGGCTGAAGGCGAAGGCGTTTTCGCCGATTAAGCCGTTGCTCTCGACCCATCAGAATAACCGCGACCACCGAAAAATTCTCGTGATTGACGGAAAAGTGGCTTACAACGGCGGAATCAATCTGGCAGATGAATATATGAATATGAAAAAGAAATTCGGTCACTACTGGAAAGATACCGCTGTGAAGATTGAGGGCGACGCGGTCAAAAGCTTCACTCTTATGTTTTTGCAGATGTGGAACATATCGGAACGCGGTCAGGAGGATTACGAAAAATATATACTTCCGCCGACAGATATGAACTTTGGGGACGGCTTTGTCATCCCTTACAATGATGATCCGACCAACCGCCTGGATATTGCAGAGAGTGTATATTTGGATATGATTAACCGGGCGAATGACTACGTGCATATTATGACGCCGTATTTGATTATTGACAATGAAATGGTGACGGCTCTCAGTTTTGCGGCGCAGCGGGGCGTGGATGTAAAAATTATGCTTCCGGGGTCTCCGGATAAAAAGACGGTCTATGCTATTGCCAGAACTTATTACCCGCAGCTTCTTGAGGCAGGGGTTAAAATTTATGAATATAAACCGGGTTTTCTTCATGCAAAAGAGTTTGTTTCGGACGACACAAAAGCGGTTGTCGGCACAATTAATCTGGATTACCGCAGCCTTTATGAGCATTTTGAATGCGGAACCTATATTTACAAAAATCCGGTAATCAAGGAAATCGAGAAGGATTTTCAGGAAACTTTAAAGAAATGTCGCAAAGTGGATTATCAGTATTATGTGGATCTTCCGTGGTGGTATCGCATTGCGGGTCATGTGCTCCGGCTTTTCGGACCGCTTGTATAATTATATAGAAAGAACATATAAAAAACTCCCGCAGATACTTCTGCGGGAGTTTGTGTTTTTGATTTTTGTAGGATTAACCCATAACAACTTCAACAGTATGTGTTTTGCCGTCGCCGAAGGAAGGAATGACATTTCCGTCAATTGCATTTCCGTCAACAACAACGCTCTTGATACCTTTGCATACGTGGTTCGGGTTAGAAACTTTGATGTCATAAGTAGCACCGCGGAACTGACGAGTTGCAGATAATCCGTCCCAAGCAGCCGGGATAGAAGGATCAATCTTTAATCCGTCAAAATCAGCCTGTACACCTAAGATGTACTGAGAAATAGCTACCATATTCCAAGCAGCAGTACCTGTCAGCCATGAGTTTTTACCCTGACCGAAGTTCTTGCCTGTCTGGCCGATATCGGAACCTGCATCTTTACCGCCGATCATCTGGCCGTATACATATGGCTCTGTCTTGTGGAGATCAGAAGTTTCTTCTGTAAATGCAGGTGCGATTTCTGAGTAGTACTTGAATGCCTGGTCACCTTCGCCTGCATAAGCAGCTGCACAGATAATCCATGCATTGTTATGTGTGAAGATACCGGCATTTTCTTTATATCCGCCCGGATATGTAGAAATCTCACCGTATTCCACATAGTATTTTGTGAATGCAGGGTTGTTCAATACAAGACCGTGCTGTGTGTTAAGTCTCTCGTCAATAGCTTTGAGAGTTTTCTTTGTAACATCCTCGTCAAGACCGGACATAATAGCAAATCCCTGTGGCTCGATGAAGATCTGGCCTTCTTCGCATTCCTTAGATCCCATCTTCTTGCCGTTTGCATCGTATGCACGGAGGAACCAATCGCCGTCCCAAGCGTGTTCCATCATGTTAGCCATCATCTTGTCGATTTCAGCCTGTGCTTTTGCAGCCTCGTCATCTTTGCCTAAGTGTTTCAGGATTGCTACGTAGTTAGGTCCTGCATATGTGAAGAGTGCAGCAACGAATGCCGACTCAGCGACTTTTGAGTAACCGCCTTCTGCAGCAAACTTAGGGTTTGTATAAGTCTGGAAACTTTCACCAGGTGTATCTGAGAAGCATGAAAGGTTGATACAGTCATTCCAGTCAGCACGCATAGCGAGCGGAAGACCGTGCGGTCCTAAGTTCTCTACAATGTGGTAGAAAGAAACCTTCAAGTGATCAAGCATTGTCTGAGCGATGCTCATATCGTTATCGTACGGAACCATTTCATCTAAAATTGTCCAGTCGCCTGTTTCTTTGATGTATGCAGAAACAGAAAGGATTAACCATAATGGGTCGTCTGAGAAATCTCCACCGATGTCTGCATTACCCTTCTTGGTAAGCGGCTGGTACTGATGATAACATCCGCCATCCGGGAACTGGGTAGAAGCGATATCGATAATTCTTTCTCTTGCGCGGTCCGGAATCTGATGAACGAAACCGAGAACGTCCTGGTTGGAATCACGGAATCCCATACCACGGCCGATACCTGACTCAAAGTAAGAAGCAGAACGTGAAAGGTTGAATGTAACCATACACTGATACTGGTTCCAGATGTTAACCATTCTGTTAACTTTGTCATCCGGTGTATTTACGTTTAAGATACCGAGTAATTTATCCCAGGTAGCTTTCAGTTCAGCGAGTCCGGCAGCAACCTTTTCCGGTGTGTTGTACTGCTCCATAAGCTGAAGCGCTTTTACTTTATTGATTGTCTTGCCGTCAGCTTCGAATTTCTCTGCTACAGGCATTTCTACATAGCCGAGGATGAATACAAGAGTCTTCGTCTCACCCGGAGCCAATGTAATCTTTTTATAATGAGAAGCAATCGGTGACCAACCGTCAGCGAAAGAGTTGTTTGCCTTGTCGGCTACAACTGCCTGAGGATTGTGGAAACCGTTGTAAAGACCGATGAAAGAATCTCTGTCGGTATCGTATCCGTCGATTGTGTCATTTACAGTATAGAAAGCGAAATGATCACGACGGTCTCTGTACTCTGTTTTGTGATAGATCGTGGAATCTACAACTTCCACACGTCCTGTACTGAAGTTTCTCTGGAAGTTTGTGCAGTCATCCTGTGCATCCCACAGACACCACTCGGCGAATGAGTAAAGAGAGAAGTTCTTCTCTGTGTTTCCTTCGTTTGTTAACACTACCTGCTGTACTTCTCCGGTGTAGTTCTGAGGAACGAAGAATGTAACTTCTGCCTTCAGATCGTTTTTCTTACCGGTAATGATGGTGTAACCCATACCGTGACGGCATTCGTAGCTGTCAAGTTCCGTTTTGACCGGAGACCAGCCCGGGTTCCAGATAGTTCCTGCATCGTTAATATAGAAGTAACGACCGCCCATATCAATCGGAACGTTGTTGTAGCGGTAACGTGTAATTCTGCGGAGACGAGCGTCTTTATAGAAACTGTAACCGCCGGCTGTGTTGGAAATCAAAGAAAAGAAGTCCTGTGTTCCCAAGTAGTTGATCCATGGATACGGAGTTCTAGGTGAGGTGATAACATATTCTTTGTTATTGTCATCAAAGTAACCAAATTTCATATCTTTTTATGTCCTTTCGTATTTTAAATTTCGCGAAAACTTAGAAAACGATTAAGTATGACATTAGACGTGAAATCTATACCTCAAATTATACTGAAACAATCTTATAAAAGCAAGCAAAAAGAAGTATATGGGGAGGGAAAAATTACATATATATAGAAGAGACAGGTTTTTGATAAAATAGTTGCGTTATGAGTCGAAAAATGTTATATTTGAATTTGTAAACAAAATATGAACAGAATGTGTACGTTTGGTTCAAAAACACAAACTCAAAATTGTGAAATAGTGACAAAAATAGAAAAAGTGTACAATAAATACAAAAAAAGCGTTGCTATTCTATCCAAATTGTTGTATATTATAAAAAGCGAAAACGATTAAGTAATTTTAACGTGTCAACAATGGCATTTATATCACTTCGGTGATAATTAAAATAAATGCAAGAACTATTAACCAACACTTATTTCAAACATTTTTTAGAGGAGGACAAAAAAGAATGAAAAAGAAATTATTAAGTGTTCTGCTTTCAACAGCTATGGTTGCATCTTTATTAGTAGGATGTGGCGGATCTGAAGAAGCAACAACAGAGGAAGCTCCAGCTACAGAAGAAACAGCTGAAGACACAACAGAAGAGCCGGCAGATGAAGAGCCAGTAGTAGAAGATACTCTTGAAGTAGTAGAAGCTGCTACAATGGAAGCTCCTTCAACAGACGGATGGGATGATTCTAAGAAAATCTATGTTTACTCATGGAACGATGAATTAGGATCTCGTCTTGCTTACATCATCGGTGAAACAGATGCAGCTGGAAACACATTAACAGATCTTCCGGATGACGTTACACCAACTAACCCAGAGTTAGCTGCATACGTTGAGTACGTTAACCTTGCAGTATCTGGTACAGACGGTACATACCAGACAGCTATCGACACAGCTATGACTGCTGGTGACAAGTATCCTTCATTAATCCCTGCTGATAACGATGTAGCTAAATACTACACAGAAAGCGATGCTACAATTGCTCTTTCTGAAATCGGTATCACAGATGAAATGTATGCTAACGCATATCAGTTCACAAAAGATTACGCTTCATACAACGGTGAGTTAAAAGCTTTATCTTGGCAGGCAGCTGCTGGTAACTTTACATACCGTGCATCTATCGCTGAAGAAGTTCTTGGTTCTTCTGATCCTGCAGACGTTCAGGAAGCAGTTAAAGATTGGGATACATTCTTCGCTACAGCTGATAAGATGAAAGAAGCTGGTTACAAGATGCTTTCTGGTCCAGACGACGTTAAATACGCTATTTGGGATCAGCAGACACAGCCATGGGTTACTGTTGCAGAAGATGGTTCTGAAACATTAACACTTGACTCTTGCGTAACAGATTACTTCGAGACAGCTAAGAAATTATACGACGGTGGTTACACAGATCAGACATCTATGTGGTCTGACGGTTGGAACGCTAACTTCGAAGGTGATGTATTCGGTTACTTCGGATGTACATGGTTCGTATACTGGTGTATCGCAACTTCTGAAGATTCAGAAACAAGCACATACGGTGACTGGAGAGTTTGTGAAGGTCCTGTAGGTTACCACTGGGGTGGTACATACGTTTCTGTAGGTAAGGATACTCCTAACCCAGAATTATGTGCATACTTACTGTATCAGTTATGCTGTAACGCAGACGTAATGTACACAGTAGAGAAAAACACATTCGACTTCGTAAACAACAAAGAAGCAGTTGCTAGAATCATCGCTGATGGCGAAGGCGCTTCTCCATTACTTGGTGGACAGAACCCGGTTGAAACATGGGCTAACGCTGCACTTAACATCGACTTAAGCAATGCAACATACCTTGATGCTAACCTTAAAGCAATCATGGACAAAGCTGCTGAAGCTTACAACTCTGGTACACTTTCTTCAGCTGAAGAAGCTGTTCAGTACGTAAAAGATGAAGTTGCTGCTACATATGATTACATCACTGTAGAATAATTTCATTGATTACTAAGTGAATAACACTTAAAATTGGCTATGCACCAATGTGGTTGCCACATTGGTGCATAGTTTTAAAAAAGAAGATATTTCTTTGAGGAAGTATGCTCTTCTTGGATTGAAATATTACAGATTGGGAGTGAAGGTGTGAAGAATAATAAAAGAAAAACAGTTGAATACGGAAAATACGGCTTCAGATTTATTGCGCCGTTCTTCGTTGTATTTTTAGTTTTCCAGTTATATCCACTTCTGTATACTTTCTATAAATCATTATTATATGATAACAAAGTAGGCAGAAATAAAATGACAACCGAATTCGGTTTCGGAAACTATGCGAATTATGTTTTCGCCGGAAACGGTGAAATTTGGCAGGCCATTTTTATCACGATTGGCTTATGGTTATTGAATTTTATCCCGCAGATTCTTTTATCTCTGTTATTGGCTGCTTGGTTTACAGATATCCATTGCAAGTTAAAAGGTCAGGGTGCATATAAAGTTATTATGTATATGCCGAACATTATTACAGCAGCTACCATCGCCGTGTTGTTCTACAGTTTGTTTGACGTTCATGGATCTATGACAGCTGTTTTAAGGGCTTTGGGTCTATGCGGTGAAAACGGTATCTTGTTACATGGCTGGTGGTCATTCGGTATTATTGCATTCATCCAGTTCTGGATGTGGTACGGAAATACTATGATCGTGCTTATTGCAGGTATTATGGGTATCAATCCGGCTCTCTATGAAGCTGGTATGGTGGACGGTGCTACTGCAAGACAGATGTTCTTCAAGATTACTGTACCGCTTTTGAAACCTATCCTTCAGTTTACAATGGTAACATCTGCTATCGGTGGTTTACAGATGTACGATATTCCACAGTTGTTCAACGAAGGTTCACCGGTTATTAATATTGCCGGCGCTAATGTTCTTTCTACAAGAACTGTTGTTATGTTGATTAAATCTTACATCAATGCAGGTGCTGGTCAGAACTATGGTAGAGCTGCGGCATATTCCGTTGTTCTGTTTATTATAACTCTTGTTGTAAGTATGATTTTCTACAAACTTACAGCAGAAAAGAATTAAGGATAGGAGGTATAATAAAAGATGATTAGTTCAAAAAGTAAAGTATCGGGAACAAAGATTTTCAGATACGTAGTGTGTATTTTATTATGTATCCTTGCTATCTTCCCATTTTATGTGTTGATTATCAACTCAACATTGCCGTCTAATACGATTAAACAGGGTATTCATATGTTACCTGGAACAAACTTCATTGCGAACTACAAATCGCTGATGTTAAAATCCAGTATGACTTCTTCGGTTTCTCTTTGGAGAGCGCTCTTTAACTCGTTGATCGTAACAGTACCTACAACAGTGCTTCAGGTTTATTTTGCAACTTTAACAGCTTATGGTCTTACTGTTTACCAGTTCAAGGGAAGAGATCAGGCTTGGGCATTTATTTATGCAATCATGATGATTCCTACACAGGTTTCTATCGTCGGTTTGATTAAAGTTTGTGACCTCACAGGTATGTATGGTACATATTGGCCGTTAATTATTCCGGCTATGGCTGCTCCGACAACTGTTTACTTTATGAAACAGTATATGGCTTCCGGTCTTTCGGTTGAAATTATCGAAGCTGCACGTATCGACGGTTCCGGCGAGTTCCAGACATTTAATACAATCGCCCTTCCGCTTATGAAACCGGCTATGGCTACACAGGCTATCTTCGCATTCGTTGCATCATGGAATAACCTGTATACACCATCTATCTTGTTGGCTACAGAAAGAGATTTAGCTACAATGCCAATGTTCATCGAAGGTTTGAAATCTAACGATAAACAGCGTGACTATGGTGAGATTTACGCAGGTATGTTTATTACGGTTCTTCCGATTTTGGTTGCATACTTGCTGTTATCTAAATACATCGTTGCCGGCGTGGCACTCGGTGGTGTAAAAGAATAATATTTTATTCTTGTTAAAATTTGAAATTAAGTGCAATTACGCAAATTATTAAAATTTTGTGTAATTGCACTTTTTTATTGCTATGGATGTGCGGGTTGTATTATAATGGGTATTGTGACTAACACTAGGAGGAATATTATGAAAATCAGAAAAATCATTTCGCTTATATTAGTATCTGTTATGACACTTGGACTCTTGGTCGGTTGTGGGAATGATGCTTCGACAACAAGCGGTGAGGGCGTCTCTTTGGTCGGCGAAAAAATTGTTTCTGCGGAAGAAGCAAAAAAGACGGTAGTGTTTACGGTCGAGGAAGAGGAAGTTACGCTGGATGAAATGTATTTGTACTACATTCAGTATTTGTTTAATAATAAAGTGGCACCGGAGGCGATGAACGAGGCTAAAAAAGCAGATCTTGATTCTAAGGTTGTAAGTCAGATGATGGTGGAGACTGTGGAATACCTTCTTGCGCTTCAGATGGAAGAACTGGAAATTTCAGAAGAGGATTTGGAACAGTCCAAAGTTTCTGCTGATAATTTTTATAATTTTTTTGGAAAAGAAATGTTAGCTAATTACGGTGTGGATAAAGATACGGTAGATGAATTGTTCCGTAAGCAGGTTTATGTGACAGCTGTAACGAATAAAGCGATTCGGGATTTGTCGGAAAGCAATCTGGAACAGTATGAGGCGGAATACAAGGATTTGAAGTTCCATAGTATCACATATGCTTTGTTCCCGAGTGTTGAATATGATGAGGAAGGCAAAGCGGTCACAGATGAAGAAGGAAAGAATGTTGCTTTGTCTGATCAGGCAATGAAAGAACAGCTTGCAAAGGCAAAAGAGCTTCAGAAAAAAGCTGCTTCCGGAGAAAAGACGATGGAAGAATTGATTGAGGAATATGGCATTTCTCATTGTTCGGGTGTAGAGCGTAATTATGAAGGGGCTTATGTTGAGGAGCTGAATGAGGTAGTGAAGTCGCTCGAAGAGGGAGACGTTTCGGCAGTGATTCAGACAGATGCCGGCTATATGATTGCCCGCATGGATAAAAAGAATGATCAGGAGTACAAAGATTATATGATTTCTTACGCTGCGCAGCAGATGGCAAAATCTCTTTTGCCGAAAATGCAGGAAAAATGGTCGCAGCAGGCGGGACTTGATAAAGTGGTAGTGGATGAAGAAGTTGTAGCCGATATTAATGCGAAAGCAATATGTAATGAAATGAAAATGAAAGGTCTTTACTAGAATGAACAAAGGAAAACAGGTCGATAAAAGAAATTTTCTGTTAAAAGCATGGGAAATTTTTGGTGATATTTTTATGCTGAACGTCATGTTCGTGCTGTTTTCACTTCCTATCGTTACAATCGGAGCTTCACTGTGTGCGCTGTATGCTGTGGGCATGAAGCTTGTGAATCGGGAAGACGGATCTATCACAAAAGGGTTTGTGCGTGAATTTAAGCGTAATTTCAAACAGGGAACAGTTGCATGGCTTGTTGTAGTATTTGTGGCAGTGGCTATTTGGGGCGAATTGTATTATGTTGCAAACTTCGGGGGTGTGATGGCCGGCGTTTATAAAGTGGTTGTAGTGCTGGAAATTGTTGCGCTTGCACTTGTGCTTCCGTTTTTGTTTCCGCAGATTGCGAGATATGAAAATACCCTTTGGAACATGGTAAAAAATGCGTTTTTGTTATCGATATGCAATTTGGGAAAATGGTTAAAAATATTTTTGGCGTGGTTTGCGCCGATTGCACTTTCTGTTATTGAACCTAAGGTGTTTTTTAACACATGGTATCTCTGGCTTGTCATTGCGTTTGGACTGATTGCGTATGGTACATCGCATTCTCTTCTTGCGGTATTTGAACGTGTAGGCGAAGTTAAAGAGGAGGAAGTGCGCAGAGAAGAAGCAGAGATGAAGAAGCGCGATACCGGCGGGAAAATTCGTAAACGTGCCATGATGGGCGCAGAATCGGAAGATGTGAACAATGAATAAAGAACAATATGTGAGCGTGATAGAAAAAGCATTGGTGGGTCATGTGAGTCCGCAGGAACTGCAGGATACCGTCAGTTATTACCGTGATTATATTGAGATGGAAATCCGGAAGGGAAAAACGGAGCAGGAAGTGCTGGAAGAATTGGGAAATCCGAGACTTTTGGCAAAGACAATTATCATGGCGAAAGAACATAAGGCGGACCGGATAGAAGAGGGAAATCCGGAAGATGAGCCGGGACATAGAACACAGCAAAGCGGAGGATTTAATATTCCGCTTCCGATCCTGATTTTGATTATTGTCTTAATATTGATGATGGTGTTTAGTGCCATTGTCTCTGTTTTACAGTTTCTGATGCCGATTGTCGTACCGATTGCGGCGATATTGATTATTATATCGTTTATAAAAAAGTGGAAAAGATAATGTTGTAAAACGGTAAAACAGCCCGTCAGGGGTGACGAGCTGTTTAGGGGAGTATAAATAAAAATACTATTTTACAACAGAGCAATTGGGGATTGCTGTTGTACTTAAATTATATGGCATTTAACCTCAATTATCAAGTATTTTAAAATAAAAAAATCGGAATAATAAATTTTTTTTTGCAGATAATATTCCTGTAACCAGTCAAAAGGAGGAATAGAAAATGGCAAAAAACAATTATGATTCACAGAACAGCACACAGAACAACCAGGATAACAAAAACAACTCTAAAAACAGTTATCAGGACAACAATCAGAGAAATGCAAACGAGAATAACTCTAAGAATGCATCAAAAAATGAAAGTAACTGCAGATAAGCAGATGCAGTTGATGAAAGGGGCAATTTCATTGCCCCTTTACATATTGACAGTGTTATAAAATCAATTTAAGATAGAACTATGAAAAAATTTGAGTGTATTGTTCCTTGCCATTTCGGGCTGGAAGCGGTTTTAAAGAGAGAAATTACAGATTTGGGTTATGAGATAACATCGGTCGAAGACGGTCGTGTCACTTTTTTGGGTGATGCAGAAGCGGTTTGTCGTGCCAATGTTTTTTTGCGTACGGCAGAAAGAGTACTGATTAAAGTTGGATCATTCCATGCCGAGACGTTTGATGAACTGTTTGAGGGAACCAAGGCTCTTCCGTGGGAAGAATGGATTCCGATGGACGGCAAATTTTGGGTGGCCAAAGCAGCCAGCGTAAAAAGTAAATTATTCAGTCCGTCGGATATTCAGTCCATTATGAAAAAAGCGATGGTGGAGCGGATGAAGCAGAAATACCGCATCAGTTGGTTTTCGGAAGAGGGAGACCGTTTTCCGGTCCGTGTATTTCTTATGAAAGATGAAGTGACGGTAGGGCTTGATACGACAGGGGATTCTTTGCATAAAAGAGGGTATCGCAAGTTGACGGCGAAGGCTCCGATTGCGGAAAATCTTGCGGCGGCGTTAATTATGCTTACACCGTGGAATAAGCACCGTATTTTGGTGGATCCCTTCTGCGGAAGCGGAACTTTTCCGATTGAAGCTGCTCTTATGGCTGGAAATGTTGCGCCGGGTATGAATCGGGAGTTCTTGTCGGAGTCATGGGAACATTTGATTGCAAAAAAAGAATGGTATGATTGTATTGATGAGGCACAGGATCTCATTGATTTTAGTGAAATGCCGGATATTCAGGGATATGATATTGATCCTGAGATGGTCCGTATATCAAGGGAAAACGCAAAGTTGGCCGGAGTAGAGCAGTATATTCATTTCCAAAAACGTGGCGTGGAGCAGCTCAGTCATCCGAAGAAATACGGTTTTATCATTACCAATCCGCCTTATGGTGAGCGTTTGGAAGAAAAAGCGTCGCTTCCGGCGATTTATGATGCCTTGGGTGAGCGTTACAGAGCATTGGATTCGTGGTCGCTTTATATGATTACGTCCTATGAGGGAGCGCAGCAACATATAGGGCGTAAGGCAGATAAAAACAGGAAAATTTACAATGGTATGATGAAGACATACTATTATCAGTTTATGGGGCCGAAGCCGCCCAGAAGAACACAGGATTAGAAGATGAAAGACAGATTGGCGAGTATATATATAGGAATTACATTGGTGATATCGACGTTGGCTGTTGTTTTGATGGTTGTGACGGGAGAGCCTGCGCAACATGAAGTGACAGCGCAGGATGCGTCTGCTTTGTCGGCAGAGGAGCAGTCCGGCCGTGACTGGTATATTATGGATGAAAAACTGGCAGAAAACAGTTTTGTCATTCCTCTTCCGAATGCAGTAGAAGAGCAGGATATACAGGTTGAAAATGATTATCGGAAAAAACAGTTTCGCATTATTTTGTCTAAAATATCGACAGAAGACGGTGCAAGTGTAGGGGTGTCAAAGGACTATTTCTTTGGACAACCGGTTCGTGTAAATGCTTTGACGGAAAGCGCAACCGTGGAGGAAACAGAGCAAGAAATTACGATAAGTTTGGCTTTTCCTGCTGTTTGGGAATGGGAGAGCAAATATGAGACGTCGCTTACCGGGAATACTCTGCACTTACAGCTGGTAGCCCCAAAAGAGAAGTATGAAAAAATCGTTGTTTTAGATGCGGGTCATGGCGGCGCTGACAGAGGGCATATTGTTCAGGGGGAAGACGAAGGAATATTGCTTGCTGAGGATACACTTGCCTATGATATTGTCACCGAAGCCGGAAGCGTGCTGGAGAAAGAGGGTATCCGCGTTTATTATACAAGAGATAAAAACGAAAATCCGGATGTGACGGACAGAGTTTCGCTTGCCAATGAAGTGCAGGCAGATATGTTTATCAGTGTTCATGCGGATTTTTCGGAGGATACAACTCTTTACGGAATGCGCACCATATATAATGAAACATATTTTATACCGACGTTTGGCAGTGCGGATTTGGCCTATCTTTTGTTGGAAAAGGTGGCAGCCAATACGAACGAGAAAGCAATCGGATTTGAAGCGGACAGCGGAGAAAATGAAATCATCCGCAATGCCATGGTTCCGGTTTCGCAGCTGAATATCGGATATTTGTCGAACAAACAGGAACAGAAACTTTTGGAAAAAGAGGATTATAAGCAGCGGATTGCAGAAGGGCTTTGCAATGCTGTTTTTGCAGGATATGAGGAGATTGAAAAATGAAAGAAATCGTTTTAGCAAGTTCCAATAAGGGGAAAGTACGGGAGGTTGCAATGATGGTGGAAGATATGGGAATCCGCATTATTCCGCTCTCGGAGACAGCTTTTGACGAAGAAATTGAAGAAAACGGCTCTACCTTTGAGGAGAATGCGATTATAAAGGCGAAAGCGGTGGCGGAAAAACTCAATGTGCCTGCTTTGGCGGACGATTCGGGGCTGGAGATTGACTTTTTAAATAAAGAACCGGGAATTTATTCCGCCAGATATTTGGGGCATGATACACCTTACAGTATAAAAAATCAAATGATTTTGGATAAACTTGCAGGTGTTCCGGACGAGAAGAGAACTGCGCGGTTTGTCTGCTCTATGGCGCTCGTGCTTCCGCAGGGGGATGTTGTGACCACGACGGCTACCATGGAAGGAAGAATTGCTTATGAGATCAAAGGGGAAAACGGATTCGGTTATGATCCGATCTTTTATTTGCCGGAGTTTGGTATGAGCTCTGCGGAGATTTCTCCGGAGCAAAAAAATGAGATCAGTCACAGAGGGAAGGCGCTGAGACAGATGAAAGAAAAAATTTTGGAGTTAGAGTAAGCATGAGAGTATTGATTGTCAGCGATACCCATCGTTACAATGAAAATTATTTTAAAGTGATTGAGAAAATAAAGGATATCGATCTTGTCATCCACTGCGGCGATGTGGAGGGGAGTGAGTATGCAATCAGTGAAAGTGTAGATTGCGAAACACTTATGGTAATGGGAAACAATGATTTCTTTTCGGAACTGCCGAGGGAAATTGATACGTGGATCGGAGATTATCATGTTTGGATTACCCATGGGCATACATATTGTGTCTCGATGGGCAGTGAGCGTATCAAAGAGGAGGCTTTGATGCGCGGATACAATATAGTGATTTTCGGGCATACCCACAAGCCGCTTGTTGAAATCGATAGGGACATAATCGCGCTTAATCCGGGAAGCCTCTCTTATCCGAGGCAGGATGGGAGAAAACCGAGTTATATGATTATGGAGCTGGACCGGAATGGGGAAGCGCATTTTACGGTAAACTATCTTTAAAAATGCAAAAAAGTGTTGACAACGGAAAATCCTTATAATATAATATGACTTGCGTCACGGGTAAAAGTGAGTGAAATAACGGGGTGTGGCTCAGTTTGGCTAGAGCACCTGGTTTGGGACCAGGGGGTCGCAGGTTCGAATCCTGTCACCCCGATTTTTTACGCAATATGCGGGTGTAGTTCAATGGTAGAACACCAGCCTTCCAAGCTGGATACGTGGGTTCGATTCCCATCACCCGCTTGACATATTTTATGTCTAAGGCAGCGACTGGAATACAAGTCAAAGTTGCCCCATTATTATTCAATCAAATGGTATTTTTGCCAGAGAAGCAAATCATACTAACAGATGTGTGTTCGTAGCTCAGCTGGATAGAGCAACGGCCTTCTAAGCCGTGGGTCGGGGGTTCGAATCCCTTCGAGCACGTGTGAGGGAAGAACATCTTCCCTCAAAGTTT
>JAFTVQ010000059.1 GCA_017461865.1 Lachnospiraceae bacterium | reverse complement strand
TATCGGTGGAAAAGACAGTATGTCCGGTACGTTCAACGACATTGATGTGCCACCGACACTTGTGTCATTTGCTGTAGATGTGGCTAAACATCAGGAAATCCTTACTCCGGAACTGAAAGAAGCAGGCAATGTGCTTGTTGCATTTGAAATTCCGAAAGATGAATATGACCTTCCGAAATACGATGAGGTGATGGCGCTTTACGAAGCACTCCACACTATGATTGTAAACGGAACTTTGAAGTCTGCTTACAGCGTGGATGCCAAAGGTATTGTGGCTGCGACAGCTAAGATGGCGTTCGGTAATAAACTCGGTGTGGCTTATGATGAAAACTTAAGTGTTGATGAGTTGTTTGCAAACGGAATCGGTAATATCGTGGCTGAAGTTCCTGCAGATAAGATTGCTGACATCAGTGTCACATACAAAAAAGTAGGTACAGTAACCGAAAGCGGTTTCGCATACAAAGATGTCACAATCAGCGAAGAAGATGCTCTTGCAAGCTGGACATCCAAACTTGAAAAGGTATTCCCGACGAAAGCGGTAAAAGAGACAACACCTGTAAATACAGGTCTCTACGAAACAAAAGATATTTACGTATGTAAGAATAAAGTGGCTCGCCCGACCGTATTTATTCCGGTATTCCCGGGTACAAACTGTGAGTACGATTCTGCAAAGGCGTTTGAGAGAGCCGGCGCCGATGTGATCACAAAGGTATTTAAGAACATGACGGCAGAAGATATCCGTGAGAGTGTGGATGTATTTGAGAAAGCTATCGCGCAGGCACAGATTATCATGTTCCCTGGCGGATTCTCCGCAGGTGATGAGCCGGATGGTTCTGCGAAGTTCTTCGCAACTGCATTCCAGAATGAAAAGATGAAGGAAGCAGTGATGAAGTTGTTAAATGAAAGAGACGGTCTTGCACTCGGTATCTGTAACGGATTCCAGGCACTCATCAAATTAGGACTTGTACCTTACGGTGAGGTTTGCGGACAGAAAGAAGATTCACCGACACTTACATTCAATACTATTAACCGTCACATTTCCAAGATGGTATACACAAAGGTTGTTTCCAATAAATCCCCGTGGTTGTCGCTTGCTGAAGTAGGAAAGACCTATGTCAGCCCTGCATCCCACGGAGAGGGACGTTTCGTAGCTCCGAAGGAGTGGATTGACAAGCTTTTTGCAAACGGACAGGTAGCAACACAGTATGCGGACTTTGATGGAAACATTTCCATGGACGAAGAGTGGAATGTCAACGGTTCTTACGCATCTATTGAGGGTATTACGTCTCCGGACGGAAGATGCTTCGGTAAGATGGCTCATGCAGAGCGTCGCGATGAAGCGGTAGCAATCAACATTTACGGTGAACAGGATCTTAAGATCTTTGAGTCCGGTGTGGCTTACTTTAAATAAAGATAAAAACCAAAAAGAGAGTGTCGCGAAACAAGTAATCTTGTTTCGCGGCATTTTTTGTGTCTGTGCATATAGAGGAAAACATATAAGCCCGCCGATTTGAGCAATTTGTCAAACGTATATTGACAATATGCATTATTTGTATTAATATAACTAATACAAAAATGCAACAAAATGAGGAAGCAACTATGATTATTGTATTGCAGGACGGTTCAGATATTCCTGTATTTAAGCAGATTAGAAATCAAATTGTCATGGGGATTTCGGACGGAAGACTTGTGCCGGGAGAGAAGCTCCCGACAGTACGTGCGCTGGCACAGGAGATTGGCATTAATTCCATGACGGTAAATAAAGCGTATCAGCTTTTAAAACAGGAAGGGTATATTGTTACCGACCGGAGAAACGGTGTCAGGGTAAAGGAGAGTATTGATCAAACGCGGGGGCTTACCGCGGAGGCAGAACAGGAGCTTGCCCGTCTGATTTCCGAAGCCAAGGTAAAAGGTATGACCAGGGATGATTTTGTGGGTGTAGTAGATCGATATTTTGAACGGGGAGGGAAGTAAAATGAGTATCAGTATCACAGGCTTGATTTTGTGTATTTGTCTGTATCCGTTTGTGCTTATTATGTATGTTCTGTTGAAAAACGAGGCAGAGGCAAAGAACGGGATTTATTTCGGTGTGACCATTCCGAAAGAATATCGGAAAGCAGAGGAACTTGAAAGAATTAAAGAATGCTATCAAAAGCAAATGAAGAGAAGCCTTTGGCTGATGCTTGTATTTCCGGTGCCGTCACTGTTTTTACCGTGGGAGTCAATTGTGACGGCGGTCTGGATGCTTTGGATGACAATTTCTATTTTTATTTTCTTTGTGCCGTTTGGGATTGCAAACGGAAAGTTAAAGGAAATAAAGCAGGAAAAAGGCTGGGGCGAAGCAGGAAGCACAGATTTGGAAGCGGAAATAAAATCGGCCGGAAAAATACGGTGTGTGAAATGGTTTCATTTTTTGCCCCAGAATGCTGTGGCAATCGTATTGACGATATGGTCTGTCATCGGAGAATTCGGAAGCCGTTCGCAGGCGCTTATTGTTTCGATGGCAACATTTGCAGGAGTATCTCTTTTGTTTTGGGGAATGGCTGTTTGGATGGACAGGCAGAAGACACAGATTATCAGTTCTGACAGTGATGTCAATGTGAATTACAACCGTGCGAAGAAGAATCTATACAAGAATTTCTGGGTGATATTGGCATGGGCAACAGTTTTTTATATGGTATGGATGCTGTTTTGCGTGGATATAAACGGCGCTTTCACATCAAGATTTTGGTGGGCAACAGGAGTGTACAGTGTGATGACGGCCATTTTAGCTGTGTGCCTCATGAGGAAAAAAGCGTCTCTGGATAAGATTTATGAGTCGAAACGTGACAAAAGGACAAGCGAGGACAACGACGAGAACTGGATTTGGGGAATGCTGTATTATAATCCGAGGGATAAGCATTCCATGGTGGAAAAACGGGTCGGGGTCGGAACTACCGTGAATATGGCAACCGGAGGCGGAAAAGCAATGGTTGCATTTGCGGGACTGACACTGCTTTCACTTCCGATCATATCTATATGGATTATTATGCTGGAATTTACGCCGATCCAGCTGGTGGCGGATGCGGATAGGGTTGTGGCAAATCACTTGCGGGAAGAATATGTGATTTCTATGCCTGTCATAGAGGATGCAGAGCTTCTTAATGAACTTCCGAAAATGTCAAGAAATAGCGGAACGGCAATGGAAAATCTGAAAAAAGGAAGCTGGAGTGTTGCAGAAGAAGGAAATTGTACGGTTTTTCTTAATCCGGAGAATGACGTATTTCTGCGCATAGAAACGCCGAGCAGGCGTTACTATCTGAGCGGCGCTGATGATGAGGAGACAAAAGCTGTTTACGAGGCGATTCAGGCATGGCAGTCGCAGGTGAGTCCGAAATAGGAGAAAAAAAGAAAACCCCGGTGCATCAAATGATGTACCGGGGTGATTTACATTTATATAAGAATTATTCTGCAGATTCGGTCTCTGTTCCGGCTTCTTCCATCGGTTCCGTTGAGATGGTGTAGCTTCCGTCATCGCCGAGGCTCTCCTGAAGGATGTCCGCTACGTCCTGCGCGGTTGCATCGGTGCTTTCCGAAGTGGAAGAGGAAGCGTTCTGCTGTGTGTAGTACACAAGATAAGCAACACCTGAAATCAGGGTAGCGGTGACTAAAATACCGCCGATCCATGCCAGGATTTTATTGCGTTTCTGTTTTTTCTCTATCTGTTTTTTGTTTTTCTTCGCATTTTTGTATGCGTCCATTTTTTTCTGACTCATGATGGACTCCTCTCTTTGTGTATGATTTAGTTCTATTTTAGAAAACTTTAAAATGATTGTAAAGGATAAATGTGAAAAAACTATGGATTCCGTATTGACATTACAAGTAGGCAGATATATAATAACACGTGAACAAGTATTCATATGAAAGGATATTCAAATTAAAAGGAGGAGCTTATGGCAAGAAAACATGAAGAAGCGGAACGCTGTGAGTGCATGCATGTCCATGAGGATATGATTGAGATGGTAGAAACGCATATGCCACAGGAAGAAGAACTTGCGGATCTGGCTGAATTTTTCCGGGTATTCGGTGACACGACGAGAATCCGTATTTTATATGTACTGATGTGTTCGGAAGTGTGTGTGTGCGATATTGCAAACCTGCTTGGTATGACGCAGTCGGCGATTTCGCATCAGCTCAGGGTGCTGAAACAGATGGATTTGGTGAAGAATCGCCGTGAGGGAAAAACAATCTTTTATTCACTGGCAGACAGCCATATCAAGTCGATTTTGAGTCAGGGATTGGAACATATTAACGAATAAATAACAGGAGGAATTTAAAATGAAAAAGACAGTAATTCTTGAAGAACTGGAATGTGCACATTGCGCAGCTAAGATGGAGACGGCAGTGAAGGAATTGAACGGTGTGGAAAGCTGCAGCGTGAACTTTTTGACGCAGAAGATGGAGATTGTTGCATCGGAAGATGCTATGGATAAAATTTTGGCAGAGGCGAAAAAGATTGTGAAAAAGATCGAGCCTGACGTGGAGTTTATCATAAAATAACAGGCGGTGTTAAAATGACAAAGAAGTTAAAAAAGAGATTGCGCAGAATTGTGGCAGGTGCGGTATGTTTTGTGCTTTGTATTCTGGCAGAAAAGTTACTTCCGCATATGAGTGCCAATGTGCTTTTGATTGCCTATCTTGTAACTTATTTTATTGTAGGGAATGATGTGGTAAAAGGTGCGGTAGCCAACATAAAAAACGGGCAGATTTTTGATGAGAAATTTTTGATGGTTCTGGCGACGGTCGGGGCGTTCTTGATCAGCGAATACCCGGAAGCAGTGGCTGTTATGCTGTTTTATCAGGTGGGCGAGTGGTTCCAGTCTTATGCGGTGAATAAATCCAGAAAATCCATTAAAGAACTGATGGATATTCGCCCGGATTATGCGAATGTATGCAGAAACGGCAATGTGGAAACCGTAGACCCGCAGGAGGTCGCAAAAGGCGAAATGATACAAATCAAACCCGGGGAGAGGATTCCTTTGGACGGAGTGATTGTAACGGGCAATACATCGGTTGACACGATGGCGCTGACAGGAGAAAGTCTTCCGAGAGACCTTGATGCAGGAGATGAAGTAATCAGCGGATGTATTAATCTTTCGGGACTGATTGAGGTTAGAGTGAGTAAAGAGTTCGGGGAGTCTACGGTAACCAAGATTTTGGATCTCGTGGAAAACTCAGCGTCAAAGAAAGCAGAAACCGAGAATTTTATTACAAAGTTTGCACGGTGGTACACGCCGGTGGTTGTGATTCTTGCGACGATATTAGCGGTGATTCCGTCTTTGATAACAGGGGACTGGTCGGTTTGGATTTACAGAGCTCTTTCTTTCCTTGTTATTTCATGTCCGTGTGCACTTGTTATTTCAGTTCCGCTCAGCTTCTTCGGAGGAATCGGTGCGGCGAGTAAGAACGGTATTCTCGTGAAGGGAAGCAATTATCTGGAAGCGCTGGCAGATGCCCGGATTGCGGTTATGGACAAAACGGGAACATTGACCAAAGGCGAGTTTGCGGTATCGGAAATTATGGCTGTGAATGAAGATAAAAAACAAGTGTTGTTTTATGCGGCTTATGGGGAACGATTTTCCAATCATCCGATTGCAAAGTGTTTGGTAGATGCCTATGAGAGACAGTATGGCAAAGTGACAAATCTGTCAGAAAAAGATGAAGACGGGACGGAATCAGCAGTTGAAGAGTTGGCAGGATATGGCGTGCTTGTCATGTATGAAGGAAAGCAGGTTGCGGTCGGCAATGAAAAGCTAATGATCCGGCAACTAAAAAATAACAAATGGAATGAAATTAAGGAGACAATATTACACATGGATCAGGAGGAACCGGCCGGGACGATTTGTCATGTGTCTTACGGGGATTCCTATATGGGATACATTTTGATTGAGGACCAGCTGAAGCAGGATGCGGAGCAATGTGTTGCCGGACTGAAAAAGGAAGGCATTCGGCGGATTGTGATGTTGACAGGTGACAGGGAAAAGGCGGCGGAGAAGATCGCGGGAGCTTTGGGAATCACCGAGTATCATGCTTCGCTTCTTCCGGGAGATAAAGTGGACCGTGTGGAAGAAATTTTTGCAGGGAAAAAAGAAGGCGAAAAGCTGATTTTTGTCGGTGACGGAATGAATGACGCGCCGGTTCTTGCCAGAGCAGATATCGGAATCGCCATGGGAGGCCTCGGAAGTGACGCGGCCATTGAGGCGGCGGATATTGTGATTATGACGGATGAGCCGGGCAAGATTCCGCAGGCGATGCGCATATCAAAAAAGACAATTCAGATTGTAAAGCAGAATATTGCGTTTGCCATCGGGGTTAAGGTACTTGTACTTTTGCTGGCAGCTTTCGGAATCGCTACTATGTGGGCGGCGGTGTTTGCCGATGTCGGGGTGGCGTTCATCGCAATTCTTAACGCTATGAGAGCATTGAAATTACGTTAAAAGACATGACAAGAGTCTTCCGGATTCTTGTCATGTTTTGCGTTCTGTGATAAAATTAGGTAACTTTCGGGGAAACAGGTGGAAAACCTGTGCGAGCCCGTCGCCGTAAGGCACATTTGTAAGTCAGACTGACCTGCTTGCCGCAAAGCAGGGACAAAGTCATTGGAGTTTTCTGAGAAGGCCGTCTGACGAGGTGCCGAGCCGGAATATCCGGAAGTATGGTTCACGCGTTCTGAGGCTGCGAGCGCCGGCGTAAGGAAAAAGGGCGTGAAAAATGCATAAAAAGGAGAAAACAAAATGAAAAAGACAGGAATTATGAAAAGACTGTCGTTATTCCTTTGTATGATGCTGATTGCGGCTATGGCACTCGTTACAACAGGATGCAGCGACGACACAAAAAATCAGGGTGAGACGCCGGAGCAGGTTGTTGCCGAAACACCGGCAGAGACGACTGCAGATGTACAGACAGTCGGCGAGGGAAGCACGGCATTTGCCTTCACGGTAGTGGATGCCGACGGAAACGAAACAGCATTTGAAGTCCATACAGACAAGACGACGGTAGGAGAGGCCCTTCTTGATTGCGGACTGATTGCAGGAGACGAAGGTGATTACGGTCTCTACGTTAAGACAGTGAACGGCGTGACAGCAGACTATGACACAGACGGTGCTTACTGGTCGTTCTATGTGGATGGGGAATACGCGCAGACCGGTGTGGATTCTACGGAAATTGAGGAAGGTAAGACATATACCTTTAAATACGAAAAAGCATGAAACTGACAATCAAAGAAATGACTTTGTTCGGAATGCTTGGAGCAGTTATGTACTGCTCCAAGGTTTTCATGGAATTTCTGCCGAATGTTCACCTTTTGGGAGTTTTTACTGTCGCATTTACGGTTGTTTACCGGAAAAAGGCACTTTATCCGCTTTATGTGTACGTGATGCTGAATGGTCTTTTTGCGGGATTTAATATGTGGTGGATTCCGTATTTATACATTTGGACGGTATTGTGGGGCGTGACGATGCTCCTGCCGGAAAAGGCACCGAAAATCGTCTATATGCTGGTGTGCAGTGCGCATGGTTTTTTGTTCGGGACACTGTACGCACCGGCGCAGGCCATCATGTTCGGTCTGGATTTTAAGGGGATGATTGCATGGATTATAGCAGGTTTACCATATGATTGTGTCCACGGCGCGGCAAATTTTTGCGTCGGAATTTTGATAGTGCCGATGATTGCACTTTTGAAAAAACTTGACAGAATTGTGTATGAGTAGAGTTGATAAATCATAAAAATGCAAAAGAATATGAAAAGGATGAGTGAGTAAAATGGCATTGAAAGCGTTGAAATGTCCGAATTGTGAAGCGAATATCCAGGTGGATGACAAGAGAGACTTCGGATTCTGTTCTTACTGCGGAACGCAGGTTCAGGTGAGGGAAGTCGTGGAAGTGCGCTATTCCGGATCTGTGGAGGCTGCAGACGGAGAGTACATAAAAAAGCTGGAGGCCGGAAAAGCATTCCATAAAATAGGCGATTTCTACAAGGCAGAGATGATATATATGGAAATGCTCCGTGAATATCCGGGAAGAGCGGAAGTGTATGAAGGTCTGATATGCACCATAACCCGTAATTATACACTTTTCATCAGTGAAAATATGGAACGTGCTTACACGTTGATGGACAAAATGGTTCTGGTAGCTTCCGACGATGAAAAGCAGCATTATACAGAATTAAGAGAAAAGGTTATCGGATGGTTCAACGAAGGTGTGATGAAACAGGCACGCGAGAACGAATTGGCGGAAATTGCCCGGCTGAATAAGATGATCCGCGAGAATATCGTGATTGCGATTGCGGCGTTTGTATTTGCATTTGCCATGCTGGGACTCGCGAAGGGAGACTACGTTCTTTCCCGTTTGGGATTGCTGGCGTGTATTGCAGCAGTCTGGAGTTTGGTCATGTTTATTAAGAACGGTCAGAAGAGAGATGCTCTCATGAAAAAGAATAACCAGATGAATGATGACAGTACTTTATAAAATTTTAAGAATCCGCAACCCCTTGATTTTACTGGGGTTGCGATATTTTTATAAAAATATTAGCACTCACCCCTTGACAGTGCTAACAATTTTGTATAAAACAAAAATAGAAACGGAAAAATAACAAGAGAAACAGGAGGAGACGAGATTATGAACATTTCAAAATTTACACAAAAGTCGCTGGAAGCAGTTAACGGTTGTGAGAAGCTTGCTTACGAATACGGAAATCAGGAAATCGATCAGGAACATTTACTGATGAGTCTTCTCACGGTGGAAGATAGTTTAATTCTGAAATTGATCGAAAAGATGGAAATAAATAAGGAGCACTTTACGGACCGTTGCCGGCAGGCACTTGCCAAGCGTGTGAAAGTCAGCGGCGGACAGCTTTATATGAGTCAGTCCTTAAATCAGGTGCTGGTAACGGCGGAAGATGAGGCAAAGGCCATGGGTGACGAGTACGTTTCCGTGGAACATCTGATGCTTTCCATGCTGGAGAAACCAAATGGGGAAATCAAAAAATTATTTGGGGAGTACGGATTGACAAGGGAACGCTTTTTGCAGGCACTTTCCACGGTGCGGGGAAATCAGAGAGTGACCAGTGACAATCCGGAGGCAACATATGATACGCTTGAAAAATACGGTCAGGATCTGGTGGAGCGTGCACGGAGCCAGAAGCTGGATCCGGTAATCGGACGCGATAATGAAATCCGCAATGTCATCCGTATTTTGTCGAGAAAGACAAAAAATAATCCGGTGCTGATCGGTGAGCCGGGAGTCGGTAAGACGGCGGTTGTGGAAGGTTTGGCACAGCGGATTGTGCGCGGGGATGTTCCGCAGACTCTGAAGGACAAAAAGATTTTTGCACTGGATATGGGGGCGCTTGTAGCGGGAGCCAAATACCGTGGTGAGTTCGAGGAGCGCCTGAAAGCGGTTTTGGAAGATGTGCGAAAGAGCGAAGGACAGATTATTTTGTTCATTGATGAACTTCATACCATTGTCGGCGCAGGCAAGACCGACGGCGCACTGGATGCGGGAAATATGTTGAAACCGATGCTTGCCCGCGGGGAGTTACATTGTATCGGTGCGACAACGCTGGACGAATACAGGCAATATATCGAAAAGGATGCGGCTTTGGAGCGTAGATTCCAAACGGTAATGGTCGAGGAACCGACCGTGGAGGATACCATATCCATTTTGCGAGGACTGAAGGATCGCTATGAGGTATTCCACGGTGTAAAAATTATGGACAATGCGCTGGTAAGTGCAGCGATTCTCTCTCACCGGTATATTACCGACCGTTTTCTGCCGGACAAAGCCATCGACCTCGTGGACGAAGCATGTGCACTGATCAAGACGGAACTGGATTCCATGCCGACGGAGCTGGATGAACTGCAAAGACGTGTGATGCAGTTGGAAATCGAGGAGGCTGCGCTGAAAAAAGAAGATGACAATCTGTCGAAAGATCGTCTCGCAGCATTACAAAAGGAACTTGCGGAGCTGAAAGAGGAGTTGAGCAGCCGGAAAGCTACGTGGGAAAACGAGAAAAATTCTGTGGAAAGACTGCAGAAACTGAGAGAAGAAATCGAGCAGGTAGGAAATGAAATCCAAATTGCGCAGAGAGAAGGCAACTTGGAGCGCGCTGCGGAATTGTCTTACGGAACGCTCCCGAATTTGAAAAAACAGCTGGAAATCGAAGAGGAAAATGTGCAGGCCCATGAGCATACCCTGGTGCATGAAAATGTCAACGATGATGAAATCGCCAAGATTGTGTCCAGATGGACCGGAATTCCGGTGACAAAGCTGACGGAGAGTGAACGGAACAAGACACTGAATCTGGATCAGCAGCTTCACAAACGTGTAATCGGTCAGGAGGAAGGTGTGACCAAGGTGACGGAGGCGATTATCCGTTCCAAAGCCGGAATCAAAGACCCATCCAAACCAATCGGCTCATTCCTGTTTTTGGGACCGACCGGTGTAGGTAAGACGGAGCTTGCAAAGGCGCTGGCGGAAAATCTGTTTGACGATGAAAATAACATGGTCCGCATTGATATGAGCGAATATATGGAGAAATACTCTGTTTCCCGTCTGATCGGAGCACCTCCGGGGTATGTGGGATATGAGGAAGGCGGACAGTTGACTGAAGCAGTCAGAAGACGTCCTTACAGTGTGGTTTTGTTTGATGAGATTGAAAAAGCACATCCGGACGTGTTCAATGTTCTTTTGCAGGTGTTGGATGACGGACGTATCACAGATTCTCAAGGCAGAACTGTTGATTTTAAAAACACAATACTGATTATGACATCCAATATCGGAGCGCCACATCTTTTGGACGGTATTTCTGAGGACGGATTGGTGACGGAAGCAGCTAAGGGTGCTGTGATGGGCGAACTTCGTGCCCATTTCAGACCGGAATTTTTGAATCGTCTGGATGAAATCATTCTGTTTAAGCCGCTTTCCAAGAAAAATATCGGAGGCATTATTAAGCTTCTTGTAGCTGACGTGAACCGACGCTTGGCGGACAAAGAGCTTCGGATCGAGCTTTCCGGGGAAGCTGAGCAGTATGTGATTGACAACGGATATGATCCGGTGTACGGGGCAAGACCTCTTAAACGATTTATGCAAAAGCATGTGGAAACACTGGCTGCTAAAATGATTCTTGCCGACCGGGTGAAAGCGGGTGACACAATTGTCATTTCTGTAAAAGACGGGGAGCTGACAGCAGGAAGAGAATAGAAGTCCGGAAAAGGAAAAAATTTGACGGTCTCTACTTTAAAAACCTCGATATTCATGGTAAGCTAAGAAAAAAGAAGAATCGAGGAAATCTTATGATACCAAAGGATCCGGTAATGTTGCTCAGCTTTGTAAACTTGAAATTGCGTGATTTTTATCCAACATTGGACGCGATGTGTGAAGATTTGGATATTGATAAAGAGGAACTGACAGGAAAGCTTTCCGGTATCCAATATTCCTATGATCCTTCGCGAAATCAGTTTGTGTAGGACGCAGTCATGGAGTGTGAAGAGATTAAGTTACAAATAAAAAATGAAGGAACGTTTTCCCTTGAAAAAGGTGAAAACGTTCTTTCTGTGCTTATTGCCGGCAAAATCTTTGACGAGCGAGGCTGCGGCGGTCACGGAACCTGCGGGAAATGTACGGTCCGTTTTTTGGGCAATGCACCGCTTCCGAAGCCGGGGGACAGGAGGAGATTTACACCTGAGCAGCTGAGGGACGGATGGCGTCTTGCCTGTTTGGCCAGGCCACAGCAGGATTGCTGCATTGAAATTTTGTTTGAGAAGAAATCTCCTTTTATTCTGACACAATCTGTGTTGACAAAAGCAGGTCAAAAGAACGATACAGAATCTATTGTTATCGGAGATTTGGGGACTACCACAATCGTGCTGCAACTTGCAGATCCGGAAAGCGGAACGGTCTTGGATACCTTTTGTGCGTTGAATCCTCAAAGAGCGTATGGGGCAGATGTCATAAGCCGGATCGGTTGTGCCATGGAGGGCAGAGCGGAAGAATTGTCCCGGATGGTCAGAGAGTGCGTGGAGAGGCCGGTAAAGCAATGGATTGCGCAAGGACATGCAATAAAAATGATTATTATAGCCGGAAATACGGTGATGAGCCATCTGTATGAGGGATATGATGTCAGCGGACTTGCAAAAGCACCGTTTACTCCGGTGACAACGGGACCTCTGAACACTTCGGTCTGCAATACAGAAGTTACTTTTTTGCCCGGGATATCCGCTTTTGTTGGAGGCGATATCACAGCCGGAATGCTGGTTTGCCGGGAGGAGATGGAAAAAGAGCGTGTGACAACAGCTCTGCTGATTGATTTGGGAACGAACGGTGAGATTGCACTCATGGGAAAAGACGGAATTTTATGTACGGCGGCGGCAGCGGGACCGGCTTTTGAAGGCGGATTTGCAGCGCAAATTCCGGGATCGGATGTCATTTCCGTAGTGGCAGAGCTTTTGGAAAAAGGGTGGCTGGACGAAACAGGACTTTTGGCCGAACCGTATTTTGAGAGCGGAGCCCCATGCGGGGAATTTACAATTTACCGGGAGGATATCCGGAAACTTCAGATGGCGAAAGCGGCGATATTTGCCGGAATCCGGATCTTACTTGAAGAGAGCGGAACCAAGGCGGATGAAGTAGAGCGGGTCTATCTTGCAGGCGGATTCGGATATAAACTGAATGTAGAGGCTGCCTGCAAAATCGGGCTGATTCCGGACAACTGGGCGGAGCGGACGATTGCAGTCGGAAACACAGCGCTTGCCGGCGCATATTTATACGGAAAAGAGCTTATCCGGTCAGAGAGAGAAGGACAGGAGAAGTCAGAACCGGCGGGAGAGATAATCAGAAATACAAAGAGTATAAATCTTGCGGAGAGTGAAGCGTTTGATGCTTATTATCTGCAGGCGATGGAACTTGGGAAGAAAGGAATCTGACATGAATTTCAGGGATTTTTACAGTGGAAATGCGTTTGATGCATATGAGTTTTTCGGAGCACATCCGGAGGGAGACGGTGTGTGGTTCCGCCTTTATGCGCCAAAGGCCCGGGCGGTGTATGTGACCGGTGATTTTTCCGGTTGGCAGGAGCTATTGATGGAGCAAGGCTTTGATCCGGGGGTATATACGCTTTATGTGCCGGAGGCAAAATGCGGAATGATGTACAAATATGTGATTGAGGATCAAAGCGGTCAAAAGACAGAACATTGTGATCCGTACGGGTTTGCCATGGAAAAAAGACCGGCCTTTGCATCGGTGATTACCGACTTGTACGGTTACTCCTTCGACGACGGAGCGTGGCAGGAGAAGAGAAGGAGCCGCGGTAAAAATTATAATGATCCTATGAACATATACGAGATACATTTGGCATCCTGGAAAAATGAGAAAGCAGTCAAGGACCGGGAGGAAGGTGAGGAGATGCACTTCCCGACCTATGGAGAGATTGCTGAGGAGCTCATTCCGTATCTGAAAGAAAATCATTTTAATTATATTGAATGTATGCCACTTTCCGAGCATCCGGCAGACTGTTCCTGGGGATATCAGAATACCGGTTTTTTTGCTCCGACATCCAGATACGGTTCGCCGGATGAATTGAAGGCGTTGATTGACCTGTGTCATCAAAATGACATAGGTGTCATACTTGATTTTGTGCCGGTCCACTTTGCTGTGGATGGTTATGGTTTGGCAAAATTTGACGGAACTTCATTATATGAATACGATACCGATGATGTTGGCATCAGCGAGTGGGGCACGTGTAATTTCAACAATGCCAAAGGTGAAGTGGCAAGCTTTTTGCAGTCCAGCGCCAACTATTGGCTGAAGGAGTTCCATTTTGACGGAATCCGTATGGATGCTATCAGCCGTGCTATCTATTGGATGGGAAATCCGGACCGGGGAGTCAATGACAGAAGTGTCATGTTCGTAAAAAACATGAATTACGGGCTGCATCAGAGACATCCGGAGGCTATTTTGATTGCGGAGGATTCCACGGATTATCCGAAGGTGACTGCTCCGGTCGAATACGGCGGTCTGGGATTCGATTACAAATGGGACATGGGATTTATGAACGATACCCTGGACTATTTTAAGGTGCATCCGTCCCATCGGCCGGGACATTATCATAAGTTGACTTTTTCCATGCACTATTTTTACAGTGAACTGTTTTTGCTTGCATTTTCCCATGACGAGGTTGTGCACGGCAAGGCAACCATTGTTCAAAAAATGTGGGGAGACTATGAGCAGAAGTTCCCGCAGGCAAGGGCGCTGTACGCTTATTTTTACACCCATCCGGGCAAAAAGCTCAATTTCATGGGAAATGAAATCGGACAGCTTCGGGAGTGGGATGAAAACAGGCAGCAGGACTGGGATATGCTCAAGTATCCGATGCATGATTCGTTCCACAAATATTACAGGGATCTGTGTGAGATCTATACCGGTCATCCGGCCTTATATAACGGCGAGTACAATCCGGAGTGTTTCCGCTGGCTGGAGGTCAATGCAGCGGAGTTTTCCACCTATGTCTATGAGAGAAAGGCACAGGGGCAGTCCGTGATTGTGATGATCAACTTCTCGGATCAGTATTGGAGCAATTTTTCTTTTGGCTATGATAAGAAATGTAAGTTGAGCGAGCTTATCAACAGTGACTGGTACTGTTACAGCGGTCATACGGCACCGGACGATATGGTGGTTTACATAACTGAAGAAGGCGTATGTGGGAAACCATACAAGATAGCGACGGACATTGCGCCGTTTTCGGCAAGAATATTCCTTGTGGAAGAGGTGAAGGATGAAGAAACAACGGAGAAAGCATAATTGCATGATGATTCTGCTTATGATTGCAGGCGTATTTTGCCTTGCTTACTTTGTGATGCTTTTAAACCGAGTGGGTGCACACACATTTTTCTTTGTATTTCCTGTTCTTGCTTTTTGTTGTTTCGGGCTTATGTTTGCTATCGACCGGCATTTTAAGGGGAAATGGAAGATTCCGCGAAAGTTGATTGTTGCTTTTCGTATCGTATTGGGAATGGGATGCCTGGTGTTTGCGGTTCTTCTCGGCGTTATTTTGCATGGACAGAGTGTGGGACCGGAGACGGAAGCAGATTATATTGTGGTTCTCGGGGCGGGACTTCGGGGCGACAGGCCTTCTCTTGTCCTTCAGTACCGGATCAATGCGGCGGCTGAGTATCTGCAGAAAAATCCGGACACGACAGCCATCGTCAGTGGCGGACAGGGACCGGATGAATGGATCTCCGAAGCGGAGGCTATGCGCCGGGGACTTGAGGCGAAAGGGATACCCGGCGATCGAATTATTTTGGAGGACGCTTCGACTTCCACGGAAGAAAATCTGACGTTCTCAAAGAAATATATTCCGGAAGGTGCATCGGCGGTGATTGTCACCAACAAATTCCACGTTTATCGGGCACTTCATATAGCCGGAGAGTGCGGGTACACGGATGTGTCGGGGCTTGGCGCGGACAATGTGAGCTGGCTCAATCCGACCAATTATCTGAGGGAATGTCTGGCAGTGGTGAAAGATGTGGTACTGCCGTAGGGAGATTTGCATGTCGCACTGAGTGAAATCTGTTACTGCAGGGGGAGAATTCCTTGGTGGGCATATATCAAATAAAACTTCAAAATACCCAATTTTCCTTCGGGAAATAATTGTTTTGGTGCGTGAAATGCAGTTTTTGGGCATATGTAGTTTTTTTTACTGAAATAGCCCAAAAATTCATTGGAATTTGGGTATTTATTTGAAAAAAATTCCATGATGCCCACGGAAACAGATGAGGTGTTGATATGAGGTAGTT
>JAFTVQ010000058.1 GCA_017461865.1 Lachnospiraceae bacterium | reverse complement strand
TGCGGTTATGGTATAGAGAATGTGATGGTTTTGCATATACTCCTCCACATGGATCCGCAATGTATTTAGGTATGTTTGCTCATCATCACAAATCAATATTTTCATAGGAAACCTCACAAAAATAGGCTTGCGGCACGAAATCGTGCGGCAAGCCTATTTTATCATTATATGAAGTAAACGTCAAACCTGATACGTATATCAAAATCAGCATTTATGCCTATTTTTATTGCAGTTTTGTAAATTGTGTCGAATACTAATCGCTGTTTTCCAGATAAGCATTCAAAAGGCGGCAAAGTGTTTTCTGCTCATCGGGTGTTAAGCGTTTGATAAGTGTTGTAATAGCATCGGCCTCCTGCGTTATCTCGCCAATCAAGTAATAATCGGGTGTTCCCCCTAAAACATCACACAACACAAGCAGCCGTTTTGTCGTGAGCAAGCTTTTTCCGCACTCCATACTGGAGATGTGATTCGTGGAAAGATTCAATTGTTCTGCCAATTGTTCCTGAGATAAGCCTGCAAGCTCTCTGCGATGTTTAATGCGCTTACCAATCAACTTTTTGTCAACATCCATACCAATCACCACGGATAAAACACCACGGATCTCTTCGAACCGGAACAAAGCAAAATAGAAGATATCTATAGAATAATTAGTTTATAAAGATTTTATAGATATATACAACTATGATGATGATTCCTTGCAGTTTTGCGCAAATTGTCCGCACTTTTGCAGAAGCTATTGCAATGAAAAAAATAGTGTGTTATTTTGTCGGCAGAAGGAGGTGAACGATGTGGAAAACGGCAAAAAGCTGCTCGCAAAGGTTGCGAAAAAAGCTGCTGAGAAGGCTTTGCGGCGTGACGCAAACAGCACTACCTGCTTTGGATTCTATCAGCCCAAAGCGCCCGCTGCGCTGAAGCGTTTCAAGAGCAGCAAGTAATGGGAACATGGATTGCGGAACAAATTACATGCAAGCTGATTGCATCATCAGTAATAGAAGAAGGTGATAGAGAGCTTTATAGCTACGGTTTTTTCCTGTTGATAAGCAAAATCTTTTTCTTCTTTGTCGCCGTTATTGCTGGCCTTCTAACAGACACAACGGTCGAAAGCATTATATTCTATGTGGTGTTCATGCTCCTTCGTACCTATGCAGGCGGAATTCATGCAAGAACGGAGATGTCCTGCACTGTACTAACAACGTTGGCGTTGATTGCTTCTGTGCTGGTGATAAAGCAACTGGAAATGCATACCATTGGGGCGATTTCTCTGCTCATGTTCGGAATCGGAAGTCTTTGTATCCTTGTATTCAGTCCACTGGATACCGACGGAAAGCCTCTTGATAAACACGAGAAAAGGCAATATAAAACAATCTGCATTGCAATCATAATAATCTACGTTATTGTTGCACTGATTGCGTGGATACATTGTATCAAAAATATTTTCTATCCGGTTTGCTGCGGAATTTGTTTGGAAAGTATATTACTTATGCTCGGAAAGATTTGTGATCACAGGGAAAGTAGAAATCACATAATATGAATCTGCCTGATCAGCAGTTCATATTCGCCTTAGGTTGGTAGTGAAAGTGCACAGCTAACAACCTGTAGTAATACTGCCATATGCTGTCAGTGGTATAGGCAATGGTTGACAGCTTCAGTCTATTCAAAAGGAAAGGAGAACCAAATGAAACATCAAAAGAACACTCACACCCGTAAGATTATTGCGTGTATGCTTTGCCTCGTGATGGTAGCAACACTGTTACCGGTAGCTGCGTTTGCCAGTGGCTCTTGTAGCTATCAGTTTAGCAATGGCGTTGTATGCGGAAAGTATACAACCAGAAAAACTATCAGTACATCCCCAACGCAACAGGCATATCACTACTACTATAGTGAGTCCTTGGGAGGCAATGCTCGGTGCGACTATTCTTATTACACTGTCACCGAGGCGGATGTTTGCGCCTACGGTCATAACACCAATCAGACTACAACTCGTCATGAGTTTGGCCACGGATGCATGAACCCCGGAAGATAATCACATATAAAATAAATAGGGATTCATGCAGAGCCATCGGAAGAAAACAATTAAGCCTTGAGTCATAAAGGAGGGCAGCCTATGATTTGCCAATATCTCCGTCGATCTTTCCAGCGAAGATTCCTACGTCATTTTTCCCTTTTCTGGATCATGCTATGCGCATTTCTGTTGCCGCTTGTGGTATCTACCTATCGGGACAGCATGGAGTACGGCGCACGGCTACAACTCAATAGCTTAAGCAAAGGATGTGCCTTACATATTTTGGATGCAGCACCGGAGGATTTGGAACTGTTTCGCAATATTGACGGCCTGACAGAACCATTTTATGAGGACGGTACGATCTTCCTGAGCTATGAGTCAGAAGAATTCTGGAAAAAATCCACAGACCTGGAAAT
>JAFTVQ010000057.1 GCA_017461865.1 Lachnospiraceae bacterium | reverse complement strand
TTTCAATATATGCACCATAAACTTGTCCTAATACTTAATTTCAACCTTCTTTTCCGGCGAAAGATAAAGCATTCCCGGATATGTTCTGCCACTCTTAGCTTTAAAAACAGTTTTTCCCGTCATTCCGCGTGTCAGAAGCTGTTTTGCCATCATTTCTGTTACCGGGCGCCCGGAAATCACTTTCCAGATTACAAAATCGCATCCTTCATTATAGCCACTGCATCCATATGCCTTGCTATTTCCATATACCGGTTTTCCACATTTTGGACAATTTCCAACAGCTGCTCGCTCCTGGACAATACGATTTTCTGTTTCCTGTGAAAATTTCGTAATGTTATTTTTTAAATCAGAAAGCAATTCCTGAAGAAATACATCTTTGGATATTTCCCCAGCTTCAATTTTAGCCAGATTCTCCTCAAAACGTTCCGTCAGTTTTACATCCTTTAGATTCTCCGGTACGATTTTGATATATTCCCGTCCAAGCTCTGTAGCATAATATTTATTCTTTTCCAAGCGAACGAACTGTCTTTTCGGATTAAGGAGCTTTTTAATAATTTCCGCACGTGTTGCAGATGTTCCGATGTTGTTTTTTTCCATAACATCAATAACAGAAGATACCGTATAACGTGATGGAGCTTTCGTCATCTTGTCAAGGAGCTTTCCATCTGCAAGAGGAATTAATGCTCCTTCTGAAATCTGTGGTATCAGCTGTTCCTCCGTTGCGTCTTCCTTTTCCTTCGTTCCCGGCTCCATATTAAGCAACTCTTTATAGCCAAGCTGCAGGATAGTTGTACCACGACTGCGAAAACATTTTCCTGCATTTTTTACCAGCAGTTCTGTTACGTTATACTGATATTCCGGAAGAAAAATGCTGATAAAACTTTTTAAAACAGCATCAAAAACTTTTCTTTCCGGATCACTGAGCGTCTGATAAATGGATTCCATTTTCGCATTAATTGTTGGAATCAATGCATGATGATCTGTTACTTTCAGATCATTGAAGTAGCTTTTATCCGGTTTAATAGATGCCATATCCAGGTTACTTACAAATGGCGCAAATTCTCCGAAATTGCAGCTCTGTAAGTGTGCTTCAATCTCATGATAGAGATCCGTTGAAAGACACCGGCTGTCCGTACGCGGATAGGAAAGGATTTTATGCTTCTCATAGAGACTCTGCGCAATCTGCAGCGTCTGATCCGGGCTAAATCCGTAATGACTACCCATTGCCTTCTGAAGCTCAGCCAGATTATACAATAATGGAGCTTTTTTCTTCTTTCGTTCCGTATTGCAGCTCAAAACAGTTCCTTGTTTCTCTAAAGATTTAAGAACTGCAGTCGCTTCCTCCTTGCTTTTAAAATTAATCAATTTTTTATCCGGATCCACAAGGCTACCTTTGAATCCCTGCGCATATGTAATTTCGATATTGTAATACGGTTCCGGTTTAAATGCTGCTATTTCATCATCTCTCTGTACAATCAGATTAAGCAGCGGCGTCTGACATCTTCCGTAAGATAAGCCAGTTCCGTTACCGGCTTTTGTCAACGTTAATAACCTGGAATAATTTATTCCAAGCAGATGATCTCCTTCTGCTCTGGCTTCTGCAGCATCAAGAAGTCCCATAAAATCTGATCTGTTTTTCAGATTTCCGTTAAATGCTTGCAAGACTGCTTCCTCTGTAAAAGAACTAATCCAAAGCATCTTGATTGGTTTTCGATTCCCGGCCATGCGATAAATCCATTCCTGAATGAGCAATCCTTCTCTACCGGCATCCCCGGCATTGACTAACAGATCCACATCCGGACGATTAATCAGCTGCTTTACAACCTTAAACTGCGATGCGGTATCCGGCAGCACTTTCAAAGACTCTGAAAGAGGAAAGGAAAACGGTAAATGTTCCAATTTCCATTCTTTATATTCCTGATTATGTTCCTCCGGATATTTAAGGCCGATTAAATGGCCAACCGCCCATGTTACAATATACTGTGTATTTTCAAAATATCCGTTCTGCTTCCCGGATACGCCAAGTGCCTTTGCAATATCTGCTCCTACGGATGGTTTTTCTGCTATGACAAGTGTTTTTCCCACTTCAATTCTCTCCTTTCTCCCCGACACTTCTGCCGGGGAATACATATTTGTGAAACAATATAAAATTGGAGGTAATATCTATGTTTAAGTTTCCATAACCGGCACCGCGCGCGCCTGGGCCAGTTCCTGTTGCTTACACATCTCTGCGACTTTCTCTAAATCCTTCTCCACCAATGATTTTGACGGATCCGTCGCAATATTTTTATGTAATTGCGCAAGTTCCTTCATCGTCCTTTTAGTTCCTGTCGCACATTCAATAGAATGTATACACTCTAGCATTTCACGAGTCGGTCGATATCCGGATTTAATAACATCCTTTCGTATCTCATTTCTTCGATTCTGATCATAGTCTCTTGCTTGCTCGATTTTTTCTGACAGCTCTTCACAATCCACTTGTTTCAAGATATCCTCCGGTTTCATACTTCCTTTTACTTCCGGATTAGAAGCACCATTTTTTATATCATTCACGATATCATCCAGCGCATCCTTGATAGATACATCAGGATTATCATAGAAACCACCATCTAATATTTTGTAATCTTTATTAATAACAGAATATTCATATCCATGTTCACTCTCTTGAATATGGAAAAAACGATCAGCCACAGAAAACGCCAATTCTTTCTCTTTGCCTAATTCCTTCCCCGGAATGACAGCTTTTTCAGAATCCATTGTCTGGCCGTTTTCATCCACCTGATCCGGCAGCTGCAGCCGCTTCGTATATTCTTTCTCCGG
>JAFTVQ010000056.1 GCA_017461865.1 Lachnospiraceae bacterium | reverse complement strand
TTATTCGTATGACGGGCAACTGCATTATCTCGGATTCGTAGGTGGTTTTCCGTTCAAAGAGTATATGAACCGCGATGGATTTATCTTCGACGGAGGTGTTATCGGAACAATCCGTACCGATTTGATCCATACATGTTTTTCGTATGCATATTCGTTCTATGATTATAAGGCTAAAAGACTGGATATGACAGAAAATCAGATGTTTGAAATGGTTCCGGCCGGAGCGCATGAGCTTATGAAAGATATACCGGTGTATATTGCGCAAGAGCCGGAGTCGGAGACGATTGTGATGAAAGCGCAGTCGATATTCTTCGTGGAGACGGACGGTCTGGAGTGGATTAAGATCAAGGGAAAAGACGGAACAGAAGGGTATTTGTATATCATAGACGGTAAAATAGACGGTGTGGAAGAAGCGCCGCAGGATATTATTTCCGGACTGTTTTTTGCAGGATAAGCAGATGGGAGTTGGCATAGTGCAGCCGATTATTATAGCAAGTGAAAAAATAAAACTACATAACGAGCTTTGCCGGCTGTGTGAGTTTGTCGGATACACAGACGAATGGCGCGACCGTTTTTGGGAAGATCTGCTGCAGGAAGAAGGAATTTACAAAGAATTTCTCTACTACATGGAACACCAGGATTTCTTGGACGAATATCGTGTGGAAGGAAAAGGGGTGCTTGATATCTTTGTGTGGCAAATGCGCAGATTTAATCTGCGTCTTGATCGGGGAAAAAACGGTGAAGAGTGCGACAAATTGGCAATGCTCCTTGAGACCTTCCGCTACATGATTGACATGAAGCGAAGTGGAGGCGGAATCGAGTGGAGCATGGAAATAAAAAACGGAATGGATGAACTATAATGAGTAAAACATATTGTGTAGTCGGAGCCGGAGGCTGCGGCGGAAGCATTGCTTCATATATGGCAAATGCGGGATTTGATGTAACACTGATTGCCAGAGGCGAACATTTGGCGGTGATAAAAGAAAAGGGTTTGACGATGGAAACGCCGCATTTGGGAACATTTACGGTTTCCGGGATCAAGACAGCAGTGGCAGAAGAATATACGGAAATGCCGGATGTTATTTTTGTCTGTGTGAAAGGATACTCTGTGCCTGAGATTTTACCTTTTTTGAAAAAGTGTGCGGATGCGCATACGATTGTGATTCCGATTTTAAATATCTACGGAACAGGAAGCAGTTTGCAAAAAGAACTTCCGGACAGTCTTGTGACGGACGGCTGTATCTATATTGCGGCAGAAAAGAAAGCCCCTGGCGTAATACAGCAGAAGGGCAGCATATTCCGTATTGTTTACGGTGTGCGCGAGCAGAAAGATTTGTGTAAGGAATTATTTGAAATTATGGAGGATTTGCGCAAGAGCGGAATTGACGCAAGAATCTCCGACAATATCGCACGGGATGCCTTTCAGAAATACTCCTATGTAGCACCGATGGCAGCGTGCGGACTGTATTTTGATGCGAAGGCGGATGTTTTTCAGCGTGCAGGCGATGAGCGGGAATTTTTGTCCGAATGTATGGCAGAAATCAGCGCGTTGGCAGATGCGATGCAGATTCCGTTTCTTGTAGATATCGTGAAAACCAACTTGGAAATTCTTGATGCTCTGTCACCGGAAGCATCTACATCCATGCAAAGAGATATTTGGGCGGGGAATCCGTCCGAGATGGATGGTCTCGTGTTCGAACCGGTCCGAATGGGAAGAAAGTACGGTGTTCCGATGCCGAAATACGAGATGATTGCCCGAAAGTTTGGGTTTGAGGAGTAGGGACGGGACAACGTTGTCTGACTTGCAAGATTTTTCGGCGAGATTCCACCTAAATGATTTCCAATAGATGCTCATGGGTTGAAAAAATGCAAATTTAAAGAGTATGAAATACCATTTTTCTACCCATTGAAGGATAAATTTAGACTATAGGTATAGGAAAAACGGAAATTAAGTCTATTTTTCATCCCATAGAAGCTTAAAATGAGGTATATGGGTTGCAAAAGGCTGTTTTTCTGGCTATAAATGTGTGATTTTTCTATCTATAAGGACCAAAAATGGAGTACGTGGGTAGAAGGACAGGAAATATTCAGCCTTATGAAGTGCCTCAAAGCATAGGGGGTATTATTCAAGTATAGCAACCGGCTCCATCGCATTGTAAAACAAATTGCCTTTGGTCCGCTTTACAAGCAGGATGGTGCTGCCGGTATGAAATCTGTAGTATTCGCTTTCGTGCACCTTAAAGCGCCCTTTGTTACCGCTTGAATTTTCTAAAATTAAGAAGTATTCCGAGTAGTGAACGCGCGGCTGGTTATGGACGCAATAGTATTTCTCGGCCAAAGTTACCTCGGCAACTGCATAGGAACCGTCTCTGATTTCGTCCATCCGGTTCCGGTAAATGATATCCCAGATAAAAAAAGGTGATAAAGCCCAAAAAGAGGGCAGAAAGCAGGAAGGTGTTTGTAAATACAGTTTTGAGGTTGTATAAAAAATAAGAAGGATTTAATGCTACGCGTGCGATTCCGAACAGGATGATTCCGAGTGCCAGCGGATAAGCAATGACGTACTCTATTTTCTGGTCTTTGTTGTAGTGTTTACAGATATCTTCGCAGAATTTTTGGATTTCTTCCCGATGCGTTGCCTTCGGAGGATGGAATTCAAGAATCATTTTTGCAGGGTCCTCAAATTGACTGATTGCAATATAGAATCCTAAAAAAAGTCCCATGCTGAGGAAGAAGCAGAGAAGGGTCAGTGAATTTTGGTTTATCTCGCCGAATTTAACAAAGAACGATATGACTGCAAAGACAGCGCCCCAAATTGCGCCGAACAAGATATAGTAACATCCTGCCTTGCTCAAACACTTTACTCCCCATTTTCTTGAATCCATAGATGCTCCTTTCTAGAATCCCCGTTGTTTCAAATTTTGCACAATGCTTTGATATATTTCGATACTGTCAAATCCTTTGATATCTTCCCGTTTCAAATCAATCATATCCCCGTGGGAAATACCGCGCAGGCTTTTGCTTTTCAGTGTTCCGAGATAGTTGCCCCATCGGGCGGAGGATTCGGTCACAAGACCGTCGTTTCGTTCGCCTGTCTTAAGCCAAAGCAAAAGATGCGGGAAAAACAGGAGCGAGTCACTGAAACTGAAACGCATGACGGAAGCGTAGCTCTGATACAGGACGTTCTCTGCGTCCGGCGTGCGCTCGTTAAATTCCTTACAGTAAGCCGGAGACAACTGCTGGGCAGAAGCATAGCTGTCCGGATGATCGTCCCCGAATGTCTCAAAGGAGCGGTCCAAAATCTGCGCCAGTTTGCGAAATACCGGCTTTGGGAGTTGGTTTAAAAAGTCCAGAAGCTCCGAACCGTGGTGAGGTGTTGACATGGTGGTCAAAGAAGCCACTTTATCCGCATAGTTCATGTGTGTAATCAAATAGCGGGAGTCCAGTCCGCCTTTGGAGTGCGCGATAATATTGACCTTTTTTGCACCTGTCTCCTCGAGGGCCCGGTCGATGGTCTGCGCAATGGCAGCAGCGTTTTCTTCGATGGTTCCCCAGGCCTTTTGGTGTCCGTAATAGATGGTGGCACCGTTTCGCAGCAGATAGCGCGGAGCGCGGCCCCAGTAGTTGAAGTATTTCAGGTCGCGGAAGCCGATGCCGTGTACCATAATCAGCGGATACTCGGTCCGGCATTCCAGGGAAGCCTGTCTTATCTGTGCACTCTGGTTTCGCGCTGTATAGATGGCATATTCGTCCTTGGCAGCTCTTGCCAGATAGTGAATCAGAAACAGATTTACTACCGGAATCCATATGTTCAGACAGATGAGCACGCGTTTCACGATGCCGAGGCTGTGACAGCACAAAATTATCCTGACACAACCATTCAGAAGAAATAAAAATAAGAAAATGACGGTGTAAATTATGTCGGAGGCCAGCAGCATCGTACCATTCGTGTGCGTTGCACTGCGCAGAGCGAAAATAAACTGCTCTACCGGCTGCGGCGGAAACACATAGAAAAATAAATAGTGAAGCAGCTGGATCCAAAAGCCCCATATCCCAATGCGGATCAAAAACAGTCCGCCGTACTGCACGCCGACACGGAAGCTCCCGCTTTCATTTTTATGGTGAAGGGGCCAGATGTGCAATCGTATCGTAGAATAAAAGTGATACCCGATCATCAAAGCGGCGGGCGTAATCAAAAGCACGCGCGTTCCGCCGGACAAAGGTACGGGATCGTTTCCGATCGGATTGCCGGAGATAAACGCATAGATATAATATAAAATTAGCGGAAAATGCGGGACAAGCCACGCATACAATGCAGTTCCCATTT
>JAFTVQ010000055.1 GCA_017461865.1 Lachnospiraceae bacterium | reverse complement strand
CTTCACTTCCCACTTATATTCCCACGGCATATGAGTCGGAAAAATAAGTTCCAGCGGTGAGAGAAACATCACAACCATCCATAAAAGAGGCAGGAGCCCTAACATATATCCCCGCACGGACTTGTCCGCTTTCTTCGGATCCTTGTCATAAACTTCCAACGGAGCTTGCCGATACACTCTCCATCCGCAAAACAAAAGCACAACTGCGATGCCGAGATGTGCCGGTCTCGGCCGGATCATCCAATGCACAAAAGCTACCGCAGCCAAAACAAACAATAACATGGCAAATATGTAAGTCGCTTTATGATATGGTTTCTTTTCCTTGTTCTTTTTCTTCATTTGAAATATCAATCGCCTTTTCTTTTATCAACTTCACAACATGGTCCACGATTACAGGGTCAAACCGCTTTCGATAACTCAGCCCTGCGATTCTTGCTGTTGAAATTTTCCACCCCGACATATGTCACGGCCATTCCCATTAATGTAACTGCAATCGCTGCGATAAGTAACAGAAAAAACGATGACTTTCTGCCATTTTCGTATTTCATATTTCTTCCTCTTTCAAAATGGACAATTTTGTTACAATTTATATCATATATCATAGCATATATATACTGCTTAGGTAAAACAGAAAAACCCCGAAAAAGATGTCTCCTTCTTCGGGGTCTTACTTACAGGCTCTCTACTGTCTTTTTCACATAATCGTAAATCGGCTGCGCCGCATCATTACCGTGTTTTGCAATCAAATTCACAATGGCATTTTCCACTACAAATCCATCGGCAATAGTCTCATACTCTGCCTCCGGATAATCTACACCGATCTCCAAAACAACCGGTGTATCCGTCACTTTTCGGATTTGTGCCACGATATCGGAAATGTCGGTCACCACATCTTTCCGTCCGTCTGCTGCATCCAGCGAAGGAAGCACGTAAATATAGCCTTTCGCCTCACCGGCAATCATGCGGATACGGCTTTTGCTCGCCGGTGCCACCAACGAAATAATATCCACACCATATTTGTCTGCCATCGGAAGTATTTCATCTCTCTCATCATACGGCATATCCGGAATGATAATACCCGCCACACCGGTCTCGTCACATTTCTTCATAAATGCTTCATATCCGTACTTGAATACCGGATTTAAGTATGTCATCAACACAACCGGTACGGAAACTTTGTCTTTCACTCTTGCCAGCATATCAAAAATCATATCCGTCGTACAGCCGCCCTCTGCGGAAAGTGCACGGACATTTGCCTCCTGCACAACCGGTGTCTCGGCGATCGGGTCGGAAAACGGAACACCGATTTCAATAACGGAAGCACCTGCTTCCTGCATCTTCAAAATAAATTCCTCTGTTTTCTCAAGAGAAGGATCGCCGGCTGTCAGAAATCCTACAAATGCTTTTTTATTGCTGAAAGCTTCACTAATCTTACTCATGTAAATCCACTCCTCTATATCTCGCAATAGCGGCTACGTCTTTGTCACCACGACCTGACAGACAACAAATGATAATCTGGTCTTTCTCCATCTTCGGCGCAATCTTCATCAGATGTGCAACCGCGTGGGAGCTTTCAATCGCAGCAATAATACCTTCCGTTCTGGCAATATATTCAAATGCTTCCACTGCCTCATCATCCGTTACCGGAACATACTGCGCCCTTCCGATATCATGGAGATTTGCATGTTCCGGTCCCACACCCGGATAATCAAGTCCTGCGGAAATGGAATAAACCGGTGCAATCTGTCCGTATTCATCCTGGCAGAAATAAGATTTCATTCCGTGGAACACGCCGATGGAACCTGTCGTCACCGTCGCTGCTGTCTTGTCGGTGTCCGCTCCCAAACCTGCTGCCTCACAACCGATCAGCTTCACGGACTCATCTTTAATAAATTCATAGAACATTCCCATGGCGTTACTTCCGCCGCCGACACATGCCATGACAACATCCGGAAGTTTTCCTTCTTTTTCCAAAATCTGCGCTCTTGCCTCACGGCTGATTACGCTCTGGAAATCGCGGACGATCATCGGGAATGGATGAGGTCCCATCACAGAACCGAGGACATACAATGTGTCGTCCATTCTCATCGTCCACTCACGCATACACTCGTTTACTGCATCTTTTAATGTTCTTGTACCCGTTTTCACGGCATTTACTTTTGCTCCGAGAAGCTCCATACGATATACATTAAGGGCTTGACGGATAGTGTCTTCTTCCCCCATGAAAATCTCGCATTCCAGTCCCAAAAGCGCTGCTGCTGTTGCAGTCGCCACGCCGTGCTGACCCGCTCCCGTCTCTGCGATAATTCTCGTCTTGCCCATTTTCTTGGCAAGAAGTGCCTGGCCGAGCACGTTGTTAATCTTGTGGGAACCGGTGTGATTTAAGTCTTCTCTTTTGAAATAAATCTTTGCACCGCCCAAATCTTTTGTCATCTTCTCTGCATAATAGAGAAGGGACGGTCTTCCCGCATACTCTGCAAGAAGAGCATTCAACTCCCTGTTAAAATCCTCATCCTTTTTGTAAAATTCATAAGCCTCTTCCAGCTTTAACACTTCATCCATCAGAGATTCCGGAATATATTGTCCTCCGTGGATACCATACCTTCCTTTTGCCATTTTTCATCCTCCTATCAAATAAAAACGCCCTTGACAATAGTAACTCTATTGTCAAGGACGGTAAAATCTGTACCGCGGTGCCACCTTGATTTGTGGAATCCACACACTCATAGAATACAAACATATTCCCAGCAACTTACGTATGCTCTCACGTCGCAGAATACTGGGAGCCAAAAACTCTGTTCCCTACGCCCTCCGTGGTCCATTTAATAAATAGCGTTCTGCCGGTTCTCAGCCCCTCCGGCTCTCTGTGAGTGCCCGTTTATTTTTATCTCCACATCAACGGTTTAAAAATATGCAATTGCCAAAAGCTCTTTCTTTATTATATGCCAGATATCCGGAATGTCAAGTTTTTTCTAGAAAGTATACTTGTTTATCTGACTATTTAATTTCTCAGAGTTGTACGTATTTTTGCGGGATGCAGCATTGAGATTTTCCAGACTGGCTGAAATCTCGCCGGTTGAACGGGCAATTTCTCCTGCACTCTCCGCCGTCATCGTAACAGTAGACGTAATACCCTGCACCGCATCATTGATTTCCGAAATATTCTGCGAAATCTGTAAACTCTGATCCCCAATCTGCACCATCTGCTCACGTATGGCATCCGTTGTGTTGCCATACTCCTCACCGAGCTCGGCAAACGCATCGTAATCTTTTACAATATCTTCCGACACAAACCGGATCATTTCTTCCGAAACTTCGGTTAAGGCACCGACTGCATCAAGAACCTGCACATTAATATCCGTAATCTGTGCAACCGCGCGGTCAATGGCATCACTGAGCTGTCCTACCTGTGTCGCTACAACTGCAAAACCACGGCCTTGTTCTCCGGCTCGCGCTGCCTCAATCTGCGCATTCAGGCTGAGCATACTCGTCTCGCTTGCAATCTCACTGATTTCCTCTGCAATCTGCTTCACCTGCTCTATTTTCTGCGCATCCTCGCTTGTCTTTTCCATTCTTTCCTGAAGTTGTTCAATTGCACGCAGTGCATTCTCTCGGTTTGCTTTAGCTTCCGCACTGCTTCTTTGCGCATTTTCATTAGCCTGCTGAACCATATTGCGAATATCATTTACATTATTTGCAAACATATTGATATTGTCCGCACTCTCGGAAAGATTCTGCGAAAGACGATTGCTGGAGGCAGAACTCTCCTCCATGTTGGCACTGATGCTGTTCATCTCTTCATTCATCTGCGCCATCACACGGACATTTTCGTTGACCGTCGCTCCGAGCGCCTCACCGGTAGAAAGAATTTCTCCGGTAGAATGGGCAACTTCCTGCACGAGTTCACGCACCTGGGAGATAAAAACATTCATATTGCCGGCGATTACTTCAAGCTCATCTCCGGTTCTGATATCGATTTCTTTGGTCAAATCACCGGATCCGCCGCCCAGCTCCATAACCTTATCATTCAGCTTGCCCATACTTCTCTTGAACTTGCCCATGAGAAGTCCGAGAATCACTAAACTTAATACATATGTAATAACGCCGATGGCAATCACGAGGTTTCGAAGAATTGTCATCTGCTCCGTAATCCAGTTAGCGCTGATATCCACGCCGATCATTCCGACCATTTCACTGCCGTCTAAAATCGGACTGTAAGCCGAAATATGAGTCCCCCACTCATCGGTAAACGGTTCATCATCCGATGTCGTAATCTGTTCGTTCACCGCCTGCATCATCGCCACAGTAGCTTCACACTCATCACCGATGGCTGCCGGTTCCTCCGGATCCGCATCTACCAGGAAAATAAATTTCTCATCTCCCAAATAGCGAAGTGTGTAAATATATTCCAGCTCCGTACCATCACGGAACAATCCGAGTTCTTCCAAAATAGATGCATATGCCTCGGAATCCTCCTGTCCAATCTCAATCGTATCCAGCACGTCCCCCTGCACATTCATCGCTGCACAAGACGCAATATTTTCTGCATTAATCTGAATCTGATCAAACAACGTATCCTTTGAACGGTTATAAATCGTAACACCCAAAATACCGTTTCCGAGCAGTAAAAGCACTGCAAGCAAAATAAACAACTGGGTAAAAATACCTATTTTTCTGACCTTCATAATAAATCCCCCTTTTGCTGATTCCTATACTATTTTAGTATACTACCAAACAAAAGGGGGAGCAATAAATATCAAAAAAATTATACGAACTTCCGGGACATTTTCATCTCTTTTCTCTCTTCACCAGACATGCCTTCCTGCTCATTCACCAAATTTTTCGCCCAGCGGTATTTTTTATAGTGTCCAAAAACAACAGGAAGCTTAATAATTTCATCAATGTTGAGCAGAATGTACACCCAAATCACAGGGAGCTCAAACACAAATGCTGCCAGCATACCAATCGGCACAACTACCGCCCACATCGTTACCGAATCACACACAAAACCAAACTTCGTGTCGCCTCCTGCGCAGAAAATTCCGGAGATTACCGTGCAGTTAATGGATTTTCCGATCATATAGTAGGAACAAACAATAAGCATTACCTGAAGGTAACCTTTTGCCACCGGCGTCAAAGTCGTCATCGCAGATACAATCAGCGGACTGATTGCAAGAACAAAGACACCGGTAAACGCGCCTGCAATCACAGATAATTTTTTGCATTTATCACCGAGACGCTTTGCTTCCTCGATTTTGTCTGCCCCGAGCAGATTGCCGACCAAAATTCCGCTGCCGGTGCTGATGCCGTAGCAAACACAGAGGGTCAGATTTTTTACAATATTTGCAATGGAGTTGGCCGCCACCGCATCGCTTCCCAGACGCCCGATAATCACGGTAAACATCGTAAATCCAAGCCCCCACGCCAGCGAATTGGCAAGCACCGGAAGCGTATATTTTAAATAATCTCTGTTCAGCGAACCTTCACAGTACAAAATCTTACAAAAATGAATGCGCACCACATCTTTCCGCATATTTTCCGTCGCAACAAGCACAACTTCTGTCACTCTCGCCAGAAGCGTCGCCAAGGCTGCTCCGCGGATTCCCAGCTTCGGCGCACCGAAAAGACCGTAAATAAACACCGCATTTAAAATAAGATTAAGCACAAGAGAAATTACTCCGTAAACCGTACTTCTCATGGTTCTTCCCGTATTTTTCATAACACAAAAATAAATCTGTGTGATTCCCATACAAAGGTATGACCAGCCAACCACTTGCAAATACGGTGCCCCAAGTTCCATCAGCTGTCTGTCATTTGTAAAAATGCGCATCAGATGCAACGGCATAAAAGTGCAGGCAAACCAGAACACCAGGGAAACCAACGTAGCATAGCGGAGTGCAACGCCCATGACCTCCTCGACCTTGTCCGGCCGTTTGCTTCCCCAGTACTGGGCAGAAAGAACGGTCGTACCACCGATAATTCCGTTATAAAAGAGAGTCGCCACAAATGTCACCTGCGTCGCAAGGGAAACCGCAGAAAGAGATTCCTGATTCAATCCGCCGAGCATCAGTGCATCGGACGCACTGACCAGTGCCGACAGCAAATTCTGAAGCGCCAGCGGAAATACAATCGTAATAAACTGTTTTCTTAATCCTGTATTTTTCATTGTTAAACACCTTTTCAAATTTATTTCTATCGATTACAATGGCATTATAGTATTTGTATTTCCAAAAAAATAGCAATTTTGTCGTTAGTTTTTATAACAATCGTATTTTTTGAGGTGAATTATGGCAGGAATCAGAGTCAACAGGGACAATTCGGAAATAATAGCATACAACGAACCGGGAATTCCGGTGTACATTCAGGAAGGACATCTGTCCGATTCTGTCAATTTCCATTTTCTCTGCCACTGGCACGAGGATATGGAATTCATCTATATTGCAGACGGCACGATGGACTATTTTGTCAATGGAAAAAGTATCTCCCTTAAAACCGGAGAAATGATTCTGGTCAATTCCGGCCGGCTTCATTACGGGTATTCTGATCACAAACAGGACTGCCGGTACTATTGCGTCGTTCTTCATCCGTCGCTCATTACAGCCAACAAAAAGTTGCACGAGCGGTACATTGCACCTGTCATAAACAACCGCGTGCCGGATTATTTTCTGTTTTCGGAAGACGACGAAATCACACAATTGCTTCTCAAAATTTACCATGCAAAAACAGGCTTATCGCCATCCTTTGAATTGGATGTCATCAGCCTGTTTCAAACGCTTTGGATTCAATTGTACCGGCGCCTCCTTCCTTCTTTTCAAACGACGGAAGAAACCGCCGATGCGGACCTTCTTGCCCAAAGGCAGATGGTATCCTACATTTATCAGAACTACTCTGCTGCCATTACATTGGAAGACATCGCCGCTTCCGGAAAAGTTTGTCGCAGCAAATGCTGTCAGATTTTCAAAAAATACATGGGACAATCCCCGATGGACTTTGTAAATTCCTATCGTCTGGAGTGCAGCCAGCAGCTTTTGGAGCGCACCTCGCTCTCCATCACGGACATCTGCCTCGCCTGCGGTTTTAACCATCCGAGCTATTTCACGAAACAATTCCGGTTAAAGTATCAATGCACACCGAAAGAATATCGGAAAACCTAAAATAAAAAAGGCGTTCCTGCTTCAAGCAAAACGCCTTTTTCTGTCATGAAATTATGTACGGTTACTCTTCCTGCGTGACAACAATCACATTTTCGTTCTCTGCCCACTCCGCAACTTCTCCGCTGCCACCGGCTGTTATACGAATCGTGCCCGGAGTACTTCCCACATAAACAGATTGTTTATCATCGCTTATCTCTGCATCCGGAATCTCTGTTTCTGAGATAGTCAGCCTCATACGATATTCCCCTTTGCATTCCACGTCAAAAATATCATCCACCGTCAACGTCTGTCCTGTTTGAACGGTCACTGATTCCTTCGGTGTAATTTTCGGAACCTTATCTATATAGTCCTTAAGTTCCCAGACAAGATACAATCCGATGCAGGCAAAGAAAAGCAGTACAGCACCTATCACCACAACCCATTTGTTACATGTTTTTTTATTCTTGTTTTCTTCCATAACCGTGTACCTTCTTTCCGCCATGCGGCCTTATATATCTATAGTACGTACACACAACTATAAATTTATAGTTCTCCTTCTGTTATTTCCCTAAAAATTTCCTCTCCGTTTTTCACAAAAGAAACCCGGCCATTACAAATATAAATATCAGACGGATCTGCTCCGATGTCATTCTCCAATGTGGTCTTCACATTGGAATTGATATCACAATTATTAAAACTCAGCTTACATTTGTGCTGCGTATTTCCGAGCGCCATTGCTTCCCGTCCCTCGCATTTGATCGTTAAGCCGGTCCGCTCCATAGCAACTTCCGCCTGTTGCGCCGCCATACCGACTGCGGAAATTTTTTGTGCCCGCATATCGATATTCAGATTGGATTCGGAAATATCTGCTTTTGCCAGATTACCGTTTAATGTGCCGATACCCGTTCCTTCACTTCCTCCGAAAACACTTTTCAGCAGAATGTGGGCAATCTTAACTTCCATGTTACCGTCCAACGATCCGATACCGACATTCCGATTGGCAAAAAGTTTTAACGTTATGTTTGCATCATGAATTGTCGCTGTCATTTCTCCGGTTCTTGAACCGATGGCAACTCCTTCCTGTCCGGCCATTTCGATTACATATTTTCCTTTCCGCACGGAAATTTCTCCACCGTTTCCGGAACCGATACCGACTCCTCTGATACCGCTTCCTTTTATCGTAATACAGCCATCCTGTTCAAATATCAGTCTGCCGTGACTTTCATTGAGCCGGTTTCCGATACCGAAATAGTCGTCCAGACTCAACTCAAGCGTCAGATCTCCATCGCCCTCCAAAACAAGTGTAGAGCTTTCCGGAACACAGATGCCTCCCTCTTCCAGATGATTTTCACCCTTCAAAAGCAACGTGACCTCACATTGGTTTCCGATCCGGATACCGTCCCGTCCTTTTCCACCCAAAAGGCTGACATTTTCAAGAGTGATTCTTCCCTGGTATCCATCTTTGATATCCAGCGCAATATCGGTTGTCATGCCCGGCACACCGACAATAGTAATATCTTTATAGATTGTTTTGTCCGAAAGCACTTCGATACTCGCATACTTATCAGCGACAAGCTTAGAAAGCCGGATTCTGCTTTCCTGGCCGGCAACATATACCTTACGGTCTCTGTTCCGGTGTTCCTGCTGCTGATATTTCAGAATTTCACTCTTAATCTCCTCAGATATTTCAGAAACAATCTCTGCAGCCGGTTTCGCCGTGTAGTATCCCTGAATGAGATCTACCCCCAGATGAATGACCATCTGAAGTTCTTCCGTTGTTTCCACGCCTTCCGCCAACGCTTTAATATCATTGTCATGGGCAAACTCCACAATCTCACGCACGAAATGCTGTTTTTGCGGACTGTCCTGTATTCTAGAAAGAAGCATACGGTCAATTTTTACATAATTCGGCATGTAACGAAGCAAGTTGGTAATGTTGGAATATCCGGTTCCGTAGTCATCTACGGCCGTTTCCACTCCCATGCCGCCATAAACCTCTTTCATCGCACTTAGTTCGTCATCCGGAATTTCTGCCTGCTCTGTCAGCTCGACAACCACACTGCCACTGTGCTCTTTCATGCTGAGTTCAAGCGAAACAGCATCTTCTCCACGCAAACGGTTACCCAGTATGCTGTTGATAAATACTTTTCTTCCGTCCGTCAGAACCTTTTCTTTCTTAATATAGGAAAGCACGTTAAAAAACGTAGAGCGCTCCACATCATATAAACGTTCCATATGCTCTGCGTATTTCAATATTTTCAACGGTGACATGTAAGGCGTAACGTCCGCCCGCATCAACGCTTCATACGCATAAATTTCTCCTGTTTTGGCATTGACAATCGGCTGGAAATGATAAGAAAAACGATTTTCGTCCAAAATTTCTTTTACAATGTTTGCTTCTTTCTGCTCCTCCTCCGACAACATTTCTTTTCCCTGCATTTTTTGCTCATTTGTTTTGTTGCCGTTCTTTTGCGCCACCGCACGATTGATCAATTGCTCAAACTCTTCCTCCCGGCTGATATACGCCGTCTCACTTCCGGTGTACACGCTCAGATCATAACTGAAACCTTCTGTTTCCTTGAACCGTTTTGCCAATTGATTACTAAGTTCATCCATATCATTTTGATTTTCATTACAATGACAAACCCCGACAAATTCTCCGTTGCCGAGTCTGCAACAAATTCCCTCCGGCATAAGACTGCTGAGAATTTTGGCTACTGTATGAATCGCCCGATTTCCTTCCAAACGTCCGAACCGGTCGTTGATATCGGATAACCCCTTGATATCCACTGCCATAACACCTGTATACCCCGGGCAAAAACGGGCAGCCTGCTGCAATATTCCCTGATAATTGTATAAACCGGTCAGGGAATCACGCACCTGATTTGCCGCCAATAGCCGGTTGTTCTCCAAAAGAGCATCCATTTTACGGAAACACTCCAGCCCCTGCATCACATTCCGAAGCCATGGCCAGTAAATATCATCAAAACACCTCGGTTCATCCCCGTAACTGATGACCGAATACCCCAGACACCGTTCCTCAAAATGAAGCGGCGTAAAGAAAAACGCAGCCGGAGTCTCCCTCTCTTCATGCAACGCCGGAAGAAGCAGTTCTTTTGAGAATGTTTCTTCATAATTCAGCGGATTCACCACATCTTTCTTACATTCGATGACCGGAAGAATCTGCCCGGTATAACCGTTCCACTTTGCTTCCCCTTTATGCAGTTTTTCTAAATCCTTCCACTGCGAGTTAAGACACAGGGTAAAACTGTCAAAACCTTTCAACTGATAAACATAGGTAAAAACAGTATTCATCAAATCTGCAAATTGTGTCTTTGACAGGATATCTTCCATCATATGGTTGAAACGGGAATGAAAATGAATCTCCGAATCTTCCGTTTCCCAGCTGCCTCTCAGCTGCCGGCCCCACACGCGGTCACGGTTACATCCGCAGCTGCTTCCGATAAACAACTCTGTCTCCGGTTCAAAGGAAGGAATCTCCCGTCCTTCCATCATAGCTTTCATGCAAATTGCCGCATGCGTTCCGCACTGTCCTGCCGGAAGCGGAGAAGATGTAATCGGCATCGGACTGTTCTGACCATTCTCCACCGAATCATATCCGATGACAGCCACATCCTCCGGTATGCGGAATCCTCTCTCCGCGAGCGCCTGTGCAACACCTATAGCCATACAATCGTTGGCACAGGCAATCGCCCGGGGCATATCTTTGCCGCTTTGCAGCAATTTTTCTACCATTGTCTCACCGCTGCTGTACCAGAAATCTCCGTAGAAAATACGATTTTCTTTTACGGTAAGACCGTGCTCTGCCATACAATCCTCAAATGCCTGAAGTCGCTCTGCGGAATGAGGATGCCATTTTTTTCCGGTAAGATAAGCAATATCTTCATATCCATGCACCTCGATCAAATGCGCCACCAGTTGCTTCACCGGTGCATAATGGCGCAGCATCAGCGACTCAAAATACTTGCTTTCTTTATCCACACAGAGCACAGGACCGTCAAAATGCTCTTTCAACTTTTCTTCAATCTTTTCTTCCACGCCCCTGGTCTGAATCGTGTCGGACAGAATGACAAACCCGTCAAACAACTTATAATTAATCAGGGAATAAATGGTGGATTCGCCGATTTCTCTTGCCGGCGTTTCCTGATACTTATTGTACATCGCAAACACACAGACATCATAGTCATAGGAAAATGCCTCTTTCAAAAATGCCTCTATGAATGTTTTCTGATATACTTCCTCCACATGTCCGACCAACAGACCGATCCTCTTACGTTCCATAACAACCCCCGCGATTGATACTATTTGATACGTTTATATTTTCTTATATTTGGCTTTCTTATTGACACCCTGCGCCTTTAAGATTTTCTTGTACAAACTCATTTTTTTCTTCGGTACTTTAAGTGTCATCTTTTTCGGTGTTCCCTTAAATGCCTGCTTACCGATTGCCTTCGCCTTCAGTTTTGTCGTCTTGATTGTCACTGTTTTCAAATTCTTACATTTATAAAATGCTTTCGCACCGATCTTAGTCACATTCTTTCCGACTGTCACGGTTTTCAACTTTGTACATCCCGAAAATGCGCTCTTGGCAATGCTTGTCACTTTATAAGTCACTCCGTCAATCACTACTGCATCCGGTATCTTGACACTCTTTACCTTTTTGTTTGTGGCTTTTTTTACTTCAACAGTTCCTCCGCTCGCTGCAGATTTTGTCACTTTATACTGTATTCCGGACTTAGCATCCGCTATAGTTGCTCCCTTCTTCAAAAGTCCGAGCGCCGGAATATCCTCTGTCTTTGTTCCTTTACAAACACTGCAGATATATGTCTTTTTCCCTTTCGCTACTGCAGTCGGTGCCACTGACACCGCGCCTGTATTCCATGTGTGCACACACGGCTGTCTCGTAATGCTGATCAAAACACTTATATTCTCATAATTATCTTTATCCGCACCGGCATATAATGCCATAGCTGTCACAGTTTTTGACACCCCGAGTGCTTTTCCCGCATCAGACGCCTTCCAAGCCCAGTCCTGCGGAAGTTTGATTGCCCCGACTGTTTTTGTCGTATAATTTACTTTCATGGCAGAAGCAGGCATGCGAATTGCATTCTCCGCCTTGTAGATTGTTACCGGTTCGTCCAACTCAAACGGATTCCCCGGATGAAGTACCAAATAGTTTTCCGCATCCGTTCCCGTAAGCGGAACTTCTTCAAAAGATACTTCTGTGTATTCACCGCACTCTTTACCACCGACTTTTGCTTTCATAGCTCCGACATCCGCACAAACCATGTCCGTACCCAAAATGCCGTCCAAAATCACCTTTTCAACGCAAACCTCGTCTGTTCTGTCATACGCTCTGTCTTGTGCAGTCAACCCTACTACTTTAAGAATCGTATACCGGTTGACAAACTCTTTCTCCACACTTCCTGTATACGTACCGATACCTGTAATTACGATTTCATATGTCCCTGCTTTCATCGGGTATTCGGTTTCATTTTCATCTAACCGGTAAACTGCTTTAAAGTCTTTGTCCCGTTCAAGCAATGTATCACCGTCCATAACTGTAAGCGGATCCACGAACATCCCCGTATACGTCTGCTCTGCCACGTCGATTGTCACATCTTCATGCGTCAAGAGCTTACGCCAGGTAGCCTTGTACTCTCTGTCTCCGTATGAACCGATCGGGATAGAAACATCTTCCGCGACGTCGGAAATATCCGTTCCGGTCCAGCCTGCAAACACATAACCTTCCCTGACCGGATTTTTTAATGTAATTACATCATCCGCCGTGTAGGTTTCCGGATTTGTTTCATCTGCCTTCATCTCTCCGCCGCTTAAATCATATGTTATCTGATAGGTAACCGGAACAAGACGAAGCGTCAAATCAAGCCCTTCATAAACCACGGAACTATCTGTATGAAAATATAAGCACATTTTGTTTCCTGTACTTGTAAGGATACCGGTATTCACACCATCCGGTCCCGTAAATTTTTGGCCCAATATTTTATCTGCCAAAATCCCGTCTCCGTCATAGATATATAAATAGTCACGTGTATCTTCCGTCCACACACTTCCTTCAATTTGTATGAAGTACCCTTCCGGAGCCGTAATGTAAGCACAGCAATCACTGTCATTGTGGTAAGCGCCATTCCTTCCGCCGATATCGTAAAGTTTGAAAGACCGTATTTCTCTCGGAATACTGATCTCCACCGAACCTACGGACGGAAGATTCTGATACATCTCTTCCTCCATTGTTTCTATTTCGGCAAATTCTGGACTCACCGTCACTCTGCTTTCCGGCATCAAAAATGTTCCCGTATTTCCCGTATGCCAGTTTCCGCCGGTCACTTCCAAACTGTTACCATACATATCTCTAACGGTAATTCCGGTCAGCATGTACCCCTCCTCAGGGGTCGCCGTAACGGTTACTGTTTTACTTTCCGGCGCTGAAGTTACTTCCTCACCATCCAACATATAAACTACAGTTCCGTTCACCGGTGCTGACGTTTGTATATCATATTTCCTGCTCAAATCGCTGAGCGTTACTGTCAAATCCGCTCCGTTGTTGCAATGACTCTGATCTGATGCAAAATAAAGCAACATCCGGTTTTTACTGCTCACAATAGTATCTATCGTTGTTACATACGCATTCCCATACTTACTGCTGTTTCCTGCAATCATATTTTCTGCAGCTGTATCCCCGTCATAGATAGTCAAATAATCCCCTGCATTATTCTCTGTCAACATGGTTCCGTTTAGTTTCATAATGAAATTTTCCGGTGCAGTCAGCAACAGGTAACCATTCGCGTAATTATCATATCCGTTTGCCATTCCGCGGGACGAATATATCTTGAATGACTTTACATCCTTTGCAATTTTAAGTTCTTTCGTCCCCGCATCCGGGATTGTCTGATAAATTTCATTTACGCCTGACGAAGTATAGGTAAATATGCATTTCACGGTAACGTCCATCGCCGGCATAACAAATGTGCCTGTATTATCGGTATACCAGAATCCCCCATTCACAACAAGCTCACGTCCGAGACTGTCCGTCACAACCATCCCCGTCAAATCATAGCCATACCCCGGCGTTGCGACTACCGTCACCGTCTGATTCCCCTGCGCTGTCACAGACACTTCCCCCTCAGCAAAAGTCTCTATTTCTCCGCCTTCATCTTCCACAATCACGATGTTGTAATCCCGGTCAGTTGCCCCGATGGTTACCGTCAAATTAACTCCTGTCAGAGCCACTCCGCTATCGGAATAAAAATACAACAGCACTTGATTTCCGCTGCTTGTAAGATACTCAACAACATCTCCGCTGCTATTTCCGTATTTTGACTTTGCACCCAGTTGTTTCGCCTCCGTTGAATTGCCGTCGTACATCATCATATAGTCAACGCCTTCACCTTCCGTGGTCACCTGTCCGGAAAGTGAAATTGTATAATTTTCCGGTGCCGTAAGCAACAGGTAACCGTTTGCATAATTACCGTATCCGCCTACCGTTCCTCCGGAATTATATATTTTAAATTTATCCACACCGGAAGCTATCTTAAGTTCCTTCGTTCCCGAATCGGGAATCGTCTGAAAAATCCCATTTTCCTCTGTCGATGTATTTGTAAACACTCCCTGCACAACAACATCCGTCGACGGCATTTTGAATGTGGCGCGATCGTCCGTATACCAAAATCCGTCCTGATGCAGTATCGTATTTCCATGTATATCCGTAACAAGAACCCCTGTCAAATCATAGCCATCTGCGGGTTTTGCAACCACTGTCACTTCCGTCGTTGCACACGCTTTCGTCACTGAGTTCCCGCCGGCATAAAACTCCAGTGTTCCGCCCTGCACACTGTTTTCGCTGATTTGATAGGCAATTTCAGCGCTCCGCACATAAACCGACAAATCAAGACCTGTATTGGTACCGCCTCCGTCCGAACGGAAATAAAGCAACATCTGATTTCCGCTGCTTGAGAGCAAATAGAGTTTTTCTTTCTCCGCCGAACCATACTTTGTATTCGGCCCCAGAGAAGAACAGGCTGTGCTGTTTCCGTCATATACCGTTAACCAGTCATACGCAACGCTTTCTGTCTGCACCGTTCCAGTAAGGCTGAGAACATGTCCCTCCGGCGCCGTCAACAATAAATATCCGTTGCAATTATCGGAATAGCCGCCATTTGCACCTCCATTATCATACACCTTAAACATATCCACACCTTCCGGTACCGTCAATTCTGTCGTTCCACCCGCCGGCATATTGATATAATATCCGTTTTCTGCATCTCCTGCCAACACGCCGCCAGCATTCTCTGCCCGCACAGTCACTCCGGCCGGTTCCGTCAAAGACATCACAAGCGCAGTCACAAGTAAAAGGGCCATTCTTTTTACACTCTTTTTCACAACACAATTCCTCCCCAAAGGTCACTTTACCACATACTTACTTAAAGTATATCACATACGCAATTATACACACAATACAAAAGGGAAAGATGCGTGGTTGCATCGTTCCCTTTCGTTACCGTACCGTAGGAAACAAGAAACGCGTACGCCTGATATCCCGGTGGCATATAATCCATAATCGCCCTTTGGATCAGCGGATGCCGAAAGCGCATGGCAAGTTCACGGATATCCATATTGCCATACTCTTTCATAACTGCG
>JAFTVQ010000054.1 GCA_017461865.1 Lachnospiraceae bacterium | reverse complement strand
TGGTCATCGTGTCTGGAAGCGGTACGAAACACTTTTTGTAGATGGTGAAGATTTTAATGAGATCGGAACTGCTTTTGAAAATGCGTGTCCCATCCACAAGGCATCGCTTGGTAATGGCACAATCCGTCTGATGAAACAGCGAGATCTTGTAGATTTTGCTGTAAGATGGATTGAAGAAAACCGCAAATAGAAAAAATGCTGCAAATTTCTCCTTACGTGATGGAAATTGCAACGTTTTTTCTGTTTGATATGTTTAAGATTCAAAGACAAGTATTGTCTCCATTGGTAGCTTCTCATTTTCACAGTTCAAAAGATACTCTATTGCCCTGTTTGCAAAGCGGTTTGTTTTTATGGTGTCCCAATCGGCAAGCCGGATGATTTCCGCTGTACCGTTTTCAAAATTTAATGAAATCTCACCCCATTCGCCGTCGCAGTCTGCTTGGTATTCGTAGATTGCGGCGGCGATTTTCTTTTTGCGCTTGGTTTTAGATTTCTGTTTCAGCCGGACAGCGTGGATAGCACCCTCGGCAACCAAAAACTCTGTCAGTTTGTCCACTGCTCTGCGGTAGGCTCGTTCTGCGCCGCTGGCTGTACTGCCCTCAAACATAACCGCCAGTTCTTCAAAGGTGGGACGGCCTTTCCATGAGCCGACACGCCCGCAGGTCATGCAGATCGCCAGCCGCTTTTCAAGCAAGGTCTGTTCTCGGTAGTTTAGCTTCTCAAATGCCCGCCGTACCTTTTCTGCCTGTATGCTATTCCAGAGAATATCGGAATAGTTCCAAGTATCATCAAGGGCAACATCTTCGCCTGTTTCTTCTCCGTCCTCGTCCGTTACATAGAATGGCTGCTGATTACGGATGCCACGGACAAATTTCAGATATTCTTCCGCAAGGGCAAGGTCACAGTTGTATTTTTTAGAAAACTCGCTGACCGCATCCTTGGTGTTATGGTACAGCCACGCCATTGACAGCACCATTTTGTAATTGGTCAGAGAGGATATCGCCCATTTTTCTTCGCCCATACGGAAGCGGAGCATAGCATCCCGAATGAATGGAAAAATGTATGTAGCATACTCCGCACCCTTGGCAGGATCGTAGTCCATCAGCTTTTGGAGCATTTGCTCCCGGCAGCAGAGCTTTATATCTATAAAACGGTCTGTATCGTACAGATCGCCGCCATCCACGCCGAGAAAGGATTTGATGCGCTTGTTGAGCTGCGGCTCGTAGTGGTGGAAGAAGAACGAAAAATATACCAAATTCTTTTCCTGCAATGCAGACAGGATATATTCATTCAGACCGTCTACCGCTGGCGGCTCCGGTTCCAGTTGGAAGATGTGCTCTGCTACATAGGGAATGATACCGTCACCGTGCGGATTGACTTGATGTTTTGGTATGTATCCAGTCAAATTCCATGTAAAATCGTTCAGCATAGCGCACCTCCTTCCGGTTTAATAATGTTTATCGATCTCCAGAAAACTGAAATTTATCAGTCTAACGCAACAAGGTCAGACTTTTCATAACGATTGTGTCCTTGCAAACTCTTTTTATATTTCCAACATGTAATAGCTTCATCCAAACTTCTTCCCTGATTATCTTCGAAGAAATCTCGGATGTAT
>JAFTVQ010000053.1 GCA_017461865.1 Lachnospiraceae bacterium | reverse complement strand
TTCCAACTGATGTTTTTGTTCTGGCTCTTAATTTCTTTGTTAAATGCATCCATGAAATATTTGGTGCCCCAGTCATTTTCGCGGTTAATCCAGGTGTGGTCGCAACAGATATAAACGCGGCCGTTTTTGTTGTTGGATTTTACTGCATAGTACAGAATGCGGAAAGTAGAGGCATAGTTTTTCATAAAGGCTGATTTGGAAATATTGCCTGCGTAGTACCATTTTGCGGTCATATTGGCATAAGTGTTAACCTCATTGCCGAGAATCCAGTTGTCTACATGACAATTTTCCTGACTGCCTTGTTCTGCGAGGAAATGGAAGAGGGCTTCCAGTTTTTCGCGGGATGATTTGGACTCTACATTGAATGCATAATAATGAGCACCGCTCTTTTTGCCGGTCTTTTTGATGAGACCTTTTGAAGCACTTGTATAGCGGAGCATCACCTGCACCGTTACAGTTCCGCCGTCCGCGTTTGCATACGGTGTTAAGCCTAATTTCGGATAGTAGAAATAGTATGTTTTTCCGTTATACTTGTAAGCTACATCGTGACTGCTCTTGGTTCCGAGCATTTCATCCAGAAACAGGTTTGTGAAGTAGTTCTTGTCTCCGAGAGAGGTGTCGTAGCAGCCCTGTCGACCTTTTTTGGAAGCAGGCTTCGGAAATGCTGCAGTGTATTTCGCGGCGGATTGTGGGTTGCTGATATACGCCGTAGGAGATATCAGCATATATTTGGATCCTTTTTTGATGGCAATACCGAATTTGCCCTGAACATGGTTATTTCCTTTCTCATCTTTCAGGGGAATACGGAAGGTTACTGTCTTCGTTTTGTCGGATTTTTCCAATTTTTTCAATATTTTACCGGTGTTCGGATCGACTTTGACAAGATAGTAGAAATTGTCCGAACTTTTAAGGCGTTTGGAAACGGTTGCTTTTACATAAAGAGTGTCTTTTCCGCTGATGGAAACTTTTTTGATTTTTCCGGAATTTTTTGTTGCCTTATATTCCTTGACGCCTTTTTTGATTTTGCACGATTTTACGGAAGAGTAAGAGCCGTAGTATTTATTTCCTGTAGAATCTATGATGTAGGATCTTACTTTAAAATAGAATGTTTTTCCGGCCGGCATATTGGTAAATGTAAAGGATGTTTTTTTGCCGAGGTCTTTTGAATTCTTATTTTTTTTGAAACTTTTGCTTGTGGCATAAGTTAATTCGTATCCGTCAACGCCGCTCACTTTGGAAAATTTTCCGCTCACTTTGCCTGTTGCAGAGTTTTTTACGGTCAGCGATGTTACTTTGCCCGGATTTACGGGAGTCCATTTGGCATAGACAGTGTAAGACGGTACGTTGCCGTTAGCGTCGGAGTTGTAATAGAAACCGGAAGGAATAGATGAAGTTGCTTTGGTGAAAGCAGAATCCGTATACCAGCCATTAAATTTATAACCTTTGCGCTGTGGGGCAGGGAGCTGGATGTTACCGCTCTTTACCGTGAAGGAGTATGGAATTTCCGGTGCATTTGATCCGGTGGCAAAGGTTCCGCCGTTTAATTGATAGTTGATATCAAACTCGTAAGGAGTTGTATTCCAGACGGCGTGAAAAACGGTGTCCTGACTGAATCCCAGTTCGTTGAAAACGTAACTTGGCTTATTTTCCTTGTCAGCAGACGGGCGATACCAACGTTTGATTTGATATCCCTTATGAACAAGTGTGATTGCATTGACGTCGGATAAGACATCGCACAAATATACTTTGCTTCCGTCATATTGCATCGGAACAGAAAGCAGAAGTGTTGCGCCGTCAGAGTCATAAAAGTATGCGGTAACGGTTTCGGCAACCGCTTCGTTTGTGAGCTGGTCCTCCGTCGTGTCAGTTGTGTCCGCTGTGTCGGTGACATCTGTCGTGTCGTCGGTGTCTGTGGTGTTATCGTCGCCGGTCACGATATCGTCCGGTGTTGTCGAGTTTTCGGAAACGGAGTTTTCGGAAACCTGTGTTGCCGTGGAAGTGATTGGGTGGGAACCAATGGTTCCGGCTACCATCATGAAACACAAGAAAAGCGAAAGAAACCGCATGTTCCATTTTTTCATAAGAATACCTCTCTTTCGTCTGCCTGCTGTAATTTGGCATATATAATTCCTGTATATTATACACCATAGGAAGCTTCATTTTAACCCCTTGTAAAAAGAAAATTTTAGTCGCGGAAACAGGGGAAAGGGACTTTACAAAGTCTGGTTTTTGTTGTAGATTTTTAAAGAACGATGTATGCATTTAAATAGGAGGAAAAAAATGACATTACAAAGAGAAGTAATCGAATTGAAACTGGAAGAACAGCTGGAAGGTATTCTTGAAGCGCTCTACGGAAAGAAGATTGCCGACTGCAGCGATACAGAGCTTTATTACGGAATTTTACAGTTGACCAAGGGCATGCTGGATGCAACAGAGCCGATCAGCGGTCAGAAAAAGGTATATTACATATCCGCCGAATTTTTGATTGGAAAGTTGCTTTCAAACAACTTAATCAATCTCGGAATTTACGGAAAATTGGAAGAGATACTTGCTAAGAACGGAAAGAAGCTTTCTGTCATCGAGGAGGTTGAGCCGGAACCGTCACTCGGTAACGGTGGACTCGGTCGTTTGGCAGCTTGTTTCCTTGATTCTATTGCATCACTCGGATATCCGGGTGACGGTATCGGACTTAATTATCATTTTGGTTTGTTTAAGCAGGTGTTCCGTGACCATAAACAGTGTGCAGAGAAAAATGAATGGATTGAGCAGCAGTCATGGCTCAATAAGACAGATGTGACATTCGATGTTATGTTTGGTGAGCGTAAGGTAACTTCTCGTCTCTATGATATTGATGTAATCGGCTATGAAAACGGAAAGAATAAACTTCATCTTTTTGATATTGAATCAGTGGATGAAAGTCTTGTAAAAGAGGGAAGCATTGACTTTGATAAAGAAGAAATCGAAAAGAATCTGACGTTATTCCTCTATCCGGATGATTCGGATGAAGCCGGTAATCTGCTTCGTATTTATCAGCAGTATTTCATGGTAAGCAACGGTGCACAGCTTATTTTGAAAGAACTCAAAGAGAAGAAATGCGATCTCCGCAAGATGAATGAGTATGTTGTGATTCAGATCAACGATACACATCCGACGATGGTGATTCCGGAGCTCATCCGTATTCTTGTGGATGAGAAAGCATTTACAATGGATGAGGCAATTGATGTTGTGAGCAAGACCTGTGCGTATACCAATCACACAATCCTTGCCGAAGCTCTTGAAAAATGGCCGCTTGAGTATTTGGAAAAAGTAGTTCCGCAGCTTGTTCCGATTATCAAAGAGCTGGATAAGCGCGTGAGAGCAAAATATAAAGATGAAAAAGTACAGATCATTGATAAGGATGACCGTGTACATATGGCGCACATCGATATCCACTACGGATTCTCCGTAAACGGTGTGGCTGCAATTCATACTGAAATTTTAAAAGATACGGAGCTGAATCATTTTTACAAGATTTATCCGGAGAAATTTAATAATAAGACAAACGGTATTACATTCCGCCGTTGGTTGCTCTCATGCAACCGTCCGCTTGCGGATATGCTCACAGAGACCATCGGTGACGGTTACAAAAAGGATGCCGATGAACTGAAAAAACTGTTAGAGTTTAAAGAAGATGCAAAGGTTCTTGATGCAATCGCTGCCATCAAGCAGACAAAAAAGGAAGAGCTTGCTGCCCACCTGAAAGAAAAAGAGGGCGTAGACGTAGATCCGACTTCCATTTTTGATATTCAGATCAAACGTCTTCATGAGTACAAACGCCAGCAGATGAATGCGCTCTATATTATTCACAAGTATCTTGAAATTAAGGGCGGCAAAAAGCCGGCGACGCCGATCACCTTTATCTTTGGTGCAAAAGCAGCACCTGCTTATGTGATTGCACAGGATATTATCCACCTTCTGCTCTGCTTGCAGGAGATTGTCAACAATGATCCGGACGTAAAAGATTACATGAAGGTCATTATGGTGGAAAACTATAATGTGAGCTATGCGGAAAAGCTGATTCCTGCCTGTGATATTTCCGAACAGATTTCGCTTGCAAGTAAAGAAGCATCCGGAACCGGTAACATGAAATTCATGCTCAACGGGGCAGTGACTCTCGGAACCAGTGACGGTGCCAACGTGGAGATTGATGAGCTTGTCGGCCGTGACAATATTTATATCTTCGGTAAGGATTCCGATACGGTAATTGCTCATTACGAGAAAGCGGATTATGTGTCCAAAGATTACTACAAGAACAGCCCTGTAATCAAAGAAGCAGTGGACTTCATTGTCAGTGATGAATTGCTTGCCGTGGGAGATAAAGAGAACCTGGAACGTCTCTACAAGGAACTGTTAAACAAAGACTGGTTCATGACATTGCTTGACCTGGAAGATTACATTAAGACAAAAGATCAGGCGTTTGCAGATTATGCGGACAAAGATGCATGGAAGAGAAAAATGCTTGTCAACATTGCGATGGCAGGTTTCTTCTCATCAGACAGAACAATCAAACAGTACAACGATGATATTTGGAAATTAACACCGGAAGCATAAGAGGTTGTTTATGAAAACAAGAAAAAGAACGGCAGGTGTTCTTCTGCCGATTACAAGTCTTCCATCAAAATACGGAATCGGAACCGTCGGAAAGGCGGCCTATGATTTTGTGGATTTTCTGAAAAGATCCGGACAGACCTACTGGCAGATTTTGCCGGCAGGTCCGACCGGTTACGGTGATTCGCCGTATCAGTCTTTTTCTACCTTTGCAGGAAATCCGTACTTTATCGATTTAGAGGAATTGGTTAGCGAAGGCTTACTTTTGAAAAAGGAATGTGATGAGGCTGATTTCGGTGATAACGAGCAGTATGTGGATTACGAGAAACAATATTTTGTTCGTTTTCCTCTTTTGAAAAAAGCGTTCGGACGATTTGTGACCGGCGGCGGACTTGAGAGAGAAGATTATCAGGCTTTTTGCAAAGAAAACAGCTATTGGCTGGATGATTATGCAATTTATATGGCGGTAAAGAATTATTACGGCGGCAAGAGTTTCCGTGAGTGGGAAGATGAAGACATCCGCATGAACGATGTGCTTGCCTGTGACCGTTACCGTGAAAAGTGCAGGGAGGATTATGATTTTTATTGCTTCCTCCAGTACAAGTTCCGTGAGCAGTGGATGGCATGGAAATCGTATGCCAATGAAAACGGAATCCGCATTATCGGTGATATTCCGATTTATGTGGCAGCAGACAGTGCGGACACTTGGGCTAATCCGGAGCTTTTTCAGCTGGATGAGAATGCGGTTCCGATCCGTGTGGCCGGTTGCCCGCCGGATTATTTCTGCAAAACCGGTCAGTTGTGGGGAAATCCTCTTTACGACTGGGATTATCACAAAAAGACAGATTATGCGTGGTGGACGAAACGAATTGCGTACTGTTTTGAATTATATGACGTGGTGCGTATCGATCATTTCCGCGGATTTGATGAATATTATGCGATTCCTTACGGAGATCCGACTGCAGAATTCGGCCGTTGGGAAAAGGGGCCGGGAATTGATTTGTTTGATGCGCTTAAGAAAAAACTCGGAAAGATGGATGTGATTGCTGAGGATCTCGGTTTTCTGACACCGTCCGTTCTCCGCCTTGTGAAGAAGACGGGATATCCGGGTATGAAGGTGCTTCAGTTCGGATTTGATCCGGAAGGAGACAGTACTTATCTTCCGCACAATTATCCGGAGAATTGTATCGTATATTCCGGAACCCACGACAATGATACTTCCGTCGGATGTTACAGGTCGTTCCGCCGCAAAGAAAAAGCGTTTGCGAAGAAATACCTGAATATTACAAATACAAAGCAAATCCATTGGGCGTTTATCCGCACGGCACTTGCCAGCAAGGGAAACACTGCGGTGATTACCATGCAGGATTATCTCGGTCTTGGAAGCGAGGCGCGCATCAACACGCCGTCTACCCTCGGTGATAACTGGAAGTGGCGTATGCTTCCGGGACAGACCACAGATGCACTTGCAGATGAAATACGTGAGATGTGTTTTGTGTACGGACGATGCGAAAAGTAGATGATAAATTTTGTTGTGAGCATAGCGCTTTGGAACTATGACGTAG
>JAFTVQ010000052.1 GCA_017461865.1 Lachnospiraceae bacterium | reverse complement strand
TGTAATGTCATTTCCGAGTACAAGATCAAGATCTGCCTCGATGAGCTGTCCGGCTTCTACATATTCAAGACCTGCATGTGCTGCAAGAATCTTCTGTGTCATTGTCATTCCCATTGACCTAAACCTCCTATTACTTCTATGTTACGAGTATAGCAAATATTTATCTATAAATAAAATACATATTGTTTATATTTACTATAAATTTTAATTATGGTATTCTGTATTTGATATAACAGCAAAGAAAGGATTTCTGTTTATGGATACCAATTTAAATTTATATTACATATTTTACACGGTTGCACAGCACAAAAACATCTCCGGCGCAGCCAAAGAGCTGTATATCAGTCAGCCGGCCATCAGTAAAGCAATTTCAAAACTGGAACAAAGTCTTGATGTTCAGCTTTTTCACCGTTCTTCCCGCGGAGTTTCACTTACCATGGAGGGCGAGCTTCTGTACGAGCAGGTACGCACGGCGTTCTCTGCCATCCGCCACGGCGAGGAACAGATTAAACGCGTCAACGAGCTCGGAGTCTCTCAGCTTTCCATCGGTGTCAGCATTACGCTTTGTAAATATGTGCTTCTGCCGTATCTGCAGCAGTTTGTCAAAGATAATCCGCACATTAAGGTGACCATCACCTGTCATCCGTCCATGGAGACCATCCGCGATATTGACAATTCGGTGACCGATATCGGTATTGTAGGTATTCCGAGTCAGCCGGGGAATTTAACGTATATCCCGTTCCGCGAGATTCAGGACACCTTCGTTACCACTGACCGTTATCTTGAAAATCTGCGCATCCGGGAAGGAAGCGACAAAGGCGCCATTTTAAACAACGCTACCTTTATGATGCTGAACAAGGAAAATATTTCCCGCAAATATGTGGATATGTATCTGTCTTCCAATCAGATTTCCATGAGCAATGTCATTGAGATTAACACGATGGACCTCTTAATCGAGCTTGCACGCATTGATCTCGGTATCGCATGTGTCATCAAAGACTTTGTAAAAGAAGATCTCGAAAAAGGCACCTTGAAAGAACTTTCTTTCCGCCGCACGATTCCGAAGCGAAAAATCGGTCTTGTTTACAAGGACGACACGATTATGACCGATGCCATGAAAAAATTCATTTCCTATTTCACAGAGCAAACAGGAAATGAATTCTGAAGTTTTTATTCGTTTTCAAATAACGGCGTTGAAAAATAACGCTCTGCAGTATCAGGCAGGACTGTCACGACGGTCTTGCCTTTTCCTAATTTCTTGGCAAGCTTCAGTGCTGCAGCAACATTTGTTCCGCTGCTGATTCCGCACATCAAACCCTCTAATCTGGCAAGATCCTTTGCCGTCTGTAATGCTTCCTCATCGGAAACAATATAAACATCATCGTAAATTTCCTGATTTAAGTTTTTCGGAATCAGTCCGTCACCGATTCCCATCTGAAGATGTGTTCCGATTGTTCCTCCGGCAAGAATGGCTGCATTTTCCGGTTCCACCGCCCAGATAACAACATCCGGATTCTGACGTTTTAACACTTCTCCGACACCACTGATAGTTCCGCCGGTACCGATACCGGAACAAAAACCGTCAACCGGTCCTGCCACCTGTTCCAAAATTTCAAGGCCAGTATGATGTTTGTGCACAAGCGGATTCGCCGGATTTTCAAACTGCTGCGGAACATAGACATTCGGATCTTTTTCGGCCATTTCATAAGCAAGCTTCATACATTCATCAATACAATCGCCGATGTTGCCCGCATCATGAACGAGAATCACTTCTGCACCATAGTGGCGCACCAGTTTTCTGCGCTCTTCACTTACGGAATCCGGCATAATAATGATGGTTTTATATCCCTTCACGGCTCCGATGAGCGCAAGTCCGATTCCCTGGTTTCCGCTGGTCGGCTCCACAATAACGGAATCTTTGTGAATGATACCTTCTTTTTCTGCTTTCTTAATCATGTTGTATGCAGTTCTTGTCTTAATGGAGCCGCCTACATTGAGCCCTTCGTATTTTACAAGAACTTCCGCCCCTTCCGGATCCGGCATTTTATTTAATCGGATCAAAGGTGTCTGCCCCATACATGCTAATACATTATCGTAAATCATATTGTTTTACCTCGTATGTTTTTATTATCATATGTGATTTGGGGTTATATGGAAACCCACAAGTATGAGTATACCATGATTTCACAAAAAAAGAACTCCTTTTTTCAAGAAGTTCTTTTCCTTTATGCTCTCATGTCAAAACCTTCAGCCGTTTGTTTGTATGCGTCCCGAAACATCTGATCGAAGTTTTTCTTCTTTTCCTTCTTATTTTTGTCCGCCGGACGCTCCCGTTTGGTTTTTCCGTTCATGGATGTAATAATCATAATAGAGTCAACCTTTAAAATACCGTAATCTCCGTATCCGACAATCCCTCCCTGGATGCATATTTTAATTGGTTTCATTATATATATCGGAGAGATTTTCAAAAACCTGAAGATTCGTTGTGGTATTTCGTGGGATGTCTCGTCGGATTAACCACTTGTCCCACTTTTTGCAAAATTCATTCATATGGTCGGGACAAAAAGATGTATTTTGTCCCATTGAAATTCAAACACATGAAATCAGTAGGGCAAATTAAAGGAAATCAAGAGAAATCTGCCCTACTAATCCGAATGAAGTATTGATTAGTAGGACAAACGTCCCGAAAATGTCCAAAATCCGGCCCATTTATTTAAAGAAAAATCAATCTAGTAGGACAAAGGTTCAAAAAACGTCCCTATTTAACCAATAAAATGTAAAATTAGTGGGACAAATACTCAAAAAATCCCCCGCAGTATAACTGCGAGGGATTGTGAATTTAAATTAGTTATCAATAAATTTCTCTTCGCCGTTCCAGCTGTAAAGTTTACGAACTTCTTCGCCGACTTTCTCTGCCGGATGCTCAGCTGCAAGCTTTCTCATCGCTTTGAAGTGAACCTGACGTCCTGCGTTTGACATATCAAGTAAGAATTCTTTTGCGAAAGAACCGTCCTGGATGTCAGAAAGAACTTTCTTCATTGCTTTCTTTGTTTCATCTGTGATGATCTTCGGTCCTGTGATGTAATCGCCGTACTCAGCTGTGTTAGAGATTGAATATCTCATTCCTGCGAAACCTGACTGGTAGATAAGGTCTACGATCAGTTTCATCTCGTGGATACACTCGAAGTATGCATTTCTCGGGTCGTATCCTGCTTCTGTTAATGTCTCGAAACCTGCCTGCATAAGTGCACAAACACCACCACAAAGAACTGCCTGCTCACCGAAGAGGTCTGTCTCTGTCTCTGTACGGAATGTTGTCTCTAAAACTCCGGCTCTTGCGCCGCCGATTGCCTGTGCGTAAGCAAGTGCTTTATCAAGAGCTTTTCCTGTAGCATCCTGATGAACAGCTACGAGACAAGGAACACCTTTTCCTACCTGGTACTCGCTTCTTACTGTATGACCAGGTCCTTTCGGAGCGATCATTGTAACGTCAACGTCAGCAGGCGGTGTGATACATCCGAAGTGAATGTTGAAACCGTGAGCGAACATTAACATATTACCTGCTTCAAGGTTTGGCTCGATATCTTTTTTGTACATATCAGCCTGTAATTCGTCATTGATAAGAATCATGATAACGTCGGCTTTTTTTGCTGCCTCTGCAGCTGTGTAAACTTCAAATCCCTGAGCTTCTGCTTTTGCCCATGATTTGGAACCTTCGTAAAGACCGATGATTACGTTGCATCCTGACTCTTTTGCGTTTAATGCATGTGCGTGTCCCTGGCTTCCGTAACCGATCACTGCGATGGTTTTTCCTTCTAATTCTGCAAGATTACAGTCTTCCTGATAATAAATTTTTGCTTCCTGTGACATTTTTATTTCCTCCTAAATGTTTATTTACTTTTATAGTTAGCTGCCCTTTGCAGCATTACCTTACTCTTTGTCTAAATAAATAACTCCTTCGGTTCCTCTTCCGAGACCTGCAATACCGGTTCTGGCAAGTTCAAGAATCTCATAACCGTCCAGCAAACTGATGAAAGCATCAATCTTTTCCTGTTTACCGGTTAACTCAACCATCAGGGAATCTTTCGCCACGTCAACGATGTTGGCACGATATACATTCGCAAGTGCAATTACACCCTGACGCTGCACATCGTCGGCTTTCACTTTTACCATGGCGAGCTCTCGGTATACGCTGCACTCCGGCTTGAGTTCTTTTATATCGCGGACATCGACAAGTTTGGCAACCTGTTTTTCAATCTGATCAAGAATTGCATCATCACCGCTTGCCACAATGGTAATACGTGTGTAGCGCGGATCTGCCGTTGTACCGGCCGTAATACTTTCAATATTGTAACCTCTCCGGCTGAACAGTCCCGAAATACGACTCAGAACACCGGATGTATTGTCTACTAAAATCTGAAATACCTTTTTCTGCATCTGGTTTTCATACCCTTTCTGTTTTGCTTTACCAGCATTGTATCAGCACTTTTACAGCTTTGTCAACGTATGACCTTGTTTCATGCATTCCATAACTGCCGGTTATCACAAAACTGTTTATTATTCATTTTCGGAACATTTCATAAGTGCAAGCGTTCCGGTTCGTGCCACTTCAACCACACTGACAGAATTCATCATCTGAATGAGCAGCTTAATGCGCTCCGGTTTGTCGCAGATTTGAATCATCATATAACTTTTGGACATATCTACAATCTCAGCCTTTAAAATATCGCAGATTTCCATGATATCTTTCCGGTTGGTCCGGTTATATTTTACCTTCATGAGCATAAGTTCTCTGGAAATACTCTGTTCTTCCTTGAACGTACGCACCTTGATAATATCGAGTTTTTTATTGAGCTGTTTTTCAATCTGTTCCAATGTTCTTTGGTTTCCGCTGCTGACGATAGTCATACAGGAAATATCCGGGTGATCGGTCTCACCAACCGCCAGAGAATCAATATTAAAACATCTTCTCGAAAACAGACCTGCTACTTTGCAAAGTACACCGGATCTGTTTTCAACGGAAATAGAATAAATCTTTTTCATTGTGTTTTCCTCCTTATACCAGATCCATAGGATCGATCAGGCATTCCATCAGACATGCCTTATCTTCTTTTAAGAATGCATCAATCTTCTGCTCCATCTCCTTGCTGTTTTTCACAAGGAAATACGGCATATCATAAGCTGCTGCAATAGAAGAAAGCTCCGGACTTCCCGTTAAATCTACCACAGAATAGTTGTCCTCATATGTGAAATGCTGATACTGACGCACCATACCGAGGAAATTGTTGCGAAGAACGATCACTTTCGCCTTGATTCCGTGCTGACGCATGGTGGCAAGTTCCATCATTGACATCTGGAATGAACCGTCACCGCAGACAGCCACAACCTCTCTTTCCGGCATACTGTATTTTGCTCCCATCGCAGCCGGGATGGAATATCCCATCGTTCCCATACCGCCGGATGTAAGAAAATCTCCCTGTTTTACAATATGATAGCCACAGGACCAGATCTGGTTTTGACCGACGTCAGCGACATATACAGCCGTATCCGGAAGTTTGCGCGAAAGCATCTGGATGAATGCTGCCGGATCCACAAACTCATCGGAAACGTTGCGTTTTTTCTCCATTGTCGCAACATATTCATCAAGTGTTGTATTCCATTCTGCAAAATCGCCTTTTATTTCCTGTTCAAGCAAATCTTCAAAAATTGACTTGCAATCACCGACAAGCGGAATGTGCGGACCGACATTTTTGCCGATTTCCGCCGGATCCACGTCAATATGAACCAAAAGCTTATTGTTGATAATAAGATCCGGTTGGCTGATCGCACGGTCTGCCACACGGGCTCCGACCATAATCAAAAGGTCACAGTCGTTCATGGCACGGTTGGCATATGGTTTTCCGTTGTTTCCGACCATTCCGTAGTACATCTCATCCTCGGTCGGCATAACACCGATTCCCATCATGGTGGAAACTACAGGAATATTGAATTTGTGCGAGAACTCCAAAAGTTCTTTTCTTGCGTCGGCAAGAAGAACTCCGCCGCCCGCACAGATAAGCGGACGTTTTGCTTCTGCCAGTTCTTTTACCACTTTTTTAATCTGCGCCATATTTCCTTTTACGGTCGGCTTATAAGTGCGAAGTTTTACTTCTTCCGGATATTTGAATTTATTGATGACCGCATTCTGGACATCAATCGGAACATCGATGAGTACCGGTCCTTTACGGCCTGTCGTCGCAATATAGAATGCCTCTTTAAAAATTTTCGGGATATCATCCACATCACGGACCAGATAGCTGTATTTTACAAAGCTTTCCACCGCCCCTGTAATATCCGCCTCCTGAAACACATCACTTCCGAGAAGTTCACTGTCCACCTGTCCTGTGATACAGATCATCGGAATCGAATCCGCGAACGCTGTCGCAATACCGGTAATCAGGTTTGTAGCACCCGGACCGCTGGTTACTGCACAGACACCGACTTTACCGGACACCCGGTAATATCCGCTTGCCGCATGCGCAGCATTCTGCTCTGTACGAACCAAAACACTCTCAATTTCAGAATTTAAAATACTGTTATAAAATGGGCAAATTGCCACGCCCGGATAACCGAATACGGAAGTTACACCTTCCATTTCCAGGCATTTTACCATTGCATCTGCTCCTAACATTTTCTTTCACCCGTTCCTTTCTGTCTCCTGTCTACTATGACATTTTATATCCCCAGAAGTCTCATTGCAACCTTAACTGCATCCGCTGCATCTTCCGAATAGCCGTCTGCACCGATTTCATCCGCATATTCCTGCGTGATAACAGCACCTCCGACCAAGAATTTAGCCTTTACGCCTTTTTCTTTTGCATATTCTATTACATGACGCATCTGCTGCATCGTTGTCGTCATCAGTGCAGATAATCCGATGAAATCCGCATTCTCTGCAATTGCCGTCTCAACGATAAGCTCTTTCGACACATCTTTTCCGAGATCAATCACTCTGAAACCGTAATTTTTCAACATAAGGGCAACAAGGTTCTTGCCGATATCATGAATATCCCCCTCGACGGTTGCAATAATAAATGTCGCTTTCGGCGCCCCGTCATTGTCCTGCAAAAGCATCGGTTCTAAATATTCAATCGCCATCTTCATGGTTTCCGCACCGGAAATCAGCTGCGGAAGGAAATAAATACCTTTGTCAAACAAGTTGCCCACTTCGTTGATGGCCGGAAGAAGTACATGATCCAACAACTCCTTTGCCGAACTTCCGCTGTCAACGCATCCCTTTACCAGCTCGACAATCTGCTTTTTATTCCCTTTCAAAACAGCCTGCCTTACTTTTTCCTGCGGAGATAAAACATCGGCTTTTTCTGACGCCGCGGACGGAACATTCACATCCTTACTTTCTTTGCGGGCATTCATGGCTGTAATATATGCAACATCCGCGCCCTCTTTGTTCAGCAACAAGTCACTTGCATACATACAGTTTGTAAGAAGCTCCTGATTCGGATTGGCAATCGCCATGGTAAGTCCGTTTGCAATCGCCATAGTGAGAAACGCAGAATTGATATTACCCCTCTCCGGAAGTCCAAACGATATATTGGACAAACCGCAAACCGTGGCAAGACCGAGATCTTTGCAATAACGTATCGTCTCCAGTGTCTCCAGCGCCGCTTTCGGATTGGCGCCGACCGTTGTCACAAGACCGTCCACAACGATATCTTCTTTGCTCAGACCGAGTTCTAACGCACGGTCAAGAATTTTATGTATGATTTGTTTCTTTTCATCTAAATTTTTCGGAAGCCCTTCATCCGAAAGAGGAAGAAGAATAAACATTGCCCCGTATTTTTTTGCCAACGGAAGCAATTTTTCAAACTTTTCTTTCTCATAGGAAACTGAATTAATCAACGCTCTTCCCGGATATCTCCGAAGTGCACTCTCCTGTACATCCACATAGGAAGAGTCAATGCAAAGCGGAAGTTTTGTCAAAAGAGAGACATCCTCCAGGACCTGAAGAAGTGTTTCTTTTTCGTCAATTCCGCTCATACCCATATTAATATCAAGAATTCCGGCTCCTGCCTTTTCCTGTTGCGCAACAAACTCTTCGACCATAGAGAAATCCCCGTTGCGAATCAGTTCCTGGAATTTCTTTTTCCCGGTCGGGTTAATGCGCTCACCAATCAAAATAAACGGATCATCCAGCCCGAAACTCAATGTCATACGTTCACTTGCAAGATGGCGCACTTTTTTGGTATCTTTGCAGGATGTCATACATTCTGCATACATATCTTTTGTCTCGTTTACAAGCGCAGCAATGTGTTCCGGCGTTGTTCCGCAACATCCGCCCATCACCGATGCTCCGGCCTTTGCCAGTTTTTTCATCAGACGTCCGAATTCCTGCGCATCCATCTGATATTGGGTTTCGCCCGTCTCATCCAATACCGGAAGCCCGGCATTCGGTTTTGCAATAACCGGAATTTTGGCAACATCCTTCATCTGTTCTACGACAAGACACATTTCCTCCGGTCCTGTTGAACAATTGACACCGACTGCGGAAGCGCCGAGAGACTGTAAAACGACCATTGCCGTCTTCGGATCTGTTCCGAATAATGTCTTTTGATCCGACTCAAACGTAAGCGTGACCATGACAGGCAAATCACAGGTTTCTTTCGCTGCGATAAGTGCAGCTCTTGCCTCCTGCAGACTCATCATTGTCTCAACCACAAGCAAATCAACACCGGCACCTGAAAGAGCGGTTATCTGCTCCTTGTATATATCAACAAGTTCTTCAAAATCCATGGTTCCGACCGGTTGAAGCTGCTGTCCGGTCATCGTAATATCTCCGGCCACAAGCGCTTTCCCCTGTGCGGCTTCTTTCGACAGTGCGACCAGCTTGTGATTCATCTCAACTAAGCAGTCCGCAAGTCCGTATTCGTCCAGTTTAATACGGTTTGCCGTAAAGGTAGGTGCATACAAAATATTGGTTCCCGCATCAACATACGCTCTCTGCAGTTCCACCAATGCCTGCGGATGATCTAAAATCCATTTTTCAGGACATTCTCCCGGTTTCAGCCCTTTCTTTTGCAGATTGGAGCCGGTAGCACCATCCAAATATATAAATTTCCCGGAACAAAACTCAATAAAATCCTGTTTCTTCATTGTAACCTCTTTCTATTTCGGAAGAATCCGAAGCAAATGTTCAAAATATTCCGGAAGCGGAGCTTCTACTTCCGTGTATTTTAATGTCACCGGGTGTTCAAAGCCAAGTGTCATGGCATGAAGACACTGCCCCTGACATTTGTATTTATCTTTTGCTCTTCCGTACACCGCATCCCCGAGAAGCGGATATCCTTTTGAAGCCATATGGACACGAATCTGATGGGTCCGTCCGGTTTCAAGCACACATTCCACATAGGTATGCTCCCGAAAACGCTCCAAAACCCTATAATGGGTTACTGCATGTTTGCCGTCCGGAACAATCGCCATTTTCTTACGGTCTTTCCGATCGCGCCCCAAAGGTGCATCGACAGTTCCTTCCTCTTCTTTTATTACACCGCACACAATCGCTCTGTACTTTCGACGGATACTGTGCTGCTTCAATTGCTTCGCAATTTCATTATGTGCATGGTCATTTTTGCAAATGATAATCGAGCCGGTCGTGTCCATATCAATACGATGAACAATGCCCGGTCTGAGAACACCGTTAATCCCCGACAGGCTATCGCCGCAATGAAACATCACTGCATTGACCAATGTTTTGCTGTAATGTCCCGCTGCAGGATGAACCACCATCCCTTTCGGCTTGTCCACCACAAGAACATCCGCATCTTCATACAAAACAGAAAGCGGAATATCCTCCGGAACAATATCCGGTTCCACCGCCGCCGGAATCATAAATTCGATTCTCTGTCCTTCACGCACCTTATAATTGGCTTTCACGGACTTTCCGTCCGCAAAAACACTGCCTTCTTTCAATAATTTTTGAAGAAAGGATCTGGATAAGGTGTCCATATATGCCGAGAGCACTTTGTCAATGCGCTCATCCTCCATATCACTTGTCACATCCAGCACAATTTTTTCTTCGTTTCCGCTTTGCATATTACCGCCCGTTTATCAAATCATTTTATTTCGTGAACTTTATTCTTCTTTTGAATGCTGAGGGAAATAAAATTTAAATCTTCCTCTTTGCAGAAGAATAAAATAAATACCGCAAACAACACTGTTCCGACTGACACAAAAATATCTGCCACATTAAAAATCGGGAAATCAATCAGACTGAAATACAAAAAGTCAATGACATAATCCAGTCTCAATCTGTCAATCATATTGCCGATTCCCCCGGCTGCTATCATGACAAGGAACACATGCCAAGGTCTGTATTTACGTGAAACCGGTGCTTTGATTAAAACAAACACGATGACAGTCAACATGACAATCGCCGCAAAAACAAAGAATACTTTTCCGTTTTGCAACATTCCGAACGCAGCACCTCTGTTTTCTAAATACTGGAGTTTAAACACATCCGGAATCAGGGATACCGGTTCCTGATCTTTTAAGTGTAATACCGCAAAATATTTCGTCACCTGATCCATCACAACAAGAACGCAAAAAGCAATCAGGTCCATCCATAACTGTATGATTTTTTTCTTTTTTTGTGATTGTCTTTTTTTATTCATTTTTATCCTCGTCACTCACATAAATCTCATTAATTCCGAGAAGCAGTTCTTCCTCTGTCACTGTTGTATCGATATAAGCTTTTCCGATTTTCTTAAGCAGAATAAACTTAATCTTTCCGTCTTCCATCTTTTTATCACTTTTGGTGAGACGGACGATCTCCTCCGGATCGATATCTTCAATGGTAATCGGAAGATTGAACGGAACAAACATGTCACGGATTTCATAATATTCATCAAATGTAAGAAGCTGTCTCTTATATGCAATAAAGGACGCAGCCACCATTCCCAGTGCAATACATTCACCGTGCATAAGCTCAAAATTCTTTGCTTTTTCAATGGCATGACCTATGGTATGTCCGAAATTAAGAAGCGCTCTGTCTCCCTGCTCCGTCGGATCTTTCTCTACAACCATACGCTTGATGTTACAGCAATTGTATACCATGAGACGAATAACTTCCGGATCTTTTTCATAAATTTCATAAAGATTGTTAATAATCCATCCGTAAAACATTCCGTCTTTGATCAGGGCGGATTTCAGCACTTCTCCCATTCCTGCATAAAACTGTCTCTCAGGCAGCGTGGAAAGCGTGCTTAGATTCATATATACCATTTTCGGCATATAAAATGCGCCGACCATATTTTTGTACTGCGAGAAATCAACACCGGTCTTCCCGCCGACACTGCTGTCTACCTGTGATAAGAGCGTTGTCGGAATCTGGACAAAATCAACACCTCTTAAATAAGTCGCCGCAGCAAATCCGGTCAAATCACCGACAACACCTCCGCCGAGTGCAACAAGCATATCTTTTCTCCCGAAATGATTCTCAATCAAAAACTCATAGAGCTTCTGTACAACCTCTAAATTTTTGCTCTTTTCTCCTGCTTCAAAAGAAAACACCGTGCAGGTATCACAAACTTTATCCAGCTCTTTTTTTAACGCCTGCGCATGAAGCGGCTCCACATTGGAGTCGGTCACAATACATATTTTTCCTGCACTCAGTTCATACTCTTTCCATTTTTCGGAAAGTGCATCAAAGCTGTCTTCAAAAATAATCGGATAGCAGAATTTTTTATCTTTATTTACTGCCATTACATTACTCTCTAATGTTGAAATCAATTTTATTCCTCCTTATTACCGAACAAAACTTCCTGCCGAATGACAGGAAGTTTTGCAGATATATCATATGTATTTATTACTTACTTTATAAAGAATGATCTGCGACTTATAATTCAGAATTGATAGACGGCACATCAAACGAACCAGCTAAAATATCCTGAAAATCGCCGGAAATATCAACGCTCGCCGGGGTAATAATGAAGATATAGTGTGAAATCTTCTGAAGATTACCGGAAATTGCGAAGCATGAACCTGATGTGAAATCAATGATTCTCTGTGCAATGTCAACATCAAGCCCCTCCATATTGAGCACAACGGTTCTGTTGGCAAGTAATGTCTCTGTAATTTCTCTTGCATCTTCCACTGTTGTCGGTTTGATTACACATACTTCCATTCCGCTCACCCCTCTCTTAGGTTGCTGTTTCATCGGTGTTACCTTCGGTGTTGTCTTCGCTTTCGGAGCCTCATCCAGGTAATCGTCGTCATCCTGTTTTGCAAAAACCTTTTTCTTCGGTTTTTCTTCTACATAATCGTCCTCTGTATCATATTCATCATCATAATCATCATATTCATCCGGATTTAATTTCATTGAACTGATTAACTTATCTAATACCATTCTTTTTCTCCTTACACATTATCCTTTTTCTGACTGTAATCTCTCTCACCGAATATACCGGTTCCCACTCGGACATAAGTAGCTCCTTCCTCCGTTGCAACTATGTAATCGCCACTCATTCCCATAGAAAGAACACTCATAGATACATTATCAATGTTTTTACGCATTATGTCAACAGATAATTGCTTTAATTTTCGGAAATACTGTCGATTTTCTTCTGCGTTTTCCACGTATGGAGCAATGGTCATAAGTCCCTTGACAGCTATGCCCGGAAGCTTGGAAATTCCTTCTACAAGCTCCGCCGTCTCATCCACGGTAAGGCCGAACTTAGACTCTTCCCCTGCCACATTAACCTCTACGAGTATCTGTACGGTAACATTCTTTTTTATTGCTTCTTTGCTTATTTCTTCTGCGAGGCGCAGCGAGTCCACGCTGTGAATCATATACACTTTATCCACAATGTACTTTACTTTATTTCTTTGCAGATGACCGATCATATGCCAGCGGATATCCTTCGGCAAAACATCATATTTCTCTGTCAGTTCCTGCACTTTGTTTTCGCCGAAATCCCTGCAGCCATGCGCATACAACTCTTCCAGCATGAAGACAGGCTTTGTTTTGCTGACCGCAATCAGTTTTGCATCCTGTTTCTCCCTGCCGGCTTTTTCACACGCTCTGGCAATTTGTTCACAAACCATATCATAATTTTTTCTAAGCATTTTTAACCTCTGACTTCTCTATTCATAAATAAAATCATCCACATTTACCGTCGACGCATCCAGCACAATATAGTCATACTCCGACAATCCATAGGTTGTATTGGATTTCACAATCGAATATTCTTCATTGGAATACATAATGGTAATCGACGTAAAATCCGCATATCCCTTATTAATATTGTATACACCGATCAGCGTTCCGACCTTGCTGATCTGCATCTTGTTCGACGAATCCAGCATGCAAATATGGTCACCAATCGTGAAATTACTCGTATCGACATAATAATGTTCTTCGTCGGCATAATATATTTTTGCTTCCACTTTTTTGGTAATCAGTTCACCGTCTTCATTGTACGCCTCACGCAAAAAGGTACCTGTCGTTCCTCCCGCACCGTTATCCTGGCGGTACTCTACCGGAATAAGGAAAAACTCCTGCTCGGCAATGGCACTGTTCGGCACTTTCAGTCCTTTTTCCTGACGATACAATATTTCAAGATCAATATACCGGTCTGTCGCAAATGTAATCATGGAATTTGTAAAATCAAGTTGAAGATACGTACCGTCCGCATTATCCAAAACACTGACTTTTGCCCAGGATGTATACTGATTCTTTAAAAATTTCACTTCTACATATTCTTCTTCCAACAGCTCCTGTGCACGCGCTTTGTCCATCGGAATCACAACCGTCCAATTTTCTGATTGCAGCAGTTTGAACGCTTTGTCCTCGCCGCTTACCAGCTGATTGGCTTCCAGTTGTGTTTTTACACCACGGGCATCGCCAAACATTTCCATCGACACCTGATCCGGAGAAAGATCTTCATATCCGTCAATGCCGTACACTACAACGCCGCTGGCCGGAGAATACTGAAAAGAGACATTGTCTGCAGCGCTTCCCAGAACCGTATTAATATTACTGAGCATGTTGTAATTCGACAATTTCATCGTCATGCCGTCAATCTGCGCCTTGAAATCATATACCTGTTCAAATTCTCTCCCCGAAAAAGAGTTTTGAAAATGAATCAGATTATTCTTTATATCATTGAGGTCCCTATCCGAAAAAAGGACTTCTTCCGCCTGTGCTTCCATCATCTCTGCAATCTTACCGGAACTGTCAAGGGTATATATCAAATCACCGCATGCCACATGTTCGGATTCCCTGCTGAAGTAGTTTATATAACCGGTCCCGTTGCAGGAATATACGGTTTCATCACGCAGAATAATTCCTTCATATACATTCGGAACGCTCAAAGAACCTTCCACCACTTCATAACCGACAATATGTTTTGTATTAAAATACATAATGATACAAATAATCAGATATACAAAAATGACCGCAAATATAATAATCCCCGGATTTAATTGGAGTTTCCCCGGTCTGTAATCTTCCAGATTTGTAATTTTATTGTTATTTTTTTGAGCCACAGCATTCTCCTAAGAAAAAGCCTCGGAATAATCCGAGGCCTTATATTCATTCTTAATTTATAAAGATACGATAACCTTTTCTTTTAATTCTTCCGGCAACTCATCTTCATTGACACCAACACTGAGTACAAAATCAATTCCAAATGCCTCGCCGAGTTTTTCCAACTTGTTGATGACCGGAGCAAAATCTTTGCCTTCAAGATATGCGATATTTAAAAAGTTATCTAAAAACATCATCTGTAAGTCATGATCCTGTGAAATGATACCGCTGAGGAAACCTGTAAATTCTTCCGCTGTCGTAACCATGTAATCCGAAACATTAATCAGTCTGACTTTATTATTCAGCTCATACATATGCTTGCTGCTCTTGTCGAGATAAACGATATTTCCTGTTGCTTCCAACACCTGTGCGTTTACTTTTTCTAAGAGATGTTTTGTCTTTCCTTTACCCTTATTTCCAACTATTAACTGAACCATATGTAAGTCCTCCTATTGATATGTCATTTCGGATTTTTTGTGCAATTTGATGTTTCAAAGCCCTCATCCGATATTAATTATTATAAATTATATCCTAAGAAAAAACAACTATTTTCCTATTTTTTTACATAATACTCACAATTTATACATGATCGAGAAGATCCGTCATTTCCTGATACAAAAACTGTCTCTCACTGCAATTTAAGATAACCGAAATATACGGGTTGCCGGAGGAGTCTTTGCTGAGAAGTACCAGACAGTTTCGCGCCGCCATCGTCGTTCCAGTTTTCCCTCCGATCACGGTAATTCCGTCCGGCGCAGTATAATCACCTCTCAAAAAGAGATTGGTTGTGCTGCAGCTGTATTCTTTGGCATTTCCATCCTTGTCATGATATATCGTGTCATAACTGTCAAGATTAATAATTTGTGTAAACTCCGGATACTGCATCGCCGCGGCAAAAATCAAATACATATCATATGCGCAGGAATAATGACCGTCCTCGGTAAGCCCGTGCGGATTTTTGAAACAGGAATTGGTCGCCCCGAGAGCAACTGCCTCCTCGTTCATCATTTCACAAAACGCCTCCTTGCTGCCGGCAATGTTCTCTGCTATCATAAGCGCCACATCATTGGCCGACTGCATCAAAAGAGCATGCAACGCCTGATCCATAGTCATCGTATCTCCGGGTTCCAAACCGCATAGGGTTGCACCGCTCTCCGTAATCTTTACATTTTCCGATGCAGTAAGAACCGTATCCAGTTCTGCATGTTTCAGTGCAACCAGGGCAGTCATGACTTTCGTCAGACTGGCCGGCGCAAGTTGCATATTTTCATCTTTTGCATATATGATACGATTTTGATTCAAATCACACAAAACACCGGAAAGTGCTTCCGACAAATCAACTTCTCCTCCGGTCAACGTTGTCTCATCACGCAGACACAACCCGGATGCAAAAGAAGATGCTTTTCCGTCCTCTCCGCCCGAAGAAGTGCTCTTTTCAAACCGGTAAGCACTGACACTGCTCTCAGGATCATAGCTCATCGAAGGTTTCGCATTTGCACACCCTGAAAAAAGCAGGCTCACAAGCATCAATACCGATATCTTTCTCCATGTTTTTTTACTTGTACATTTCACGCCACTCAAGATCTCCTCGACTTAATGATTTAATCAAAAGTTCCGCCGTTGCAAGATTCGTAGCAAGGGGAATATTGTGCATGTCACAAAGACGGACCACATTATTAATATCCGGCTCATGAACCTTCTGCGTATACGGATCGCGCAGGAAAATCACCAGGTCAATCTGATTATGTTCAATCTGTGCCCCCAGCTGCTGTGCGCCACCGAGATGCCCGGCCAGATATTTATGTATGCTGAGATTCGTTACCTCCTCAATCAGCCTGCCCGTCGTTCCGGTAGCATATAAATCGTTTTTGCTCAAAATGCCTCTGTATGCAATACAGAAATTCTGCATCAATTTCTTTTTGGCATCATGTGCGATAAGTGCAATATTCATAGAAACACCCTCTCCTAAGTGTATTTTCTGATTCGCTGCAGTCTGACATTCAATACAAACCCAACCCCAATATACAAACTGAGCAGCGAAGTTAATCCATAACTTACAAACGGCAACGGTATACCTGTATTCGGAAGTAATCCGGTAGCAACAGATATGTTGATAAAACTCTGAAAGCCTATCAGCGTTGCCATTCCCGAGGCAATCAGCGTCCCGGCCAGATCCTTTGCCATCTTGGCGGTCAGCAGACATTCCAAGGTGATAAACAAAAGGAGTCCGATCACAATACATCCGCCGAAAAATCCCAGCTCCTCACCTACAATTGCAAAAATAAAATCTGTCTGCGGCTCTGATATAAAGTTGCCGTTTTTTACAGAACTTATCTCGTTGTTATTCAATCCTTTGCCGAAAAGCTCTCCGCTTCCTATGGCAATTTTAGAGTTATCCTGCTGATAGCCCTGCGTCGTAGAATATTCTTCCGGATTCAACCACGCCAGAATTCGCGTCTGTTGATAATCTTTAATAAGTTCCTGATCCGGCTGAAGAACAATCGCCAAAAATATAATCGCAGCAGGTATGACAACAACCAACACACCGAATATAATCTTATAACTCAAGCCACCGATAAACAGAAGCGCACAAAACAGCAAACCGATCATAATGCTGGTCGACAGGTCAGGCTGTCTGTATATGAGTAAAAGCGGCGGTACGAGCAATACAATCATAGACAAAATCGTCTTGAAAGAACTGATGCTCTCCTTATGTTTCATAATAAACTGTGCATAAAATAAAATCAACATAATTTTGGCGGTTTCCGAGGGTTGGAACCGTATTCCGGCAATAGAAACCCAGCGCTGTGCATTGTTGGTTGACTCACCGAAAAACTCTACCAAAAGAAGCAACAACAGGTTCAAAACATATATCACCCAATGAAATCTGAGAAACGCCGAATAATCAAAAAGTGAAATGACAATCATAAGGAATAGTCCCATAACAAATCCGAGAATCTGCTTGGACTGGTACGACTCGTTTGCACTTCCGATTACCATAATTCCGATCACAGTTACCGCAATCAACATAAGTATTAATTTAAAATCATAATCCCTGACACGATATCTTTTCAGCATATTTTATCACCAAAAAACATTAATTTTTCTTTTGCTCACTTCTATTTCCATTCTTCCGGGTTCAATCTGAATATATCTGGACAAAACCTTTGCAATGTCTTTTTTTATCAGTTCCATCATTTCCGGCGAACAATTAAAACGGTCCGAAATCAACAGAATCTTAAGTCTGTCTTTTGCAATATCTTTTGATCTCTTTTTGTGAAAGAAACTCTGAATACTCATACCGACCCCTCCCTTTAATTCTTCTGGAACATACCGGCAAAACGGAACCAGACGGATTTTTCTTTTTCAGGGTCGAGAATCGGAATCTCTTCTCCCAGTATTCTGTTGCAAATATTCATATAAGCTCTGCCCGCTATACTCTGCCCGCACACGAGAGGCTCGCCGTGATTGGTCGAAACAACGACTTCCTCGTCATCATAAACCGCTCCGATCAGATCGACAGATAAAATATCAACCACATCGGCGACACTCATCATATCTCCGCGCCGGATCATATCGGTGCGCAAACGGTTGACAACAAGATCCACTTTCCCGACTTCATATGCATGTAACAGACCGATAATACGGTCTGCATCACGTATTGCGGAGACCTCAGGCGTTGTCACTACAATCGCACGGTCCGCTCCTGCAATGGCATTTTGAAAGCCACGTTCTATCCCGGCCGGACAATCCAGCAATATGTAATCAAACTGCTCTTTTAACTGCATCGTTAATTTTTTCATTTGTTCCGGATTGACCGCTGTTTTATCTCTTGTCTGTGCACAAGGTAACAGATACAGTCCCTGATAACGTTTATCTTTGATCAGCGCCTGTTTCACCCTGCAATTTCCTTCTACGACGTCCACAAGGTTGTAAACAATTCTGTTTTCCAATCCCATGACAACATCAAGATTGCGGAGTCCGATATCCGTATCAATCAGAACTACTTTTTTTCCAAGACAGGCAAGACCTGTTCCGATGTTTGCTGTCGTTGTGGTTTTCCCCACACCGCCTTTTCCAGATGTAATGACAATTACTTCACTCATTTCTTTTCCTCAACTTTCATGAAATATTTGTCCCCTGCACATCTTTCTATTCCAGATTTTGCAGTAATTCTTCTGTAATCGTCAAATCATCAAAAACAATTTCTTCGTCTTTTGTATATGCAATCTGCGGAGCTGTTGTTTTCCTGCGTCCGAGAAATCCTTTGCCTTTGTACTTTCCTTTCACTTCACCGATGCGTACAGATTCCGGATTCATGGAAAGTGCAGCAACAAAATGCGCTTTTCCGTCAACCCCGGCATAAACCGAGCCTTCCAATCCGCCCAACACAATAATATTTTTCTTGGAGATTACACAGCTTCCCTTGTGTACACTTCCGAGCACAATAATGCTCTGCTCTGTCTCAAGCACCTGTTTTCCCGTCAGATCTCCGCGATAAAACTGTGCACTGTCGCTCTCCATCATCTGCTGCACCGCGCCGACCGCTCTGTCAAATACATCTTCGTTCTCTTTTGAAACAACACAGACAATATTGACGCTTCCGGTCTTGGCAATGACATCTAAAATGGCATCCTCTTCCTCTGTCGTATTTTTTCTGCCTTCAAAAGATACTGCCAGCTTTGCCTTTCCGAAAAATTTGCCCGAGTCTTTAAACTTTTCGCCAATTTCCGTAAGTACATCTTCAAAAGCTGCATCTTCACTGATAACAATTTTTATTCCGTTTGGAAAACTTTTCAGTCTGACATTCTCTTTCATCTCATTACCTTTGCCATAAAATATTAGTCTCCTGTAACATGTACTGCATTTTCATCTTCCGCTGTACCTGTAATCAACTGATCTTCCTCTTCCAGTTCGAAATAATACATGATAACATCCCGCGTCATCTGCGCCGCATTATCGGAAGAATATCCGTACGCAATACGTGTCGCAATCGCGATTTCAGGATTCTCATACGGTGCATAACATACGAACAGCGCATGGTTCGGCCTCTTTTTATTCTCTTGGGCCGTACCGGTTTTTCCTGCCACGTTAACAGCAAGTCCTTCATAATATTCTTTGCCCATGACCACTTTGCGCATTCCGCGGTGAATCGCATCCCATGTTGTCTGTTCCAATGCTACTGTATTTCGAAGTGTCGGTGTGTAATCTTTCAACAGATTTCCTTCCGAATCTGTTGTTTTGTCGAGAAGGCTCAGATTATAACAATTTCCGCTGTTTGCAACCGTTGTGACATAACGGGCCAACCCAACCGTAGAATAGTTGTTGTTACCCTGTCCGATTGCAGAACGGATTGCATCAAAATCCGACACCTTCGGTGCACTTTCCGAAATCTCTATTCCGGATTTATCGGATAAACCAAACTGATCTGCATAATATGCAAGTTTGGAAATACCGGTATCGCTGTCATATACACCGTCCAGACGGCTGAGCCGGTAACCTGCTTCATAAAAATAGTAGTTACAGGAATGCTCGATAGCCTCTGATATGCTCAGGGCACCGTGTGCTCCGGGAGCAATCCAGCACTTTGCTTCCGGCTTGATAGTATCCCAGGTTCCGTGACATATAATATCTTCCCCCAGACTGACCACATTTTCTTCCAAGGCCGTCGCCGCCGAAACCATTTTAAACGTCGAACCCGGTGCCGACAACTGCTGTGTCGCATAATTCCACATCGGCTGAGACAAATCATTGTATATCTGATTGTAGTACTCAGAATCTATGGAATTGGTCAATCGGTTATTGTCATAGCCCGGATACGTTACACAAGCTAACAGTTCGCCTGTGCCTGTATCTGTAACCACACAGGATCCGGAACACGGATCCAGCGCCAACATAGCAGGTGAAATATCAAGATTTTTAATCTTATTAACCATAAAAGAGTAAGAAGAAACCGCGCCGCTTGCAACTGCCGCCCGCTCCTCATCTGTACCGTCAATCACATTCTGCTCAAACAGAAGAAGACATACTTGCCTACCTGTAATCTGGTCGGCAAGAAGCATATATTTATACAGACGTTTGTTGAAATAAGAGTCATAAACAATATGTTCCTCGATATAGCGGATCAGCTCCGTATAAATTTCTTCCGAGTCGGAATATTGTGATTTCAATTCCAGCTTCGTGATATCAATCCATCCTTTGGATATCAGATAATTCAAATACGCCTGCAGACTGATGTTTTCATCCACTTTCCAAGCCAGATAGGTTTCATCTTCTCTGTCTATTTCCGCCGTCTTGATGACATCCTGATCCTCCAGCATGGAAACAACCGCCAATTGATACACCTGATACTCTAACGGCAGACGGTCATAAGGCGTTGCCGTACTCTCAAGCTCCTCGCGCAGACCCGAAACAACATTCTGTTGTTTTGCACGGAATGCTTCCAATACAGCCTGCTCTGTCTCTTTTGCTCCCTCTTCCTCAAAATGACCGGTATCGATAATATTATTGTTAAACAATGCAAAATACACATCATAAATGGGAATTTTGATATTTGCAGCAGATGCATTCGTCTCCGGTGTATACTCTTTGACATTTTGAATGTTTGAAACAAGAATACCCGCTATCTTCTGTTCCAAAAGATTATAAACGGCTTTCTGCAACTCCATATCAATTGTAAGATATACATCATCTCCCGCAGCCGGTTCCTTCCGGTCACTTGTCTCAATCACCTTACCCACATTATCCACATAGACGACCTCGGTTCCTTTTGTTCCCTGCAGAGTCGTTTCCATGTACTGCTCAATTCCCGCTTTTCCGACAATATCTGTCAGCGAATAATTTTCATCCTCCACTGACAATTCATCGTACTCTTCGTTGGAAATTTTACCGATATAACCGATCAAATGCGAAAAATACACGCTGTCCACATATTTACGGACAGTATCTTCCGTCACGGAAACACCTGTCAATTCCTGGCTGTTTTCCATTACCATCGCAACCGTCTCATCCGATACATCTTTGGCAACCGTCGTCGCAATATATTTCTGATAACTGTTCAGACTCATTGCATAGCGGATGGTAACAATCTGAAGAAGCTTCTCTTTTGTATATCCGCTTCCGACAATGAAATCCGACGTGGTGTCTTCCGGATCCAAATATTCGCCCACGGCAAACTTTTTGGTTCCCGCCAGATAATTGATGACATCCTGCGCAGAAGATGTTTTTTCTGCATAGGTAAGCTTGTCCGTGTAAGCATGTCCGTAAACGTCGGCAAGGAAACGAAGTAATTGTGCTCCCTCCACCGTGAATACATAATTATTGTTTTCGTCCAAAACAATATCAAAATCATTTTCGATACGGTCACCGTTCACCTGAATCATATCAATCAGTACCGATATGGTATCATTCAGGCTTTTATTTTTTCCGCGGCCCGATTCATACACGTCCTCAATCATAACCGAATAAGCCAATTCATTATAGGCAAGAAGGTTACCGTTGCGATCGTAGATATTTCCTCGGGTACCCGGAATCGTTCTCTGTTTTCGGATTGTCAGCTTAAAATTGTCGAGGTATTCACTGCCGTGAACAATCTGCAAATCAAACAACCGATAGACAAGAACTCCGGACATTGTCGAAAAAATCAGGATCAGAACGAAAATTCTTGATGTAATCATATTCAAAACAGATTCTTTGATTAATCTAAGCAAAACTGTCTTCGCTCCTTTTTTCTCCTTCATCCAATTTGCTTGTAATCATCCGGATAATCGGATATAAGACAAGCGTAACCACTATGGTATATACGACTTCCGGAAGCATAATTTTTGTCAGATAATGTACAAAATGAAATCTTCCTCGCAACAGGAACAACAACACATAATAAACAAGACCAAACACGATATCACTACAGGTAATGAGAACGATTGGAAGTTTGATATCCTCTTTATAGAAAATCTGTTTGAAATTCCCGTTGATGTATCCGATGTACATATAGATAAGTGCATGAAAACACAAAACGTCACCGAAAAAAATATCGCATAACAGCCCTACAAAAAAACCGACAAGCAGACCACAGGTCTTTCCGCACATAAATCCGAAAGCCGCTGTGATTATGATGAGCAGATTCGGAGTAATCCCCCCGAAATTTAAATATTTAAAAAGAGTGGACTGTAACACGAAACATATGATAATCATGATTGCAATAAATACATTACGTTTCATAAAACTATTCCTTTTCCGAATAATCTTTTTTCATATCCAGTATGACAAGTACTTCCTCCAAATGCGAAAAATCCACTGCCGGTGTAAGATAACCGGAACTCGTCAGATTATTGGCATCTGCACTGATTGTCGATATGTATCCGATTAAAATTCCCGGAAGATATTTGGTACTGATGTGCGAGGTGACAACCTTGTCTCCCTCTTTTACCGCCGCATCACTGTTAATCAGCTTGGAAAAGGTGATTACACCCCGGTCCATAGATTCCAAATTACCCTGTACCATGCAGGAATCCTCCGTAGAAAGGACCATCGCGCTGACATTGGAATTATCATCAATAATAGAGATTACCTTTGCCCAGTCATCACCGACTTCGGTCACGCGGCCGACCAGTCCGCTGCCCGCCATAACATTCATGTCTACCTGAATTCCGTCTTTGCTTCCCTTGTCAATCACAAAATTATGGAACCAGTTTCCCGTATCCTTGGCTACAACCCTCGCACCGACTTTTTCAAAATCTGCATATTCCTGGTCCAGCTTGTACAACTGTCTCAGATTGTTCAGTTCATATTTATCCTGCTGAAGAGAGTTGTTTTCAATTGTGAGCGCATCGACCTGTTCCTGGAGTTTTTCGTTTTCCGCAAGAACGCTGCGCAGGGATTTCAGTTCCTCCGACCGGTTGGACATCCACTCTCCCACATGACTGATTCCCGATTGAAACGGAATAACGACAGCTCCGGCAAAATTGCTGAGCGGAGCTGCAAAAAAGTCTGTAAAAAATGTAATCGCCATAAACATGACACAGATAACCGTCATAATCAGCAACAAGTATTTACTTGGAATCGTAAACTTCTGCCGTTTTCGTCTCATTATTTTCCTCCGTTACCCATACCCGCAATCGAATAAGCCACCGACTTGTAATTATCGTCCTTAATAATTTTGGCAAGTCCCATGGCTACGCTCTCAACCGGATGTTCCGCAACATTCACTTTCAGTCCGGTGCCGTTGCTGAGAAGCTGGCTTAAATGACTCACCTGACACGCACCGCCGGTCAGATAAATACCCTTGCGGTAAATGTCAGCCGCGAGCTCAGGCGGCGTTCTTTCTAAAATCACTTTAATATTGTCAATAATTGTGTTGAAATGTTCTTTCAGACAGTCCACAACAAGTTCTGTCGGTATCTCACGCTCCACAGGAAGTCCCGTCACAATATCACGCCCGTATACGACAGCTGCTTCCCCTTTTTCTTCCAACTCAGCCAGAGAAATCTTAACTTTCTCCGCCGTCTTTCCGCCGATAATTAAATTGTACTCTTTGCGGACGGCATTACGGATTGCATCATCAAATTTCTGTCCGCCGACTTTAATCAATTTACTTAATACAATTCCGCCGAGAGACAAAATGGAAATCTCTGTTGTGTCATATCCTACATCCACAACAAGAACACCCTGGGAATTTTTTACATCAATATCAAGACCGAGCCCGTCTGCAATGGCTTTTTCCACTACCATGACTTTTTTTGCCTTCACATTGGCATTTTTTATCAGATCATAAAACGCTCTCTTTTCTACTTCCGTCACATCCGTCGGTACCGCGATGTAGTAATCCGCCGGTTTGACATTTCCTCCGCAAAGGTCTGAAATAAAACATTTTACAAGAATCTGCATGTTTTTAATATCCGCAATTACCCCGTTGCAAAGCGGATACGAAATATGAATATTTGCCGGTGCTTTTTCATACATTTCAAAAGCGTCATCCCCGTACGCAAATAAATAGTCTTTGTTTTCAATGGCAATTATATTTTTCTGACAAAATACGTCCTGATCACCTTTTTCATAAATTTTAATGTTACAAGTACCGAGATCGATACCATATGCACTGGAAGCCATTATAAAACTCCTTTCTCCTTTAAACTTATGTATGTATTATCCCCGATAATTATATGGTCAAGCAGGGGAATTTCCATAATTTGCGATGCCTCTTTCAGCCGTGTTGTCAACAGGATATCCTCCCTGCTCGGTTGCGGATTCCCGCTGGGATGATTGTGGAGAAGTATCACCGCCGCCGCATTGCAAAGCAGTGCCTGTCTGAAAATCTCCCTTGCAGACATAATAGAACTGTTTAAGCATCCGACAGACAACGTCACATCCTTAATTCTGCTGTCTTTGCTGTCCATATATACCGCCACACAGCACTCTTTTTCCAGATGACGCATCTGTTCCATATATGCCTGCGCCACCTGTTCCGGACGGCGAAAACATATATCCTCTTTTACTTTTGAACAGGCAATTCTTTTTGAAAGCTCAGCAACCGCTTTCAATTTAACTGCCTTCACTTCGCCGATTCCTTTGATATTCATCAAATCTTTCAGCGTCACATGATAAAGCCCGGAAATCCCACGCTTCTCTCCGCAGGCTTCAAGTACTCTGCAGGAAAGCGTAACCGCATCCTCTCCCTTGGTTCCCGTGCGCAAAATAATCGCAAGAAGTTCTTCGTCACTGAGTGACTGTGGTCCGGATTCCAAAAACTTATCGTAGGGAAGCATCTGTATCTTCCCGTTTTCTTTTTGTTTGTACATAGTAGTTTACCCAGATGTTCTCCAGACAAACGAATTCCCTACAGAAAACGATATATAATAATACCGATTATGATACCGATGATGCTTGCAACGGTAATTTTGATTGTCAGCCCGAAGGTAAGAACCATAATCCCCAAATCCAATATGATCGGAGATGTCAACCCGAAAGTCTGACCGTAATTCAGAAAAGAATTCGGGAAAAGCGAACCGATAAATCCGCCGATGACAATACCGGCAAGAATCATCAGAAAGCATGCCCAATTGTTTTTTCCTCTCATTTGTATCCTCCAGATTTCTTTTGTAAAACACTAGATATATCTTAACACACACCCAAAAGTATGTATATAAAATTCGTGGTTTTTTTTTCGACTAAATATCTGTTATTGTGAGTTGTTCCGGTTTTACAACCCCGTCATTTTTCATGGATTGAAGGGTTCTGAGCATACCGTATTTCGCATGCGGAAAGGTCAGTCCGCCCTGCATATAAACCGCATAAGGAGGCTTGATCGGACCATCGGCAGAAAGTTCAATGGACGAACCAGACACAAAGGCTCCTGCCGCCATAATTACAGGTGCATCATATCCCGGCATATCCCAAGGTTCCGGCGTCACATGACTGTCTACCGGAGCTGCAGCCTGAATTCCTTTACAGAATGAGATTACACCCTCCGGATTACCGAAAGTAATTGCCTGAATAATATCAAAACGCTCCTCCGATCCGTTCGGGACCACCGTATAGCCTAATCTCTCATATATTTTTGCTGCAAAAATCGCTCCTTTTAAAGCGGAGGCCGTAACGGTAGGCGCAAGAAAAAGTCCCTGATAAAAGGCCGGAAGAACACCGAGCGATGCTCCCACTTCCTTGCCGAGTCCCGGCGAAGTCAACCGATACGCCGCATTTTCCACACACTCTTTCTTTCCGGCAATATATCCGCCGATCGGAGCAAGTCCGCCGCCCGGATTTTTAATCAAAGAACCGACTACCATATCCGCACCGACATCCGACGGCTCAATCCTCTGCACAAATTCACCGTAGCAGTTATCCACCATGCAAATAATATCGGATTTTATATTTTTTATAAACGAAATCAATTGACCGATACGATCAACCGACAGGGTTTTCCGCGGTTCATATCCTTTGGAACGCTGTATCGTCACCATCTTTGTCTTTTCATGAATGGCATTCCGGATGCCGTCCCAATCAAAGTCACCGTCCGGAAGCAAATCTACCTGCCGGTAGGATACCCCGTATTCGCGCAGTGAACCTTTGGACGGACGGATTCCGATTACTTCTTCAAGCGTATCATAAGGTTTTCCGACCGGAGAAAGAAGCTCATCTCCCGGTCTTAAATTACTCATCAACGCCAAGGCAAGCGCATGGGTTCCGCAGGTAATCTGCGGTCTGACAAGCGCGTCCTCGGTATGGAACAGATTGGCATATACCTGTTCCAACGCATCCCTTCCGATATCGTTATATCCATATCCGTTTGTCCCGAGAAGACAGGCTTCACTCACTCTCGCATCCTGCATGGCTTTGATTACTTTCAACTGGTTATATTCCGCCGTCTCATCAATCTGCGCAAATCTTGCCTTACAAGTTTCTAAAATTTTCTCACCGAACACCCGGACATCATCGTCAATATCCAATGCCTGATACATCTGTTCCATCTCTGTCATGTTGTTTCCTCCGTAATATGTCTTATGCTAAGCTGTCCGAGCATAAAGTCCAAAATCTTATCATCCTCATAGTTCATGAAATCTTTCTGTACTCTGACAACATCCCGTTCTCTTTTAAACCATGTTATCTGCCTTTTTGCAAAGTGTCTGGTATCCCTTTTAATCAGATACACGGCCCGTTCCAGATCAATGTTTCCCTGCAGATAATCAATGATTTCTTTATATCCGAGTCCCTGCATAGCTGTGCTTTCCCTCTTACATCCGCGTGCAAGAAGCCCTTCCACTTCATTTACAAGCCCCGCCTCCAACATAAGTTCCACTCTCTCGTCTATCCGTTCATACAATTTTGCCCGATCATCATCCAGCACAAAATAGCAGAAATTGTACGGAGACTCTTTTTCACGCTGTTGTTTATTATGCTCCGATATTTTTTCGCCGGTCTGTCTGAAATATTCAATCGCGCGGATCACACGTTTCACATTGTTTTCGTGAATTTCCTCCGCCGCCTCAGGATCCACCTGTCTTAACATTTCATGTAATGCATGCGCACCGTTTTTTTTCGCAAACTCCTCCAGTTCCGTGCGAAGCGTCAGATCTTCATCCGAATCCGCAAAGTCAATGTCATAAAGAACCGACTGAATATAAAATCCGGTTCCGCCGACAATGACAGGGATATTTCCTCTCTCATAAATGCCTTTCATCGCATCTTTCGCCATTTTCTGAAAACAGAACACGTCGAAATCCTCTGTCGGTTCCAACACGTCGATGAGGTGATGCCTGACACCGTCCATTTCCGACTGCATAATTTTGGCCGAACCGATATCCATATGTTTATAAACCTGCATAGAATCGGCGGAGATAATTTCTCCGCCAATCTTTTTAGCAAGTTCAATCGATAGCTTTGTCTTTCCGACCGCAGTCGGTCCGGTCAAAATGACCAATTTCTTTTTTTCCGTCATATGATTACCTTTTAAACTTTTTCTCTAACTCGTATTTCGTCATGGAAATGATGGTCGGTCTGCCGTGCGGACAATTAAACGGATTCTCACAGGCCATAAGCTCTTTTAGCAGTTCCTCAGCCTCTTTCTGTGACAATGTCTGGTTTCCCTTCACCGCAGCCTTACACGACATACTTGCAATCTTTGAAAGCACTGCATCGGAATCTCCTTTTACCGGAAATTCAACCAGCTCATCCAGCACTGTTAAAAAGAGTTGTCTCTCACTCAGACCGTACAAATCCAGCGGAACACTCCGCACTGCGTACGCATCTTCTCCGAATTCATCCATCTCAAAACCGAGTTTCTCAAAAATCTCCATATGTTGCAGCAGTACATCCTTTTCTTTTAAGGACAATGTAATCACAAGCGGAGGATTCAAAGATTGCTGCAATATCTCTTTTTCCTTGTACTGACGCATCAGGCGTTCATACATAACTTTTTCATGCGCCGCATGCTGATCCACATAATATATTTTTTCCGGCAATGCCAAAATCCAGTACGTGTCAAACACCTGTCCGATGATTTTAAAGTTTTCAAGCTCCTGCTTCTGCAAATCCTCCTCATCAAAAAGACGCATCTGCTCTACTTTTTCGACCACAACCATCTCTTTTTGTTTGATGACATTTCCGCTGGTGAGCGCCACCTGAGGAGTTTGTACATTCATGTGCTTTAAAAATTCCCGGTCAGTGCCGAGCACTCTTGTTTCCTTCTCCTTCGGCACTTCTCCGTACTGATTCTGTTCGCGGACAAGCTGCCTTCTCTTCTCCTCAAAAGGCTGTGGGAGTGTCCCGGTCAGAATTTTCTGTTCCTGTTTATCTGCCTGTTGTGCTGCAGACGGTATATCCTCCATAGACGCGACAAAATTCCGTCCCGTCAAGGCATCCTTTACCGTATCACGGATGAACGAAAGAAAGTATCCCGGTTCATTCATCCGGATGTCCATCTTTGTCGGATGAACATTGACATCAATTTTGGTCGGATCTATCTCAAAATGTAAAACAACAAACGGATATTTATGTTGCATCAAAAAGGTTTTATATCCTTCCTCTACCGCTGTTGAAATCATAGTGCTTTTAATATAGCGTTTGTTCACAAAAAATGTTTCATAACTGCGGTTGGACCGGTTTAATATCGGTTTTCCGAGAAAACCGGACATGCGGATTCCTTCCGCCTTTGCCTCCACCGGAATCATGGCATCGGATACTTCTTTACCGTAAATGCGGTAAATGATTTCCTCCGTCTTTCCGTTTCCCGAAGTAAAAAACTTAGTCTGTCCGTTCATGATAAACTGGAACGCCACATCCGGAACAGACAATGCCATATGCTGCATAAAATCAGCAATATATCCGCCTTCCGTCGCCGGTGTCTTTAAAAATTTACGGCGGACCGGTGTATTAAAGAATATGTTGCGCACAAGGATCGTTGTTCCGTCCGGTGCCCCGATTTCCTCCGGCGGCTCGGCTTCTCCTCCGCTGATGCAAATTCTTCTTCCGGTCAGCGCATCTTTTGTTTTCGTAATCATTTCCACCTGACAGACTGCCGAAATACTCGAAAGTGCCTCACCGCGGAACCCAAGACTCATTACCGTTTCCAAATCTTCCGCCGCTTCAATCTTACTTGTGGCATGACGCAGAAAAACCTTGGAAAGCTGACTTTCATCAATACCGCTCCCATCGTCGGTGACACGGATAAAACTTATGCCTCCGTCTTTAATTTCAACGGTAATATTGGATGCGCCGGCGTCAATGGCATTTTCCACCAATTCTTTCACAACAGAAGCAGGTCTTTCCACCACTTCACCCGCTGCAATCTGGTCTACGGTATTACTGTCCAGTATGTGAATTTCATTCATTGTCATTACTCCATCTGTTCTTAATCATGTTTTGAAGTTTATACAGTGTGTTCAGTGCATCAAGCGGGGTCAAAGTCTGTATATCCACCGCAAGAAGTTCATCGATGACATCGGAATCCTTTACGGTATCAAACAAGGACATCTGTGCAAGGTCTACCTGATCGTATTTTTTGACTTTTACCTTGTCAGCCTTATTCTGCATTTGGATGCTCTGTACTTTTTCTGTCACATCGTTGTCGGAAAGTTGCTCTGCAATTTCCTTTGCACGGTCAATAACCATGTCCGGAACCCCTGCCAGCTTAGCAACCTGGATACCGTAACTGCGATCGGCTCCGCCTTTCACAATTTTCCTCAGGAACACAATGTCATCCCCTTTTTCCTTTACCGCAATGCAGTAATTGTTGACATTGTTCATCTTTCCTTCCAACTCTGTCAGTTCATGATAATGCGTCGCAAACAGTGTTTTTGCTCCGAGAAGCTTGCGGTTACTGATATGTTCAACAACTGCCCACGCAATGGAAAGTCCGTCAAACGTCGATGTTCCGCGTCCGATCTCGTCCAGAATCAAAAGACTCTTCGATGTGGCATTTCTCAAGATGTTGGCAACCTCATTCATTTCCACCATAAACGTCGACTGCCCGCTGGCCAAATCATCCGACGCGCCGACTCTCGTAAAAATACGGTCCACAATGCCGATTTTAGCACTTTTTGCAGGAACAAAACTTCCGATTTGTGCCATGAGAACAATCAGCGCCGTTTGACGCATGTAAGTTGATTTACCGGCCATATTCGGTCCCGTAATAATAGAAATCAGATGCTTCTCATTATCCAGATATGTATCATTTGAGATAAACATATCGTTTTTGATCATTTTTTCCACCACAGGATGACGTCCGTCTTTTATCTGGATGATTCCTTTTGTATTTAACTGCGGACGCACATAGTGGTTCCGCTCCGCCACATAGGCAAGAGAGCAAAATACATCCAGCGCCGCAATTGCTTTCGCCGTTTTCTGGATACGTTCCATATTCGCGGACAACGCATCTCTTATTTCGCAAAACAGATCATATTCCAATCCGTAAAGCTTATCTTCTGCATTGAGAATGGTATCTTCCATCTCTTTCAGTTTCGGCATCGTATAACGTTCCGCATTGGTCAGTGTCTGTTTGCGGATATAATCGTCCGGCACCATATTCTTGAATGAATTGGTCACCTCCAAATAGTAACCGAACACTTTGTTATATTTTATCTTTAAATTTTTAATTCCCGTCCGTTCCCGCTCATCATTTTCCAGCTGTGCAAGCCATGCTTTTCCGTCGGTTTTGGCCTGTCGGAAATGATCTACATCCTCGGAAAATCCGGGTTTTATGATACCGCCTTCCTTGGACGAAATCGGCGGTTCCTCCTCAATTGCATCCTCGATAAGTCCGCACAAATCTTCCAATCCATCCACATCACGGCAAATATTTTTCATAAGGGTGCACTGAAATTCACCGAGCACCGTACGGATCGGCGGAAGCATGCGCAGCGAATTGCGAAATGCAATCAAGTCCCTCGGATTGGCTGTTTTATAACTGATTTTTCCGAGAAGACGCTCCAAATCGTATATCGGATTCAGATATTCCCGCAATTCTTCCCTGGAAACCATATGCTCATTTAATTCTTCGATGGCATCCTGGCGCATGGTAATATCTTCTTCTTCAATCAGCGGTTGTTCGATATATTGACGAAGTGTTCTGGCGCCCATGGCTGTCTTTGTCTTATCCAAAACCCATAGAAGCGATCCCCGCTTCATTTTCTCGCGCAGCGTCTCGGTCAGTTCAAGATTCCGCCTTGTGGAACTGTCAAGAAGCATATATTTGCTCGCCACATAAGGAACAAGCTTTGTAATGTTGGAAAGGGCTGTTTTCTGCGTCTCATACAAATATTGAAGCACCGCTCCGGCCGCAATCTGTCCGGCAAAAAAATCATCTATACCGAGTGCTGTCATGGTACTCACATGAAAATGTTTCTGCAACAGCTGCTGACAACCCGATTCGTCAAAATACCACGCATCCAACTTATAGATGGTGATACCGAGCCGTTCCTTCAAGTCATCCACCATGTAACCGCTCACAAGGAAATTATCATTGCATACAATCTCAGACGGCGAAAACTTCATGATTTCATCCTGAAGTTTCTTCACATCGGAAACTTCTGTCACATAATAGTCTCCGGTCAATGCATCTACCACGGAAATTCCGATTTTTTCCTCCATATAGGCAATACACATCAGATAATTATTGCGACTTTCCTCCAGCGATTGTACATTGAGATTGGTTCCCGGCGTCACAATACGGACTACTTCACGTTTTACAATTCCCTTTGTCGCCTTCGGATCCTCCACCTGTTCACAGATAGCCACCTTATATCCCTTATTGACCAATCTGGTCAGGTAATTGTCGGCCGCATGATACGGAACGCCGCACATCGGTGCCCGCTCCTCCTGCCCGCAACTTTTACCCGTCAGTGTAATTTCCAGTTCCTTGGACGCCACAAGTGCATCCTCATAAAACATTTCGTAAAAATCACCCAAACGATAAAACAAAATACAGTCTTTGTACTGCTCTTTTGTTTCCATATACTGTTTCATCATCGGTGTTAATTCTGCCATCTTATGCCTCACTTCTTGTTATTTTCTCACGATTCAATCACATGGCCGTTGTAGTAAAATCCATGGCATTCATCCAAGTGCACGTTTTGCAATGTTCCGATCATGGAAGCATTCCCTTTCAAATGGACAATGGTGTTGTTGGACATTCTTCCCGTCACCAATGTATCATCCTGATCGTTCATCTCCTCAATAAGCACAGTGACATCCTGATCCAAATAAGAAACACTGCGATTTTTTGATGTGTGCTGTACGGTTTCGAGCACCCGGTTAAAATTGCGTTTTACCATATCTTCCGGCACCTGATTTTCCATGGCCGCAGCCGGCGTTCCGGTCCGCTTGGAATAAATAAATGTAAACGCATTATCATATCCGACCTTTTTGATTACATCGATTGTGTCATCCACATCTTCATCTGTTTCCCCCGGAAAACCGACTATAATATCTGTCGTCAGGGAAATATCCGGAATTTCCCTCCGGATTTTAAGTGCCAGCTCAATATACTGTTCTTTTGTATATCTGCGGTTCATTTTTTCAAGAATGCGCGTGGAACCTGACTGCAACGGCAAATGCAGATGTCTGCATATTTTTTTTGAATCACGCATAACCGCAATCAGTTCATCCGACAAATCTTTCGGATGAGAGGTCATAAAGCGGATGCGTTCTAACCCTTCAATCTGCTCAATTCTCTGTAAAAGTTGGGCAAAGGAGATCGGCTCATCCAAATTTTTTCCGTAGGAATTCACATTTTGTCCGAGAAGCATAATTTCAATCACACCATCCGCAACAAGCATCTCGATCTCGCGGATAATATCCTCCGGATTACGGCTTCTCTCACGTCCGCGTACGTAAGGAACAATGCAATAACTGCAAAAATTGTTACAACCGAACATAATATTGATACCGGATTTGAACGGATATTTGCGGACAATCGGCAGATCCTCCACAATCTGGTCCGTGTCTTTCCAAATATCAATAAGCATTTCATCGTTTTCCAACATACGGACAACGAGTTCTGCAAATTTAAAAATATTGTGCGTACCGAAAATCAAGTCAACAAAACGATAGCTTTTTTTCATTTTTTCGATTACACTCTGCTCCTGCATCATACAGCCACAGATTCCGATACGCATATTCGGATTTTTCTTTTTATAGTTTTTCAGCACACCGAGCCTTCCGTACACTCTCTGGTTGGCATTGTCACGGACTGTACACGTATTGAAGATTACAAAATCCGAATTTTCATCGGTTCCGTTATCCTCATATCCGATTTCCTCCAATATGCCTGACAGCTTTTCGGAATCCCTTGCATTCATCTGGCACCCGAACGTCACCACACAGAATGTCGGTTTTCTGCCGAGTGTCTTTGCAAGCTCGGAAACCATCTTTTTGGCCTTTGCAATGTAAAAATACTGACGCTCCGGTTCCTGCACCGGCGGGCTCATTGCAAGATCAAACTGCTGCATTTTCAATTCCAAGTCATCTTTTTTTATCATGTCAAACCTCTTTGTTATGCTCTGATTTGTCCGTCTCCGACAATCGTATATTTGTATGAATTCAATTCCTTAAGTCCCATCGGTCCTCTCGCATGAAGTTTCTGTGTACTGATCCCGATTTCAGCGCCGAAACCAAATTCAAAACCATCGGTAAAACGTGTGGAAACATTGACATAAACACACGCAGCATCCACCTGTTTTTTGAATTTTTCCGCCACTTCTTTATTTTCTGTGATGATACATTCGGAATGTCCGGTATTATAGCGGTTAATATGCGCAACCGCTTCCTCTACGTTTGAAACCGTCTTAACGGAAATAATATAATCCAAATATTCTTTGCCGAAATCTTCCTCCGTTGCAATTACTGCATCCGTAAGAACCTGTCGCGCGCTTTCATCCGCACGGATTTCCACATTCTTTTCGGAAAGTCTGTTTGCAAGTGCCGGAAGAAATGCCGCTTTGATGTCTTCATGGACAACCAGCGACTCGCAGGCATTGCACACACCGATTCTCTGTGTTTTTGCATTGTAAATAATGTTTACCGCTTTGTCGATGTCCGCATCCTTATCCACGTAAATGTGACAGTTTCCGGTTCCCGTCTCAATCACCGGAATGGTTGCATTTTCCACAACTGCACGGATAAGTCCGGCACCGCCGCGAGGAATGAGTACATCCACATACTCTTTCATTTTCATGAACTCTGCAGTCACACTGCGGTCTGTGGCTTCAATCAATTGAATGATATCCGGATTATAGCCGTTTTCCAATAACGTTTTGCGTATGCTGTCCGTAATCGCTTTATTGGAATAGAGACAATCGGAACCGCCTTTTAAAATCACTGCATTTCCGGATTTGAAACAAAGTCCGAACGCATCCGGCGTCACATTCGGACGAGATTCATAAATAATACCGATAACGCCCATCGGAACACTGACCTTTTCAATTTTCATACCGTTCGGACGTTCAAAACTCTCCAATACGGTTCCGACCGGATCCGGAAGCTCTGCCACCTGTCTGAGCCCTTCCGCAATGGACTCCATCCTATCCTGCGTCAAAAGCAGACGGTCCAGAAGTCCCGGATGCATATTGTTCTTTCTTCCGTTCTCCATATCAATGGCATTTTGCGCAATGATTGTATCCGCATCTGCAATCAGTGCGTCCGCAATCTTATGTAAAAGCGAATTTTTTATCTCCGTAGTCAAAAGTGCCGCTTCATATTTGGCATCCTTTGCTCTTTTTCCAAGTTCTGTCAATTCCATATAGTTCCTCTCTCTTTCTCAGATCCGGATAATCTCCTTCTCTGTTACGATACAATTTATTTTTTGATCGGTCTCCTCTGCCGGAATCCTTCCGTTTTCCACAATCTGCAGAGAAAATGCAGGCGCTGCCATTGCTCCCTGAAAACCGCCGGAAAGAAATCGGTCATAAAAACCTTTTCCGTACCCAATCCGGTTTCCTTCCAGGTCAAAGACAGAACCGGGAAGTATTAAAAAATCCTTCCTGCCCGGACAATATTTCCTTTCCGGCGACGGGGCCGGTTCTCTGATACCTTTGTACCCCTCCGTCAGCTGCGACATATCATCCACGCGGTAAAACTCCATCTGTTCCCCCGCAACAAGAGGGCAAAACACGCTGCGCCCGTTCTCCATGCACGCTTCCAGCAACGGAGAAATATCCGCCTCGGACCCATAGGGAACAAAAAACAGAATCTGTTCCGCCTCTGCATATTCCGAAAGTCCGGAAAGCGCATCACAAATCTCTTTGCTCATTTTTTTATGAAGTTCCGGGGCAATAGCGTCCCTGACTGCAAGGATTTCTTTCCTAATTTGCCTCTTTGTTTCCATATTTTTCACCGAGATTGGTAATGGTACCGTCCTCATTCTGAATGTCAATATTGTTTAACTGGCTGCGGAAATTGGCACGCACATCGGCGATATACTCCTCACGCAACCGTTTTTGTTCTTTTTTCTCTTCCTCCGTCAAGCCCTCTGCCTGGGATTTGCGGTATAATTCGTTGATTCGGTCAATTCTGGACTTTTCCATGATTACTCCTTTATTTATGCATATTTTCTACATAGGTGATCAGATCAAAATTCTCATCCTTATGCGCCTTAAACAGCGTTCCGTGTTCACGTCCATCCATAATCCGATGCAGAATACGGATATCCGACGCATTGGCAATTACCATATCCGCTCCGGAACAGGTAGCAATCTTTGCCGCCGAAAGCTTGGTATTCATTCCGCCGGTTCCCACGCTGCTTCCGGTACTCTCTTTTCCCATTCCCATAATCTTGTCATCCAAACGATCCACAACACTGATAAATTCCGCTTCCGGATTCTTGTTCGGATCATCCGTATAAAGACCGTTAATATCTGACATTAAAATGAGCAGATCCGCGTCCACAAGAGATGCAACAATCGCGGAAAGTGTATCATTGTCACCAAACTCAATCTCATAAGTTGCAACTGTGTCATTTTCATTGACAACCGGTATCACACCGAGCTTTAACAGCTCATTAAACGTGTTTTTTGCATTAAACCGGTTCAGATCATCCACAATCGTATTTTTTGTCATCAAAATCTGCGCTGCCACCTGATTGTATTCGGCAAAAATTTTCTGGTACGTCATCATAAGGCGTGCCTGCCCGATGGCAGCACATGCCTGTTTCACCGCAATCGGATTATCTTTTTTATCAATGTGTACTGCCTTTTTCCCGGCTGCAATGGCGCCGCTGGTTACAAGTATCACATCTTTTCCCTGGTTTCTCAAATTACAGAGTTCCCTCACAAGCACCTCAAGCTTGATATAATCTAAATCTCCTGTCTCAGCATGCTGCAGAGACGAAGATCCTATTTTTACAACAATTCTTTTTTTATCTTTTAAAAATTCTCTTGGATTCATGTCTTTTCTTCTTTCTGTTCTTTTTTCATTGTATATTTTCCGGCTATCTTCTCAGCCACAAGAAGTCCATCCATAGCCGCAGAGGTAATTCCACCCGCATACCCGGCGCCTTCCCCGCACGGATAAATACCGCACACAGATGAAATGCCGTCATCATCCCTTACAATCTTTACCGGCGATGATGTTCGGCTCTCAATTCCGGCCAGCACCGTGTCATCACCGTCAAAACCACGGATGCTCCGGCCAAAACTCTCCATTCCTTCCAAAAAAGCTTCCTCCAGTTCTTTCGGAAGAATGCCCCGAAGATTTGAACCGCGATATCGTCCTTTCATCTGCAACGGGAGTCCTTCCGTATTCTTCGTTGCCTTTGAACTTTTATAATCTTTCAACGTCTGTACCGGAATATCTCCGCCGCCTGCTGCATAAGCTGCCTCTTCCAATCTCCTCTGAAATTCTACACCACCGAGCGGTGTTTTGTCATTATAATCCTCCGGTGTGACGGAAATAATGACTGCACTGTTTGCCACTTTGCTGTCCCTTGCCCGATAACTCATGCCATTTACAGCCAGTCTTCCCTCTTCGCTGGAAGCATTTACCACATATCCTCCCGGACACATACAGAACGTATAGACACCTCTGTTTGCCGAAGTCTGTGCTGTCAACTTATAAGAGGCCGCCCCGAGCATTTCATATACATCATCCGCCTGTTCTCCGTACTGTGACATATCGATATCTCTCTGCACATGTTGAACACGATAACCTACTGCAAATGGTTTCGGCTCCATACAAATTCCCTTTTCGCCAAGAAGCGAAAAAGTGTCTCTTGCACTGTGACCGATGGCCAACACTGCATGTGACGTCTCAATCCGTTCGTTTCCGTTCACTATAACGGCACTTAGGCTTCCGTCTTTTATTTCAAAATCCGTCACCATGCTTTCAAACCGGACCGTTCCGCCGTGGTTTTCAATGGCAAGACGCAGATTGCGGACCATTCCGATCAACATATCCGTGCCAACATGCGGTTTGTTTTTGTATATAATATCCGCCGGTGCGCCCATCTGCACAAAAAGACGTAACACCTGCGCACATCTGCCGTATTTATCTTTGACAAGCGTGTTGAGCTTACCGTCGGAAAACGTACCTGCGCCTCCTTCTCCGAACTGTACGTTGGAGCCGCCGTCAAGTACTCCTGTCTCCCAAAACCGCTCCACATCTTTTTGACGTTCTTCCACACATTTACCACGTTCCAAAACAATCGGGCAAAAGCCGTGAACAGCGAGAAAATACGCACAAACAAGTCCTGCCGGGCCCGCGCCGATGATGACCGGTCTCTTATGCATGATAAGCGTTCCTCCGGTCGGAAAAATATACGCCTTTTCCTCCGCAATGCGCACATCTTTATTTTTACAGCGCGCTAAAATCTTTTTCTCCTGCTCAACTTCCACATCGACCGTCAATGCATAAAACAGTTCCGGTTTTTTCCTGGCATCCAAAGATTCTTTCCGAATATTCAGTTTCTTTATATCTTCCGGTCTGACTCCGAGAATCACCGCTGCTTTTTTGCGGACACTCTCCGTGGTATAGCCCGGTTTTACCCTACACTGGCTGATTTGTAACATTTTACTTCTCCGTTCACACTGTGACATCCGGCCACATAACCGCTGCTCCAGGCCCAATGCAGATTATAGCCTCCGCATCTTCCGTCAACATCCAGGATTTCACCTGCAAAATACAATCCGTCAACCTTGCGGGACATCATATTTTCGTCTATTTGGGCAACATCCACGCCTCCCTGCGTTGCCTGTGCTGCTTCAAATCCCGGAAAAGATACGATTTCAAACTCGAATTCTTTTGAAAGCGAAACAATCTGTTTGGTCTCTTTTCCTGTAAGTGTTCCGACAGTTTTATCGAACGATATGCCTGCTTTGTGAAGAATTGCACCGCATATCTTTTTGTGAAGCATTCCGCCAAGCACCTCGCTGACCGGAAGATTGCCGTACATATCCATTAATTTCAATACTTTATTTTCTATTTCCCGACTGCTGTATCCGGGCAAAAAATCAACCAGCAGAGTGGTTTTTTTCTTTTGATCCACCGCCAGTATCCCTTGGTGACTCAATTGAAACACCGGAATTCCGGAGAGATTATCTTTGTTCAACTGAAGTTCTCCGGCTTCTCTCTGTACAATTTTGCCCTGTACAAGAAGAGATATTTCTGCCTGACAGCGTACCCCTGCAAGTTCCTTCAAAAAAGGCTCTTTGCTCCTCAAATATGTAAGTACAGGCAGCGGCTTTATCACACGGTGTCCAAACTCTTCCGCAATACGGTAACCGCTTCCGTCAGATCCTGTTGCCGGTGCGGCTTTTCCTCCGCAGGCGAGAATCAACCGGTCAAAGTGATACATTTTTTCTTTTGTTTTCACACAGAAAATTCCGTCTTTTCCTTTTTTTGCCCACTCTATATATTGATCGGTCATGACTAATACGCCCAACGACTGTAACTGATAGCGCAACACATTTAAAACCGTCGCCGCCTGTCCTGTTGCCGGATAAAAATATCCGTCGCGCTTGGACGCAGCAAACATACCGCAACTTTCAAAAAAATCCACCGCAGCCTCCGGTCCGAATTTCTGTAAAACCGGCTCCGCAAAAGAAGGATGATTGCCATGATAATCATCCTTCGAAAGTTTCTGATTGGTAAAATTACACTTTCCGTTTCCTGTGGATAATATTTTTTTCCCGACCCGGCCTGTGTGTTCCAGGACAGTGACATGCGCTCCGCTGCGGGCAGCAAAAATTGCCGCCGTCATTCCGGAGGCTCCACCGCCGATAACTCCAACCTCCATTATACTTCCTTTCCTCAGCTCGAATAGGATTCAAGCAAATGATATAATTCTTCTTCTGTCTGAACATATTTTCCCGCCAAAATTTCCTGCTGTTGTTCCTGCGGCAAATCAAACAGCGGTATGTCCGTATATAAAATCACATGACGGCGCTGACTGTCATAAACCGTCAACAAACCATCCTGCGCCAAAATGCAACCATAATCTGCATTGCTGTTTTGGGAAACCGAACTTTCTTCCTGTTTTGACCAATAAATCCGACCCGGTTCCTGCACCTCATCCTCCTGCAAGATTTGCTCCGGCTCACTCTCCACACGTTTTCTTATCCGAATCTCTTTTTCCGAAAAGGAAACAAGTTCCATCGACAAAAGCCCCTGTTCCATTTCTTCCAAAGTCAGATTCATACTGTGTTCATCTATCCAAGCAAGAAGCTGTTCCCTCGTCATCCCGATAAAAGATTCCGGGAGTGTTTCCTGATAAATCCGTTCTTTTTCGGTTGACAGGTCATACTCCTGTACCGTAAAAACGGTATCACACGTTACACATTCCCCCGAGGATGCTGTCGCAGCAATCTCCTCCGCGGTTACCACCCGATTCTCTTCCTTGGAATCAAACAGAATATCCTGTGCAAACAGCTGGCTCCCTTTGAGGATGATATAAATTGCAAATATAATATTTAAACCAACACTGATACGAAATAATGTTTTCATAAAACTCCTCTATCAAACTTTTCTTGTATCAGTATTGACTTATTTTTTTATTTAATACCGTCCGAGCATTTTTGCGAAAGATTTCGGTAATTCCGAAAACGGAACTTCGTTCCATTCATGGGGCTCAAACACACGAAGTATTACAATTACCACATTATGAAGCAAATATCCCGCAATCACACATATAACAAGCACAAGCAAAGACGGTAGCACAGAATCCAAAAGACAATATATGCCGTAAGAAACAAGCGCCGCAACGACTGCCGAGACAAACGGCAGAACAATACTTCCCGCAAGCCGGTTATGTATGCGAATTTTTTTCAACACGGCAAATCCTGTTACTGCAAGATAAACAAGACAGGCAAGCAAATAGGCATACACAACACTCTCTTCCCCGCCTATTTTGTATCTGCCAAGCAACAGGAAAAAGAGGATTCCACAGATTCCCAGAATCGCCGCATACAGATTACGAATGTAAGGCTTTGTCAACACAGAGAGCGTCTGTCTGAACAAAAGGCAGAGCGCTAACAAAACCGCAACCCCCATTCCGATCCGGATTAAGCCGGCAAACCCTTCTGTTTCCGTATCAAAAAAAACGTTTCCTACAAGGGGTGCCAAAGAAAAACACAGTGTCACATACGGAAATACAGTATACGACAGCAACTTCAGCGAAAACGAAATTCTTTCTTTTGCATGATGAAAGTCAGCCTGTCTCATAATCGTTGTCAAATGTCTGGAAAAAGGTGTTGCAATCTGCGATGCTATGATCGCTGCCGGAAGCGCCATAAGTGCAGCGCCGGCAAAAAGCATCCCTGCCCCCGTCTCCATTCGTCCCTGTGTATGACAATACAAAATCACAAGAACAATCATAAGCAGTACACCGACATGCTCCACAAAAGCCGTCTTGACATAACCGACAAGAAAATTCCAAAGAATATCCTGGGAAGTGTCTGTTTTTTTCATTTCATCCTGCCGGATACGCTGTTTCATTTGTTTCCCCAACACCGTTTTTACCAAAAAAAGGAAAATGTATCCAACCACTCCTCCGACACAAAGGCCGAGTATACCGCTGCATGCAGCATATGCATATGCGTAAGAATCCTGCCCCATAACCGCCGCAACTCTTCTTCCGTAATCTGCAAACACAGGCTGAAATAACACCGTAACAATAAGGCCTGTCAGGTGAGCAAGCACATCGGCATACATTCCCGGAACCGGATTTCCGATCCCTTCCATATATCCTTTGATACAAAACCCCGAAACCGCAAACAATAACGCAAGGGCAACCAGTTTGAGCGACAAAGAACAAAGCACGGTTCCCAATATGGCTCTGCTCAACCATTCCGAAAACAGGAATATTGCCACACAAAGCGAAATCGCCAAAACATGTATCAACACAGAAATCGTCTTATATACCTTAAATCCGTTGCGATAGCTTCCCTTGTTCATCTGAAAAAAAATCATTTTTTTCATGACCGGAATTACTGCAACCCCAAGTAAAATGCAGAGCAAAATATAAAGCACATCCGCGAGTGCGTAATATGTCATTCCCTGCATTCCGTTTTTGTATGACATATAAACCACTTTAACCGCAAAGAGCAGAAATACAATCCACATACTCACTCCGCGGATTCCGCTCTGCTGTATATAATTTTTTCTTCCGTTTCTTTCACCCATAGTATATCCTCTAATGTCTTTTATCTGAAAATTCCCATTTTATCCAATATTTGTTCCTGTTTTTGAAACATCACTTTCTCTTCTTCGTCCGTCATATGGTCATAGCCGAGAAGATGCAGCATACTGTGCGTTATCAAAAATGCAAATTCACGTTTTTCGCTATGTCCGTATTCCTTTGCCTGGGATATGACCCTGTCCATATTTAAAATAATGTCTCCGAGCATAAGCTCCTGCGTATCCGGATTTACATAGCAGGCAATCTCCTGCTCAACCAACGAAAAATCAGAAGGAGTTTCATAGTCCACTCCCGGAAACGAAAGAACATCCGTCTCTTTATCGATATCCCGATACTCCCGGTTATAAACGCGGATTGCATCCGAATCTGTCAAAAGCAGATTGATCTCTGCCTCGTAAGGACAATTTTCCTCCGTAAGAACCTGCTTTGCCACTTCTTCAAACAGCTCTTCCGGTGAAAAGTCCACCGAAATTTCCGTTTCTCTCTCAACGCAAAAAGTCATAATACAATGTCTCCTCTGTAAACATGGTACGTATTTGCCTCATCTGGTCCATGGTTAAATCACAATGATCTAAAATGCCGCTGTCCATCTGTTTTTTGAACACAACGGATACAATCTGTTCATAATCCAGCTTGGCATTCCTGTCTTTTTCAAACAAAAACATAACCGAAGAAACCATAGCATCCGCCAAAATCACAATGGCTGCTTCTTTTGAACGCAGCACCGTATTTTTCCCGCCGTATTCCTTCAGCAGTTGTACCAGCTGCGGCGGAAAATTATATTCGGAAGCAATCTCAAGAGCATTTTTTAAATTATTGTTCCCTCTCATTTTGCCGATCTTATGATAATAACCGCCGGCCTTTGCAAGCATCTCATCCGCTCCGATTCTCCGCGCAATTTTCTCACTGAAATACGCCGTGTGAACGGCATGATAGTATGACCTCTGCGAAGTCTTTTTTAATTCTGTCAAAAGACGATATTCCGGATCATTAATCTCCTGATATTTGTCCCTGTCCTTATGCAGTACCTGGTAACTCAGGTATTTGAGCGCAAAAGTAAGCAGGAGGAAACTGACAAATACATTGATCGCCGCATAGAGGAACGAATCAAAGTGAAGATATCCGCAAACCGCATATTCCATGGAAAGTATCGTTGCAAACACAAGAATCAGTGACGCAAATAACGGAACTCCGAATAAAAATTCTATATCCAGATGGCTGAACAGCAATATACCGATCATACCAACACAAATATAAGCCAAAAATACTGCCGGATCGGATCCCGTAAGCATCATTTGAAGATACAGCAAAATCACATAAGCACATATTCCGACCTGAAGTCCGGAAAACAAAACAAGCACAACTGCCAATGGCAAAAACAGCCACAGCTTGTCCGGAATAAAACTCTGTATGACAACCAAAAGGATCCCGATCAGATACATAACCGAGAATCTGCCCAAATGACTGTTGTTTTCATAAAAAAATCCTTTTTTTGAAATTGCCATCAACAGCACAAACAAAAACACGACCGCAAACAACATCAAACGGATTTCGTTTGCCAGAAATGCCGCATCCAACTGATTTTTCATGAAACAATATAAAAACAGACAAACCGACGGTAACATCGCAATCACAAAAGATATTGCAATCTCTTTAATGCTGACGACCTCTGTAGTTCTTGTTCTTTTCTCTTGTTTTTCCTTCACTTGCTTTTCTTGTTTCTTTTCTTTCATATTCTTCATATGCCTTTACAATTTTTTGTACTAACGGATGTCTCACAACATCCTTACTTGTCAAATTACAAAATGCAATCTCGTCCACTTTTGAGAGAACCTTAACCGCAATATCAAGCCCGCTGCGGGTTCCGGCTGCAAGATCCTTCTGGGATGCATCTCCCGTCACAACCACCTTTGATCCGAAGCCGATACGCGTCAAAAACATTTTCATCTGTGCTTCCGTTGTGTTCTGGGCTTCATCCAAAATAATATAAGCATTATCCAACGTACGGCCTCTCATGTAAGCAAGCGGCGCCACCTCAATCAGGCCTTTTTCCATGTTCTTTTGAAAACTTTCCGCTCCCATGATCTGATATAACGCATCATATAAAGGTCTTAAGTACGGATCCACCTTACTCTGGAGATCTCCGGGAAGAAATCCCAGTTTCTCTCCCGCCTCAATGGCCGGTCGTGTCAGGATAATCCGCTCAACCTCATTATTCTTAAATGCGGTAATTGCCATCGCCATGGCAAGATAGGTCTTACCGGTTCCGGCCGGTCCCAGTCCGAAGACAATCATATGATCGCGCATGGCATCCACATACGTTTTCTGTCCCATAGTCTTTGGCTTGATCGGTTTGCCTGCAATTGTATGGCAGATACAGGTATTATCCATTTCATCCAGCGTCAGGTCTTCCCCTTCTTCCGAAAGTTCAAGCACATAATTTACTCTCTGCTCCTCCAGCGGATTCCCTTTCTCCACCGACTCCGCCAGCGACAGAATCAGTTTTTTTGCCCTGCTTACATCAATCCGGCGTCCTTTGATCCGGACCTGTCCGTCCCTGTCAACGACTACTACATTCATTTCTTTTTCTATCTTTGCAATATAAGAATCATATTGTCCAAAAATACTTTGCATGACATCAATATCAAGCTCAAGATTTTCTGTATATTCACTCAATTTCAGTGTCTCCTGTCTGTTTCCTTTCGGTGATTGGTTTTATATCACCGTCGGACATCTCCACAAGGATACTTCCGTCTGCGCGCAGAGTCTGCCCATTCTTTTCTATTTTAACATCTTTCGCTACTATTTGAACACCTTTTTGTTGTAAAGTTTTGCAAAATTTTTCAAATTCATAGTTTAATATGTTGTTCCCCTCGGACTGTGTATAGCAAAAGTCCTCCATTTCATATTCCCGGTACGTAATTCTGCCGAAATAAAGCGGCAAATAAAAGTCATACAACAGTTTTGCCTGTTGAAGATCTGTCACTATATCATACTCCTCATAGTCTGCCACTCCTGCTGTGGAAAAACCGCTGTTATACACCCTGAAATAATAGGACTTTTTTTCCTCTCCGGTATATACCTTTTTCCTGTAGTTTAACGGAAGTTCCTTTCGGTACGTAAGTTTTGTTTCCAACCGGATATCTGCATCTGATCTGACATACATATATTCCCTTATTGTTTCATCATCGTTATATACCGGTATCTCTCCGTCAACCAAAAGATCCCCCTTTTTTATTTCATCCCCGATCTTCACCTTCGGAAGTCCGTTTCTCGTAATGATAGACACAACGGTCCCGTCTACCGTAGCATATAAACTTCCCGCCTCCTGATTAACTGCCTTTGAATCACTCCATGCACTTTGGTCATTTTCTTTTACGTATACATACAATCTCGTCCCTTCTATTTTGAAAGATGTCCACGTAATAAACGGATATTCATCCCTCAGCTTTTTCTCTGCCGAATCAATATCTATCCCATTCCGATAACTTCCGTAATAAATTCCGTTTTCCTGCAGAAACTGAATCAGCATCTCATCGGTCAGTCTTCCTTCATCCACCAGCTGAATATCCCAGATAAACAACGAAATCAAATATAATCCCGTGATACACAAAAAACTGCACAACAGAAACACTTTTCTTTTTTTCCATTTTTGTATATAAAAAGGTAGTCCTCTTTTTCCCAAAAGGACTACCTTTGTTTTCGTCTTTTTTACAATCGGTCTCAGCCGAAAAAAATCCGCCACCGACATATTTAACTCATAACAACTTCCGTTTGACACAATATCCCAAAGAGAAATATTGTGAACCGAACACAAATTCAAAAAGCGTTGCGGGGATACACCATCCACACGGATTCTTACATACCCACGAAACGAACGAATAAGTCCAACCATACCGTCTCCTCTTACAAAAATGTAATTTGGTGCAAAAGACCTTCAATTTTCATTTCATCATTGGTATAATAATCCACCTTCAGATCCTTACCGGCAATCTGCACTCTGCAGCGTCCGGTGGCTATCACAACAGATTCGGAAGTGCATTCCAGAATCCCTTTATAATTCTCGATATAAACTTCCTCTCTGCCCGTCAGACCGATCAAGGCTTCTCCCTTTGCAAGATCTTTTGGGAGTTTCAGCGTATCCGACACTTTATTTTTTGCATGTTCAAATAATTTTATTTTACTCATATTTCACTATATGAGCAAAATATCTCCTTCATTCCACGAAGACGGAACAATCACTTTTTTAATCAGCGCTTCTTTCTCCTTCGGATCCGGTGCAATTGTATAAGCAGCAAGAAATCTTTCCTTTGCCTGTCTGCACTTTTCCGCGTCGTTGGCATAGATGGTTGCAAGACTCTCTCCTGCCTCCACCTTATCACCGACTTTCTTATGAAGCAAAAGACCTACCGACAAATCAATCCCGCTCTCCTTTGTCTCTCTTCCTCCTCCGAGAATCAATGAACAAATCCCGATCTCGTCACAGACAATCTTCTGTATAAATCCGCTTTCCGGCGCCGGAATCTCTTCCTGTATACGGGCAAGTTCAAATTTGTCCGGTTCATATACGTAAGATGCATCTCCGCCCTGCGCTTTTACAAACTCCGCCAATTTATCCAGTGCTTTTCCGTTTTCTATCACTTCAGAAAGCATCTTTCCGGCCACCACTTCATTCTCTGCTTTTCCTCCTGCCACAAGCATATAGCTTCCCAGCGTCATACAAAGCTTTGTAAAATCTTCCGGTCCTTCTCCTCGAAGTGTTGCAATCGCCTCCTGTACTTCGAGCGCATTTCCCACTGCATAGCCAAGCGGCTGATCCATATCGGAAATTACGGCAATTGTTTTTCTGCCTGCTCCGTTTCCGATACGCACCATCTCTTCGGCAAGTGCGACGGAATCCGGAAGCGTTTTCATAAATGCTCCGCTTCCTGTCTTGACATCCAAAACAATCGCATCCGCTCCGGAAGCTAATTTTTTACTCATAATGGAACTTGCAATCAGGGAAAGCTGATCCACCGTCGCCGTCACATCACGAAGCGCATACAGTTTTTTGTCCGCCGGTGCAAGATCTTTTGTCTGTCCCATAATCGAAATACCGATTTCATTGACATTCTTTTCAAACACGTCCAGTTCAATCTCCGTGGAAAATCCCGGGAAACTCTCCAATTTATCAATCGTTCCGCCGGTATGTCCAAGACCCCGGCCGCTCATTTTGGCAACTTTGACGCCGCAAGCCGCAACCATCGGTGTCAGCGCAAGGGACGTCTTGTCTCCCACACCGCCGGTGCTGTGTTTATCCACTTTAACCCCTGCAATGCCGGATAAATCAAGAATATCGCCGCTCTCTGCCATAGCCATGGTCAGCGCCAGCGTCTCATCCTGTGTCATTCCGCGAAAGTAAATCGCCATCATCATCGCCGACATCTGATAATCCGGTATCTCTCCCATAGTGTAAGAGTTTACCATGAATTTGATTTCTTCTTCCGATAAAGCTTCCCCGTTTCTCTTCTTCATAATCAGATCATACATTCTCATACGCATACCCTCCCATTCCGGAATTTATACCTTCTGTTTCATGTTTTTCTTCCCCGTCTTACATATGTCATTCAAACAACATCTGTCACAATACGGCGTTGTTCTCGCCGTACAGATTTCCCTTCCATGGTCTACGAAACGGTGACACAAATCATTGCCTTCCTCAGGCGGCACAATCTTCCAAAGTGCCATTTCCACCTTCTTCGGCTCTTTGATATCATCCACAAGTCCGATGCGGTTACAAAGGCGGATACAATGGGTATCCGTCACAATCGCCGGTTTCCCGTAGACATCTCCGAGCACAAGGTTGGCGCTTTTTCGTCCGACCCCCGGAAGTTTTAAAAGCTCTTCCATGGTATCCGGCACTTTTCCGCCGTACTCATCACGTATCATTTTCATGCAGGCACTGATATCACGTGCCTTGCTGTTGCCGAGACCGCACGGGCGCACAATTTTCTCAATCTCTTCTACCGGTGCCTTAGCAAGGGCATCCACATCCGGGAAGTTCTTATATAAGTCCTGCACCACCACGTTAACCCGCGCATCGGTACATTGGGCTGCAAGACGTACACTGACAAGCAGTTTCCACGGTTCTTGATATTCCAGCGAACAACCTGTGTCCGGGTATTCTGTTTTTAAACGCTCAATTACTTCCTTTGCAAGGTCTTTTTTTCTCATATAGGCTCCTATTGTACGTAGGCATAGTCATATTCATTAATTTCCAAATGCCTTTCCGACGCATCATACATCATGACACACATTCTGTATTGTCCGTCTGTCTCCGGCAAACAATTATATGTACCGGATGTTTCATTATAGATTAAATACCAAACATTCTCCCAGTTCATCATCGTTATCGGAAGACGGATAAACAAATCGGTCTTTCGAAGATCTTCATCCGAAATCCACATATCATCCTCTTTGACCGCTCTCTCAAATTCTTTCGCTTCTTCTTTTTCAATGTATGCATCTATCTTCGTCATATTGGTTATGTTTTCAGAGAAATACGTATCAAAAGTCTGCTCTGTCAGTTCTCCTTCATCCGGTAACGGAACAAATGTAATCGCTTGATAGCGAAATATCGTTTCATACTCCGGTTCCATATTCGGCAGAAAACACAGACATCCGAAAACAAATAATACTCCCGCCATGACGGCTCCTGTCACACGATTCATCATAGCCTTTTTACCATATTTTATTCCAAAGGCCAGCGACAAAACTGGAAGTGGAATCCAAAGCCAAAATACCCATATATGCTTTATAAACAAAGCATTCGGTGTATCTTTTGACACCAAGAAAAGGGTAATCATCGCCCCAAACAGACTAAGAAACGTCAATGCAACCAAAATACCGGCTTTTACCTGAAACACAGGTGTTATCTCCCTTTCTTTTTCGATCCGGTTTATCAACTTGTTTTGAAACATTTTTCTAATAAAAGCAAGCGTATCCGGTGTACATTTCTCTTTTTGAAAAATAAAAAGTACACCATCACTCTCCAGATAAAAATGCGTTGCAGTTTCCACAGCTTTTTGCACGGCATCATAAGAGAGTTTTCGTGTAACCCCCTCACCTTTACGCACAAAATAATCATCGTAAAATTCAGTCTGGTATACGATTTTCGTATCTTTTCCTTTTCGTGATTTCAGGAATGATTTTTTGCTGATGCTTTTCAGTCCGAGTTTTATGAAAGCCGCAAACAATATTTCGGCCACTACACACAGACAAAATGCAGCCGGCAATGTCAGTTGCATTGCGAGTCCAATGAAAAGAACAGAAAAAAGAAGAAACGGAGCGCCCACAATCATATATCGCCAGAATATAACCGGAAAATATGCAACCATTTCACTGTAATCTTCTGCATCAATTTTACTTTCGCATTTATGCACCGGCGGCATTTTATAAATATCTTCCATTCTTCTCACCCTTTACTATGACCCTTTATTTATGGTACGGCTCATGACTGATGATCCGATACGCTCTGTATATCTGTTCTAACAGTATAACACGCATAAGCTGATGTGGAAATGTCATCTTTGAAAAACTGAGTTTATAATCTGCCCTGGAGAGCACCGATGAATGTAGTCCCAGTGACCCTCCGATTACAAATTGTATATGACTTTTTCCCTGAACACCCAGCGACTCTATTTTATCCGCCAGTTCCACGGAATCAAGCTGCTTTCCCTCAATGGCAAGCGCAATCACATATGCGTCATCGCGGATATATTTCATAATACGCTCTGCCTCTTTTGCCTTAATCTGTGCTTCTTCCGTCTCACTCGCTTTATCCGGCGTCTTTTCATCCGCCACTTCCGCAATATCAAGTTTGCAATATTTCGAAAGGCGCTTAGAGTATTCCTCTATAGCGCCTCTGAAATACGATTCTTTTACTTTTCCAACCGTAATTATTGTAATTTTCATTCTAAAATCCCTGTCCTAAGACAAATTAATCATACTGTTTGCTGTACCAATCATCTGCCAGTTTGTCCGCAAGAGGCATATCCAAATCCGGAAACGCTTCCAAAATCTGTCTCTTTATAAACTCCATGCGAACAAAGTACAGTCTGGCCTGCTCCGCATCATCCTCTGCCGCAGCAGGGCTGATATGCAATGTGCCGTCCACATTTTCTTTCGTCAGACGTTCCTCCATAAATGCATTGATTTCATCAATCAAAGTATTTTCTTTGGATGCAACACCGATATATGTCTTGTACATTTTGATGGAATTAAATCCCATAACGAAGAATACAAGGAACATAAATCCCATAACGCCTGTGAACATAATTTTGCCCATACCGTACATACGGAACGGAAGCACGCCCATCCAGAACAGAACAAGCGCAACAAGGCCGAGTGCTCCGACAGCAATCAAGGCAACTGCACTGGATTTATATTCTTCCGCTTTTGCCGCTTTATCCTCATAAGAACCGCCTTTTCTGCGATCCGGGGACTTCGGTGCATTTTCATCCACCACTTCGCCTTCCACTTCTTCCACTTCAATCTGCTCTTCCGCTTCCTCTTCCGCTTTCTGGCGCAGCAGCGTATTGATCATATTTTTTGCATCCTGCATTTTTTCATTCGGCACATAAAGCTCATATGCTTTTTCCTTTTCATCATAACGCACGAATGCATCGACGATACCGTTTGCTTTCAAAAAGTCCGCCATCTGGTTCACCGGCTCCTCCTCACCGAAAATAATCGGTTTCGGCGCATCTTCCAGTGATTCTACCAGATCCACGTCACAGTCACTGCAACGTGTATATCCTTTTACATATTCATTTTTACAAACCGGACACCAAGGCATAATCTTTTCTCCTTATTTATTGCTCAAATACTCATCGATACCTTTGGCAGCTTCTTTTCCTGCTCCCATAGCAAGAATAACGGTCGCTGCACCTGTTACCGCATCACCGCCGGCAAACACACCTTCTTTGGTTGTCTGACCGTTTTCTTCTGCAACGATACATTTGTACTTGTTGATATCAAGTCCTTTTGTTGTAGAAGAAATCAGCGGATTCGGTGATGTACCGAGAGACATAATAACCGTATCCACATCGATCACGAACTCAGATCCTTCGATAACTACCGGTCTTCTTCTTCCGGATGCATCCGGCTCACCGAGCTCCATCTTCACACATTTAATACCGCTGACCCAACCGTCTTCATCCGCAAGAATTTCAACAGGATTGGTCAAAAGATCAAAGATGATACCTTCTTCTTTTGCGTGATGAACCTCTTCCACTCTGGCCGGAAGTTCTTCTTCCGATCTACGATACACGATATGTACCTCCGCTCCGAGACGAAGTGCTGTTCTTGCTGCATCCATAGCAACGTTACCGCCGCCGACAACAGCTACTTTCTGTCCGTGCATAATCGGAGTCGCGGAATCTTCTTTGAAAGCTTTCATAAGGTTACTTCTTGTCAGGTACTCATTGGCTGAGAACACGCCGTTTGCCTGCTCGCCCGGAATACCCATAAACTTCGGAAGACCTGCTCCGGAACCGATAAATACAGCCTCAAAGCCTTCTTCTTCCATCAATTCATCAATCGTTGTAGATTTACCGATCACAACGTTTGTCTCAATCTTCACACCGAGAGATTTTACATTTTCAATTTCTTTTGCAACTACATCGGTCTTCGGAAGACGGAATTCCGGAATACCGTAGACAAGCACTCCGCCCGCTTCATGAAGTGCCTCAAAAATAGTCACATCATAGCCCATCTTTGCAAGATCCCCTGCACAGGTAAGACCTGCCGGACCGGAGCCGATAACTGCTACTTTTTTATTTTTCTTTTCTGCATTGACAGCCGGTTTGATTCCGTTTTCGGAAGCCCAGTCTGCAACAAAACGCTCTAATTTACCGATAGAAACCGGCTCACCTTTAATACCGCGGATACATTTTCCTTCACACTGGCTCTCCTGCGGACATACACGGCCGCAAACTGCCGGAAGTGCACTTGACTCGCTGATCACCTGATAAGCTGCTTCTATATTTCCTTCTTTTACCTGCTCAATAAAGCCCGGAATATTAATGGAAACAGGACAACCTTTCACACACTGCGCATTTTTACAGTTGATACATCTGCTTGCCTCTTCCATGGCTTCTTCTTTGTTGTATCCCAAACATACTTCGTCAAAATTCGTTGCACGAACCTGTGGATCCTGCTCTCTGACAGGTACTTTCTTTAATACATCCATTATTTATCACCTCCGCAGTGTCCGCATCCGCCGTGATGCGTATCACCTTCCTGCTGTTTTAATAAAGCTCTGCCTTCTGCTGTTTTGTACATTTGCTGACGTTTCATCGCCTGATCGAAATCTACGAGATGTCCGTCAAACTCCGGACCGTCCACACAGGCAAACTTCACTTCTCCGCCGACCGTAAGACGACAGGCTCCGCACATACCGGTTCCGTCTACCATAATCGGGTTCATGGAAACGATAGTCTTAAGGTTCAATTCTTTTGTTGTAAGGCATACAAACTTCATCATGATCATCGGACCGATAGCAACACAGACATCATACTGTTTGCCTTCTTTTTCTACGAGATCTTTCAGTGTTGTTGTAACCATTCCGCTTCTTCCGTAAGAACCGTCATCCGTTGTAGCATATACATTGGCTGCAACTTTTTTCATATCTTCTTCATAGATAAGCAGATCTTTTGTCTTGGCACCGATGATAACATCTGCATCCACGCCGTTCTCATGAAGCCATTTTACCTGCGGATATACAGGTGCTGTTCCGAGACCTCCGGCCACAAAAATAATCTTCTTCTGTTTCAACTGCTCAATATCTTCCGAACAGAACTCAGAAGGCTGTCCGAGCGGTCCTACAAAATCATGGAACGCATCTCCGGCTTTTAAATTTGCCATAGCCATAGTACCTGCTCCGATGGTCTGTACCACAATTGTGATTGTTCCTTTTTCGCGGTCATAATCACTGATCGTAAGCGGAATACGCTCTGCATCTTCATCTGTTCTGACAATTACAAACTGTCCCGGCAAACATGTCTTCGCTGCTCTTTTTGCTTCTACTTCAAAAAGATAAATGTTTGTCGTAAGTTCCTGGGCTCTTACAATTTTATACATCTTTATCCTCCTCGTTTCACCGGAACTCATAATCCGGCTGCATCTTTTTTATAGTAATGGAATTGCACCCAAATAGCAATCTTTTTTTGAAACATAACTATATCGGCTGAAACTCATATTTCCCTGCGGCATTTCTGACTGCAGAAAAAATCTCCCCGGTATCGGTGCTGACGGCAAATCTGTTTCCGGTCCTTTGCAACGTCCCATCCGCCGAAACAAATGTCTCATAAAACAGGAAATAATTTCTTCCGTCTTCACAAATAACCGCTGCTTCGGAATATTGTCTGGTTCCTTCCATCCCTGCCACATGTCCTTCAATATCTGCAAGATATCCTATCAACACCAATTTGAACACAAGCATATCTCTTGCCTGCTCCTGCGAAATCGGAAGTTGCATATCAAGACAGTATTCTACATAGGCCACTTCCCCCGGCATTCCGTCTTCATCAAACATAGCAAATGCAAAATAGCTTTCACCCAAAGGCAACGGAATCGGTTCCTCATACAAACGGCTTTCCAATCCCGGAACCGAACCGTCTGTCGTATAGTAAATCTGATATTGATTTGAAGGAGCCGTTACCGAAACATACTGCGGCTGCATATATGTTCCCTGCTCAAGCTCTACCACGGGAGCCTCCAATATCTGCTTATCAATATAGAACTCTGCCACCATTGTTTCACTTACAACGTGATACGGATTCACATAGATTGCTTTAATTATATATGCTCCGGATTCCAGCAAAAGAGGTGCCACGTACTTTTCAGCACTGAGATCGGGCTCACTCCCGTTCATGGTATAATAAATATCTCCGGTTCCCTGTGCAATCAATTTCAGTGCAATCTCTTCCTCAAATGTTCCCGGTTCCTCACTTGTCTGAGGAGGTCCGGCAAGATACTCCGCGTATTTATCACGAACAGACTGTTCTCTGCAAGAATCCAGCAGACTTGCAATTTTGTCATAAGCTGCTTCCTCTTCATACATCGGAATCAAAAGATCATACGCCAGCACATATGCATTGTCGAAGGCGATGAGATCTTCCAATGTTTCTCTTGCATAACGGTCCATATCCATCCCGGCATACGCTCTTGCAATAAGCATCTTTGCATCCGATGAATTCGGTGCAACCTCCATAGCTTTTTGAGCATGGCGGAGCATCTGCTCATAATCCTTTGCAAGACACATCTCTTCTGCCTTCTTTACCTGATAATCGTAAGAAGATTCGTTATTCAAATGGAACAAAACCACGCTGGCAATTACAAGAATCACCACAATAATCATTCCGATCAAAATAACAATAAGCGATGCATTTACCCGCTTCTTATTCAGTTGTTCACTCTCTTCTGTCTGCTCCAAAGCCTTGTTTTCTGTTTTATCCAAAGCCGCCTTCAATTCCAGCGGCTTAATTTCCTGCGTATTGGCAAGGTCAACTGCAATTCCTGAAATTGCGCTCTCGATTGTCTCGTCAATCTCAGCCTCAAACACAGGAACGAGCTGTCTTTCTTTTCCGCAGTTTTCACAAAAAACCTGTTCATCACTCATCGGAGCATCACAATACGGACATTTCATCCAGTAATCACTCCATTTTTAGAACAGACCGGTAATTTCTCCGTTCTTATTTACATCAATCGAAAATGCTGCCGGCTGTTTCGGAAGTCCCGGCATTGTCATAACAGCTCCTGTCAATACAACAACAAAACCTGCGCCGGCCGATACATACACTTCTCTTACCTGCATGGTAAATCCCTGCGGTCTTCCGAGAAGCGAAGGATCATCCGAGAGAGAATACTGCGTTTTTGCCATACAGACAGGCATATTCCCAAATCCGAGCTGCGATAGTTTTTCTAATTGTTTTTCCGCTGCCGGTGAATAATTTACACCGTCCGCACCGTAAATTTCCTTTGCGACTGTCTCAATCTTTTCTTTTAAAGAAAGATCACTTCCGTAAATCGGTTCGAATCCGCTTGGTTTTTCTTCCAAAGTTTTGAGAACTTTTTCAGCCAAAGCGATTCCGCCTTCCCCGCCTTTTCCCCATACATCGGCAAGGGCAAACTCACAACCTCTGCTCTCACAAAACTCTTTTACAAAATTCTTTTCCGCGTCCGTGTCGCTGACAAAAGAATTCAGCGTCACCACAACCGGAACTTTGTATTTTTGCAGATTTTCAATATGTTTTTCAAGATTTACAATACCTTTTTTTAAGGCATCTAAATTCTCTTTCGTCAATTCCGCTTTCGGAACTCCGCCGTTATATTTCAGAGCTTTAATAGTCGCTACAAGAACAACCGCATCCGGCTTCAGTCCTGCAAGACGGCACTTAATATCAAAGAATTTTTCTGCACCGAGATCTGCACCGAAACCAGCCTCGGTAATGACGTAATCTGCCATGCGAAGTGCTGCAAGCGTTGCTCTCACACTGTTGCAGCCGTGAGCAATATTTGCAAACGGTCCGCCGTGAATAATTGCCGGATTTCCTTCCAGCGTCTGGATCATATTCGGCATCATTGCATCCTTTAAAAGGGCTGCCATAGCGCCGACCGCCTGAAGATCCGCAGCTGTTACCGGATTATTGTCCATATCATACGCTACAATGATCTTTCCGAGGCGCTCTTTCAGATCGTCCATATCTTTTGCAAGGCAAAGAATCGCCATGATTTCAGATGCAACCGTAATGACAAAATGGTCTTCCCTGACCACACCATCCATTTTATTTCCAAGACCGACAACAATATTACGAAGTGCACGGTCATTCATATCCACACACCGTTTCCACACAATCTGTCTCGTATCGATACGAAGTTCGTTGCCCTGCTGGATATGATTATCCAAAAGAGCAGCTAACAGATTGTTTGCCGAAGTAATTGCGTGAAAATCTCCCGTAAAATGTAAATTGAGATCCTCCATCGGGACAACCTGGGCATAACCGCCGCCGGCTGCTCCTCCTTTGATACCGAAACAAGGCCCGAGAGACGGTTCCCTGAGGGCAATCAATGTCTTTTTATCAAGCTTATGGAACGCCTCTCCCAAACCGACACTGACTGTCGTCTTTCCTTCCCCTGCCGGAGTCGGATTAATGGCTGTCACAAGAATCAGTTTACCTTTTGGATTCTTTTCAATCTTCCTGAGATAATCTTCCGATAATTTCGCTTTGTATTTCCCGTACAATTCAAGATCGTCGGCAGAAACACCGAGTTTTTCCGCCACTTGTGTGATTGGCAGAAGCTTTGCTTCCTGGGCAATTTGAATATCTGTTTTCATATTTTCTCCTTATATTTCCTCTAATAACTGTTCAAACTCATCCATGGTCATAAGCACCTTGCGTGGTTTTGTGCCTTCTTCTTCTCCGACCACACCGTACTCGCAAAGCTGATCCATAATTCTGGCCGCGCGGTTAAAGCCAATCTTGAACACGCGCTGAAGCATTCCGATGGATGCCTTTTCCTTTTCAATAATAAAACGTCCCGCATCCGCAAAATATATGTCCTTTTCGTCACCGCCGGACATTTTGGCACCGGATCCGTCACCGGAAGTTCCCATAGATGCAAGTTTTGCCTCCATCGCCTGTACCTGGGTATCATCCCCGGTATTCTGCGCCTTTAAGAAGTCCACGACATCCGCCACTTCTTTATCTGAAACAAATGCTCCCTGCACACGCACCGGTTTCGGATATCCTTGCGGATAAAACAGCATATCTCCTTTTCCGAGCAGTTTTTCTGCACCGTTCATATCCAGAATCGTTCTGGAATCCACACCGGAAGAAACAGCAAACGCTATACGGCTCGGCATATTGGCTTTGATAAGACCCGTAATAACATCCACAGACGGTCGCTGTGTTGCGATCACCAAGTGAATTCCCGCTGCTCTTGCCAGCTGCGCCAGACGGCAAATAGATTCCTCCACCTCGCCCGGAGCCACCATCATAAGGTCTGCAAGCTCATCTACAATAATAACAATCTGCGGAAGCTTTTGCGGAAGTTCTTCTCCGCCGTTTTCCGTCATCTCTTCCACTTTTTTATTATAGCCTTTCAAATCACGCACATGGAGATCTTCAAACTTTTTATACCGCTCCGTCATCTCATTGACGCCCCAGTGAAGAGCCGCTGCTGCTTTTTTCGGATCTGTCACAACCGGCAGCATCAAGTGCGGAATTCCGTTATACACGCTCAGCTCAACGACCTTCGGGTCAACCATGATAAGTTTGACATCATCCGGCGATGCTTTATATAAAATACTCATAATCAGTGTATTAATGCACACACTCTTTCCGGAACCGGTAGATCCCGCAATAAGCACATGCGGCATTTTTGCAATATCCGCAACCACGGTCTGTCCAGCAATATCTTTACCGACTGCAAACGCAATGTTGGACTGGAAATTTTTGAAATCCTGTGTCTCAAACAAATCTCTCAGGACCACCATACTGTTTTCCTTGTTCGGCACCTCGATACCGATGGCTGCTTTTCCCGGAATCGGA
>JAFTVQ010000051.1 GCA_017461865.1 Lachnospiraceae bacterium | reverse complement strand
TGTATTTACAAAAGTAAAAAGGAGAATTTCTATGAGAAAAAGAATCTGTATTATGGCATGTATTTTCAGTATACTTGTATTTGTGATGATGGGTTGCGGTAGCACACAGGAAACACCTGCGACAGCTGAGCCGGAAGAAAGTGTCGAAGCGGTAGAGGAAGAGACGATAGATGTGGCGGAAGATGTTGCAGAAGAAACGGAACCGCAGACAGAGTCGAAAAAGCCGAAAAGAGGACAGAAGACCACGGTACATATCAAAGACCAGGGATATGCTACATTTGAATTGACATCAGAAGATCTGCATGACGGTGTATGGGATTCTGTGATAACGAATACGGAAAACGGAAAGAATGTTTCTCCGCAGATGAAGTGGGAAGCTGTTCCGGAAGCAGAAAGTTATGTTGTATATATGACGGATACCATGGCCGGTGACTGGATGCATTGGATATCAAGCAATGTAACTGAGACAGAGCTTCCACAAGGTTGGGCTCCGGAAGGAGAATATATCGGTCCTTATCCGCCGGGAGGGACACATACATACGAGGTTTATGTGATTGCTCTCAGACAGGCACCGGAGAAAGTCGGCGGAACTTTGGATTCTTCTAATATCAGGTTCATGAGAGATGTACTTGAACTCGATGTTTTACCGGACGGGAGCAAGGGCAATATTGTAGCATATGGGCATTTGGCAGGAACATATACATACGGTGATTAATCCTTTGGCAGTGGAAAACAACCACTGCCAATCTTCTTTTATACACAGTTGAAAAATTTTTGTATTTCCACTATAATGATTTTATATTGGGGCGCAGAGAGAAGCTCTGCAAGAGGAGAAAAGGAGAATAGCAAATGAGATTAATTACACGTTCGGATTTTGATGGATTGGCATGTGGTGCACTTTTAAAGGAAGCGGGAATTATCGATCATTGGAAATTCGCGCATCCGAAGGATTTACAGGATGGACTTGTTGAGGTAACAGAGGATGATTGCCTTGCAAACGTTCCTTATGTTGAGGGCTGCGGACTTTGGTTTGACCATCATTCCAGCGAGCATGAAAGAATGCAGCTTGAAGGAAAATATAAAGGCGAAAGCCGTGTGACACCTTCCTGTGCACGTATTATTTATGAATATTACGGCGGAAAAGAAAGATTCCCACAGTTTGACGATATGATGGAAGCAGTAGATAAGGTAGACTCAGGTAACCTTACCATCGATGATGTACAGAATCCGAAGGGATGGGTACTTGTCGGATTTTTGATGGATCCTCGTACAGGACTCGGACGCTGGAGAGACTTTACAATCAGTAACTATCAGCTGATGGAAAAACTCATCGATGCTTGCAGAACGATGACAACGGAAGAGATTTTAAATCTTCCGGATGTGAAAGAACGTATCGATGTTTATTTTGAACAGACAGAGAAATTCAAAGAGATGGTAACTGCTCACACAAGAGTGGAAGGAAATGTGATTATTTCCGACCTTCGCGGTGTTGACCCGATTTATTCCGGTAACCGTTTCATGATTTACTCTATGTATCCGGAGCAGAACATTTCCGTATGGATTGTAAACGGAAAAGGCGGAAAAGGTTGTTCGGCAGCAGTCGGATACAGCATCTTAAACCGTACTTCCGATGTCAATGTCGGAAGCCTGATGCTCAAATACAACGGCGGCGGACACAAAGCAGTAGGAACCTGCCAGTTCTCCGATGAAAACATGGAGAC
>JAFTVQ010000050.1 GCA_017461865.1 Lachnospiraceae bacterium | reverse complement strand
TTTTCTGTAGACCCCGTCGGCATACAAATCCTCTACTGGACGAAAAACAATCAAAATGTTATGATAAGGCAAGTGATTTCTGTCGGATTGTGGAAACAATCATAGGATTAAACAATACATACGGAGGACCAGACATGAACCGCTTACTTTATATGGTGACAAGAAATATATGGAAGGTACCGGGAGCTTGGTTTAAATTATGTCATTATGCCAAGCACACCGATGAATATCCGGAAGCGGAAAAATATGCCCATGTCCGTTATATTTTAAAGACGGCGGTTGACACGGGAAATATTGATTTTCAGGTGTACGGAAAAGAGAATATCCCGGAAGAAAACGGATATATGATGTTTTCCAACCATCAGGGATTGTTTGATATTATGGCGATTTGTGCAGCCTGCGAAAGACCGTGGGGAGCAGTGCTGAAAAAGGAGCTTTATAAAATTCCTTTTATGAAACAAATTGTAGATTGTACCAAATCCTATCCGATGGACAGGGATGATCTCAGACAGTCCATGAAAGTAATCCAGGCGGTAACGAAAGAGGTTAAAAGCGGACGTAATTATTTGATTTTCCCTGAAGGAACGAGAAGTAAAAACGGAAACAATATGCTGGAGTTCCACAGCGGAAGTTTCAAGAGCGCAACCAAAGCACAGTGTACGATTTTGCCGGTTGCATTGATTAATACACATAAAGTATTGGATGAAAAAGGCAACAAACCTGTGGTAGTGCAGCTTCATTTCCTTCCGCAGATTCCGTATGAGGAGTACAAGGATCTCAATACGGTGGAACTGGCACAGATGGTGCATGACCGGATCGAAGAAGTGATTAAAAATAACGAATGACAGAGGGAAAAATGGGGAAAAGACGATCGATACAGACAAAAATTATATGGTTGATTGTAGTCGGAATTTTGGCAGCGGAACTTCTGACCGGATCGATTGGAATTTATTCGTTCAGTCGCGCCATGAAGAGGGATAGTGACCAAATTCTGAGTTTGACAGCAGGAGAAACCGCCGGTGAACTGGATGCATTGTTCGGAAGAATAGAACAGTCGGTGGATGTTTTGGCACAGTATGCGTTGAATCATATTGAGAGCACAGACAGACTGATTTCCGACAGAGAGTATTTGGAAGATTATACAAGAGAAATCGAAGCTATTGGATTAACCATTGCAAATGAAACTGCCGGAACCGTCGGAGTGTACATTCGGTACAATCCGGATACTATGCCGACAGATTCAGGTTTCTTTCAAATCAGAAATTTGGAAGAAAAAGATTTTCACAGCATTCCCGTGACTGATTTTTCCATGTATGAGGAAGATGATGCGGAGCATGTCGGATGGTATTACGGTCCGGTAAATAACGGGAAACCGACGTGGATGCTTCCGTACTATAACGGAAATATTGATGTCTTTATGATATCCTATGTGGTGCCGTTGTATAAAGACGGGGAAACCATCGGTATTATCGGTATGGATATTGATTTTGCTTATATCGCGGATATTGTGGATGAAATTGAAATATATGAAACAGGACATGTGTTTTTGACCAATCAAAAATATGAGGTGTTACACAGCAAAGTCTATGACGAAGGAAGTCCGGTTGTCAAAGAGAATGTAAAGATAGCCTACAAAACACTCAGAAATAACATGTGCCTCGGGGCAGCGGTTCCGGCGGAGGAAATCAGCAAAGAGATAGAGATTTTGATATTTCGGATAACAATGGCGACGCTTCTGATTATCACGCTTGCTGTTATTCTGACTGTCGGATTGATGAAAAATATCATCAGACCGCTCAAGCAGTTGACAGTGGCAGCCCATGCGGTTTCTGACGGAAATTTGGATGTAGAGATTGAAAATCAAAGCAAAGACGAGGTCGGTGTTTTGGCACAAAGTTTCAAAGAAACAGTGCAGGAACTAAAAAAACGCATTGAGTATATTAATAACCTTGCCTATTTGGACGTTCTTACCGGAATGAAAAATCACACCGCTTACGTGCAGGAACAAAAGGATATTCGTGAGGAGCAAAAAGAGAGCGGATATGCTGTATTTGTGATTGATATTAACGGATTAAAGCAGGTGAATGACACATTTGGGCATCATTGTGGGAATGAGCTGCTTGTAGAAGCTTCCAAAGTGATTGCGGATGTGTTTGACTTTTCAAATACCTACCGGGTCGGCGGAGATGAATTTGTTGTTGTCATAAGACATGCGGATGAAGCTGCATGTGAGCAACAAAAAAATGCATTTTGTGAGAAGTTGGCAGAGGCAAACGGAAAAATGCAAATTTATGCAGCGGTCGGTATCGCCCTGTGTAAAGAGGGAGAAAAATATGAGGAAGTGTTCCGGCGAGCCGATGAGCAAATGTACGAACAAAAGCAGCAAATGAAAAAGGACGGAAAAATCAGCAGTATTCGGGGAAAATAGTTGCATTTAGCCTTGTATTTTTATATAAAGTATTTTATTATCAGAATATACTAAACATTTTACAGGAATAAGCCGATAACATGTTTAGAAACCGTCAACCGGGCAAATGGATTTGCCGTCATAAAAATCAAGGAGGAACAGGTATGAATGTAAACGGAGTAAGCAGCAGCGCAAATGCATACAAAGCATATTCCGCTACCGCAGCAAAAACAGCACAGACAGCGGAGAACACATCGGCAGCCAAGACTGCTGATACAGGTGTGGTATATGAGCCGTCGTCTGTAAGTAAGATGTCAGACAGCGAGAGAGCAGCACTTGTAAAACAGCTCAATGCTGATACGGAAGCGCGCACCAATCAGTTGACACAGCTTGTACATGACATGATTTCCAAACAGGGAAATGCATACGGACAGGCCAATGATATTTGGAAATTCTTAGCAAGCGGTGATTTCACCGTAGATGCGCAGACAAAAGCACAGGCGCAGGCGGATATCGCCGAGGATGGATACTGGGGCGTAAACCAGACATCAAGCCGCATTTTTGATTTCGCCATGGCACTTGCAGGTGATGACGAAGAGAAGATGCAGGAAATGAAAGATGCCTTTGAAAAAGGATTTAAATTGGCTGAGAAGAAATGGGGCGGTGAGCTTCCTGAAATTTCTCAGAAAACATACGATGCGGTACACCAGAAGTTTGATGATTACTTCGCATCAAAGAAGCAGACCGTAACAGAATAGTCTGTAACGTGTATAGGAACCGGATCCGGCCCGCTTACGGCGGGCCGGTTTTTTGTTGCTGATATAAGAAGAAATAAGGTACAAAATATGGCATAAATGAGGTATAATATTAACTTGAAAAAGATGAGACAATGAATCCATCCGGTTACTATGAAGATTTAAGGAATGAGCAATGACAGAACAAAAAGCGGAGAGAATAAATAAATATTTGGCGCAGGCGGGGATTTGTTCCCGCAGACAGGCAGATGTGCTTGTGGAACAGGGAAAAGTGCTTGTGAACGGACAAAAGGCCGAAAGCGGAATGAAGGTACACCCGGAGGATAAGGTGGAACTCGTTGGAGGAAAAGAACAGAAGGCGAAGAAAGAAATAAAGGGCAGTGCACAAAAGCTTGTACTTGCCTTTTATAAGCCCGTCGGTGTGACTTGCACGGAGAAAGATAAGTTTGCAGACAAAAAGGTACTGGACTATGTAAAGACAAGAACCAGGGTGACCTATGCGGGGCGTTTGGACAAAGAGTCAGAAGGACTCATGCTTTTGACTAATGACGGGGATCTGATTCAGCGTATGATGAAAGGGTCCGAGGTTCATGAAAAGGAATATGTAGTCAAGGTTAACAGGGAACTGACAGAAGAATTTATCCGTGATATGGGCAAAGGGGTTTATCTGGAGGAACTGAAACGGGCGACCAAGCCGTGTCAGGTTACCATGGAAGGAAAGTACACGTTCCGCATTGTTCTGACGCAGGGGATGAACCGGCAGATCCGGCGTATGTGCGAAACATTCGGCTATAAAGTGACGGCACTGAAGAGAGTACGTATTATGAGTGTTGAACTGGGGAAAATGAAAAGCGGAGAGTCGAGAGTTCTCACGCCGCAGGAATGCAGAAAGCTTTATCAGGCAGTTGGAATGCAGGTTCCGGGCGAATTTTTGAAATAGAAAGGAATTTCTGACATGAATCAGACCGAGAGAATGAAAGAGTTGATTGCTCTTTTGAGTAAAGCGTCCAAAGCGTATTATGCGGAGGATACGGAGATTATGAGCAATTATGAATATGATAAGCTTTACGACGAGCTTACAGCGTTGGAGGAAGAGACCGGAATCACTTTGGCAGGATCGCCGACGGTGAGCGTGGGATACGAGGCGGTAGATTCTCTGCCGAAGGAGCGTCATGAAAAGCCGATGCTTTCCCTTGCCAAGACAAAAAGCCGGGAGGAACTGGCGGATTGGCTCGGTGAAAAGGAAGGACTTCTTTCGTGGAAGCTGGACGGACTCACCATAGTGGTAACTTACGAAAACGGAAAGCTGTTAAAGGCTGTTACCCGCGGGAACGGTGAGGTGGGAGAAGTTGTCACCAACAATGCAAAAGTATTCAAAAACCTTCCGGCGGTCATTCCGTTCAAAGGAACGTTGACGCTGCGCGGGGAAGCGGTCATTCCGTATTCGGAGTTTGAGAAGATCAATGCGGCGATTGAGGACGTGGGAGCCAAATATAAAAATCCGCGCAATCTGTGCAGCGGATCCGTGAGACAGCTCAACAATCAGGTGACGGCGGAGCGAAATGTATATTTTTATGCTTTTTCCTATGTGCAGGCGGCAGAAGGCGGAAATGAGCCGGATTTTGTGAACGACAGAGAAAATCACTTCAAATTTTTGAAGGAGCAGGGATTTGATGTGGTGGATTATATCAGAGTGGATGCGGAAAGTGTCAGTACTGCGATTGAAACCTATGCAGATCAGGTAAAAACGTATGATATTCCGTCGGACGGATTGGTGCTTTCTTATTGTGATCTTGCCTATTCTGCGTCACTTGGTCTGACAGCTAAATTTCCGCGTCATTCCATTGCGTTTAAGTGGGCAGATGAGGTGGCGGAGACGACGTTGAGAGAAGTGGAGTGGAGTCCGAGCCGTACGGGACTTATCAATCCGGTGGCAATTTTTGATGAGGTCGAGTTGGAGGGGACAACGGTCAGCCGTGCAAGTCTCCACAATATCAGTTACATGAAGGCGCTTAAGCTCGGAATCGGTGACAGGGTAACCGTGTACAAAGCCAACATGATCATTCCTCAGATTGCAGAAAATCTCACGCGCAGCGGAAGGATAGAACTTCCTAAAGCATGTCCGGCCTGCGGAGGAAAAACGGAGATTTCGGTGGCCAATGAGGCGGAGGTTTTGTGTTGTGTAAACCCTGCGTGTCCGGCAAAGAAACTGAAATCGTTTGCCCTTTTTGTGAGCAGAGATGCAATCAATATCGATGGTTTGTCGGAAGCAACATTAGAAAAAATGATAGCCAGAGGATTTGTCCGGGAATATGCGGATTTGTTTCACTTGGATAACTATAAAGATGAGATCACGCAGATGGATGGCTTCGGAGAGAAGTCATTCCGGAATATGACGGACAACGCGGACAAAGCAAGAAAAACAAGTTTGCCGAGAGTCATTTATTCCCTTGGTATTCCGGGGATTGGTGTTGCTAATGCGAAAGTTTTGTGTAAGTTTTTTGACTATGACATTGACAAAATCCGTACGGCGGACAGGGAAGAACTGGCGTCGGTGGACGGTATCGGAGAGGTGCTTGCAGCGGGAATCTGCGAATATTTTGCGGATGAGGAAGCCGGTGGCGTACTTGACCGGCTGATGGCAGAACTCGACATAGAGAAACCGCAGGTAAATGAAAGTGAACAGAATCTGGAGGGCAAGGTTTTTGTAATTACCGGTTCGCTTAATCATTTCGGTAACCGGAATGAACTGAAAGAGTTGATTGAACAGCGGGGCGGAAAGGTGACCGGAAGTGTTACCGGGAAGACGGATTATTTGATCAACAATGATATTGCATCCACCTCCGGAAAAAATAAGAAAGCGAAGGAGCTTGGGGTTCCGATTATAGACGAAAAAAGTTTCCTTGAAATGTCAGGAATCATGATTGGTTAACATAACATTTGGCGAGGGACATCTGTCTGTTGTTTATTTGTCAAAATATGTTATACTGATTAATAGCGTAAAATTAAGAAACAGAGGTTAATGAAATGCCGATTAAAATACAGAGCGATCTCCCGGTAAAGGAGATTCTTGAAAATGAAAATATATTTGTGATGGATGAGAAGAGAGCGCTGGGACAGGAGATTCGACCGCTAAAGATTTGTATCTTAAATCTCATGCCTTTAAAAGAAGATACGGAGCTGCAGCTTCTTCGTGCACTTTCCAACACACCGCTGCAGGTGGATGTGGATTTCATGAAGACCAGCACCCATATATCACAGAATACATCTGCCAATCATCTGAACCGTTTTTACAATACGTTTGACGAACTGAAGAGCAAACGCTATGACGGTCTGATTATCACAGGGGCACCGGTGGAGCAGATGGAGTTTGAGGAAGTGGACTACTGGGAAGAACTTTGTGAGATTATGGACTGGTCCAAGGAAAATGTAACCTCCACGTTCCATATCTGTTGGGGCGCACAGGCCGGACTTTATTATCATTTCGGTCTTCCGAAAATCGGCCTTCGAGAAAAGATGTTCGGTGTGTTTGAACATAAAGTAATGAATCGGAAAATCCCCCTTGTCCGTGGATTTGATGACTATTTTGTAGCACCGCACAGCAGACATACGACGGTTTCGCCGGAAGCGATTCACGCAACGGAAGAACTTGTGGTTTTGGCAGAGTCGGACAAAGCGGGTGTGCTTCTGTGTATGACGCCGGACGGCAAACAGATTTTTGTCATGGGACATCTGGAATATGACCGCGTGACACTCCAAAATGAGTATGAACGGGATGTCAAGAAAGGTCTTCCGATCAAAGTGCCGGAAAACTATTTTCCGAATGACGATGCAAGTAAGCGACCGCATCTCCAGTGGCGTGCACACAGTAACAATTTGTACAGCAATTGGTTGAATTATTACGTTTATCAGATGACGCCGTATGAATGGTAAAAAATCAAAAGAAAATGGATGAGCCTAACACGACTCGTCCATTTTTTGTTGTGAATAAAAAAATTGACACGAACAAAAATGTTTTGTACATTTATTTCAGTGTCATTCCTTTCGCTCGTGAAAGGACAAATCTATATGACAAACATTTCTAATCAAACCAATGTTCCGTATCGGGAACAAACTTATCAGAAGAGAAAATTAAAAGACTTGAATTTGATGGATGCATTTCTATTTGATGTGTCAACAGAAAAACCTGAGGATGCAAAAGTCATTGCACGAACGATAGTAAGGCGTGTCATGGGACATGATCTGAAAGAGATTACCGTGGAAAGCCAGAAACAGTTTCGAGGTCTGGATATTACCAAAAAAGGGATTCGAATGGATCTTTGTGTAAGAGAAAACACGGAAGGAGAAAACCCTGTGGTCCGCTTGTATGATATTGAACCAAATATCTACAAGGATCACCTTCCGAAAAGGAGCCGCTTTTATCAGGCGAAGGCCGACGTTAAGGCACTTCCGTCTGGAATGGCATATGAGAAACTTCCGGAACTGGTCATGATCTGGATACTTCCATATGATCCGTTTGGCGATGACCGAATGCTCTACACGGTAAAAAACGTGGTGGTAGAAAATAATGAACTGGTATATAATGATGGTGTAGTAAAAATTTTTCTGTATACAAAGGGAAAACTTGGTGGATCCGAAGAATTAAAATCT
>JAFTVQ010000049.1 GCA_017461865.1 Lachnospiraceae bacterium | reverse complement strand
CCGATCAACTTTCCGTCACGCACAAAAAACACCTGCACAACGGCATCTTTCTCATCCTTGGCAAGTGCGAGCACATCTTTGTCCTCGCCGTCCGAATCTGTAATCTTCTGTTTTTGTGCCACTGCAAGGACACTGTTTTTCAGGTCCCGATAGCGGATTGCCTCCTCAAACTCCATGTTTTCCGAGGCTTCCTGCATCTTCCGGTCAAGTTCTTTGAGCACCGGACCATAGTTGCCTCCCAGAAACTCCAGTGCTTTTTTTACATTCTCTCCGTACTCCTTTGGGGATACTTTTCCCATACACGGCGCAAGACACTGTTTCATATGATAATTGAGGCAGGCACGTTCCTGCGGTGTTTTCATTGACGTATTGCAAGTCCTTATTTTATACAATTTGCAAATCAAATCGATGGTGTCCTTGACGGCACCTGCACTCGTAAACGGACCGAAGTATTTGGATTTGTCCTTTTTCATCAGACGCGAAAAAAGGACTCTCGGGTATTCCTCCCCGAGCGTCACTTTAATATACGGATATGTTTTATCGTCCTTGAGCATTGTATTGTACTTCGGACGATGTTCTTTGATCAGATTGTTTTCCAGAACCAGCGCCTCCAGCTCCGAGTCCGTGACAATATATTCAAAATGATGGATCCGGCTTACCATCTTCTGTATTTTGGGTGATTTTTTCGTACTTTCCCGAAAATAGGAATGTACCCGGCGATTCAGGTTAATCGCCTTCCCCACATACAAAATGGTATCCTTTTCGTCATGCATGATATATACACCCGGACAGTTCGGAAGTTTGGCAAGTTCTTCCCTCAGATCGAACATGTATATCCTCCTACAGCAACGGGCGGCGCCCAGAGCCTATTTCGGTCCCTCTGTGCTCCGCCCGGCAATTCATTCTTATACTTCTTCTGTCTCTTCCGGAACCTCTTCCGGTATTTCGGCCGTCTCCTCTTCTTCATTAACCGCAGCCGTCACTTCCTTTGCTGCCCTAAGCTGCGCCACAGCCTCCGCCGCTGTCTTAGCTTCGGAACTTTCTTCCGCAGTTTCTTCCTTTTCCTCCGGCTCCGGAAGTCCTTTTTCCCTGCGGTAAATCTCCATGAATTCCTTACCTGTAATTGTTTCTTTCTCAATCAGATGCTCTGCAATCTTATCCATAAGCTTACGGTTATCACGAAGCAACTTCTTTGCTTCCTTATAACATTTCTTGAGAATGTTCATTACTTCCTCATCAACCGCAGCCGCTGTCACATCCGAGCAGTTAAGCACGGAACGTCTGTCCAGATACTGGCTCTCAATAGATTCCAAGCCAACCAAACCGAATCTCTTACTCATACCGTACTGCGTTACCATAGCACGGGCAATATTCGTCGCTTTTTCAATATCATTTGACGCGCCGGTTGTCACCGTGTCAAAAACAAGTTCCTCCGCCGCACGCCCGCCGAGAAGTCCGACAATCATATCGTGAAGCTCAGCCTGCGAATTCAAATACTTTTCATCCTCCGGAACATGCATGACATATCCGAGTGCACCCATGGTTCGCGGAACAATTGTAATCTTCTGTACCGGTTCGGAGTTTTTCTGAAGTGCACTGATTAACGCATGACCGACTTCGTGATACGATACAATCTTGCGCTCTTCCTTGCTCATAATACGGTCTTTCTTTTCCTTTCCGACAAGAACCACTTCCACCGCATCAAAAAGATCCTTTTGGCAAACTGCTTTTCTTCCGTTTTTTACTGCATTGATGGCAGCCTCATTGATCATATTGGCCAGATCGGAACCGACAGCACCGCTTGTCGCCAGCGCAATCTCATGCAAATCTACCGTCTCATCCATGCTGACATCTTTTGAATGCACTTTAAGGACGTCCTCCCGTCCCTTCAGGTCCGGTTTGTCCACGATAACCCGGCGGTCAAAACGCCCCGGACGCAGAAGTGCTTTATCTAAAATTTCCGGACGGTTAGTTGCTCCGAGAATCAAAATACCTTTGGATGTGTCAAAACCGTCCATCTCAGCAAGAAGCTGGTTGAGTGTCTGCTCACGCTCCTCATTTCCGCCGCCGTACTTGGAATCACGGCTGCGACCGATGGCGTCAATCTCGTCAATAAAAATAATACACGGCGCATTCTTTGTTGCCTCTTTAAAAAGATCACGCACTCTGGATGCACCGACACCGACGTAAAGCTCAATAAAGTCTGAACCCGCAAGGGAGAAGAACGGAACATTGGCTTCGCCCGCCACAGCTTTTGCAAGCAATGTTTTACCGGTTCCCGGAGGTCCTACCAAAAGTGCTCCTTTCGGAAGCTTGGCACCGATTTTCGTATATTTCCCCGGATTATGCAAAAAGTCCACCACTTCCTGCAAAGACTCTTTCGCCTCGTCCTGTCCGGCCACATCCTTAAATGTGACACCGGTTTCTTTCTGTACGTAAACTTTGGCATTGCTCTTTCCGACTCCCATCGGACCACCTCCGCCCGACATCTTACGGAACAGAAAGCTGAGCAAAATCCACACAAGCACAATCGGCAACACATAGGTAAGCAGAATAGACAATATCCAACTGGTATCATCCGGAATCTGCTGTCTGAATTTCACATTATGCTCATTAAGAAATGAGGCAAGATTGTCGTCCTCTACTACTCCGGTATAGTACACAACCGAAGTTTCTCCGTATCCTTCCGGAAGGAAAGGATTGTAATACTCCGGCTTCGAATCCTTTTTTTCTTCTTTCGGGGCAATCTGAATCTCATCCGGAGTAATGAGCACTTCCTCCACTTTACCTTCTTCTACCATATCAAGAAATTCATTGTACGAAATCTCTTGGCTGGAAGAATTTCCGGAAAGTCCATTCATAAAAAAGCTCATTCCGAACAGCGTAATCAGCGCCGCAATTAAAAGCAGCATGAAATTCTGTCTTTTCTGCGGTCCGCCGGATTCATTCCCACCATTATTGTTATTGTTGTTATTTCCATTATTATTGTTATTCTGAGGACCGTTACCGCCCGGTCCCTGATAATTCTGATTTTCCATTTTTTCTCCTCACTTTGCCCTTTTTAAAGCACGATACCATTATATAGATTTAAAATATCAAAATCAATATGAATTATGTGAAATAAAGGACATATGAATTAAAGTTTTATAAAAAACGGACCGGTGAGTAAATCGCCGATCCGTTGGTTTCTTCTATTATTATTCAGATATATTTATGTATACCGGAAATTAGTAGATTACATACATATTTAACTCGCCTGTAAGTTCTTCGGATACATCGAACAGTTTTGCAGATGCATCTTTAATCTCACTGATGGTTGCTGCAAGTTCTTCTGCAGAAGCTGCTGTCTCTTCCGTTCCTGCTGCATTTTCTTCTGCAATAGCGGAAAGGCTTTCCACAGATGCCATAACGCGGTCTTTTGCCTGATCAAGCACTTCTGTGTTTGAAGCAATGCTCTCAACATCTGCGATGGTATCCTGAAGACCGTTGTTCACCTTAGCGAATACACGTCTTGTTGTATCTACCTTATCTGCCTGAAGTCCGATGATGGCATCTACCGTATTCATCGTCTGAACCGCCTGTTCTGACTCTTCCAAAAGGTTCTTGATAATTCCGTCAATTGTCTTTGCAGATTCATTGGACTGTTCCGCAAGGTTTTTAATCTGCTCAGCAACAACCGCAAAACCACGTCCGCTCTCTCCGGCTCTCGCCGCCTCGATAGAAGCATTCAAAGCAAGGAGGTTCGTCTCGTTTGCGATTGAAGCAATAAGCTCTGTCGCCTTGTGAATTTCCTGTGCGGATTCGTTGGTTGTATTTGTCTGCTGATAAATAATCGCAATCTGTGCTTTTACTTTTTCGGAAATGCTTTCCAGATCTTCCACGCTCTCCACTCCGGCCTGACCGGCTTTTCTCATGGAATCTGCATTATTCAAAAGATTCTGTACCGCAACTGTCGTCTGTTCAATTCCGTCACCGATCTGCATAACTGCCTCGGAAACTGTCTGTGTCTCTGTAGCCTGAGCAGTTGCTCCGTTGGCCATATCTCCCATGGATCTTGCCACGTCATCGGATGCATTACTTGTCTGATCTGCCATCTTCTCAAGCTTCTCAGATGCTGCAACGATAACGTCTGTCGTCGTTCCCACTTTCGCAATCACTTTGCAGAGAGAACGGATAACTTCATTGGCATGACGCGCCAAAACACCCATCTCATCTTTACGCTCTGTGTCTTTGGCCACACAGAGACGTGTCAGATTACCGCCTACTGCAGACTCGAGAATCTCGATAATACGGTTTAACGATCCTACAATATTCTTTGCAATAATAAATACAACAACAGCTACGATAATCTCAAGACCGACCATTGCAATCAGGTTTGCCTTAATAAGACTGCCGAGAGAAACTCCTTCCGCTCCGTTTAACGTAACTGCTGCACATACGATAGATGCAATCGTCGACAACAGTACCGGTATAATACCGATCGCAAGCATCTTAATTGTCAGTGTGAAATAACCCATATTCCCTTTTTGTTTTTTCATAACCTTCCCATTCCTTTACACCCGACGGGTGTTCCTTTCCAGTAAAATATATCTTCTCATTTCATTCTTACATAAACTGAGATAATTGTAGCATGAATCCCCAAAAAAATCTACCCTTTTCTTGACAATACAGGGCAGATTATCCATAATCAAATTGCACAATTTTTATTGCAGATTATTAGTGAAAAGGACGGATAACATGAAACCGAAAAATGCAACGCTGTTATTTCTTGCTGCTTTTATATGGGGAATCGCCTTTGTTGCCCAAAGCAGCGCAGCCGAATATATCAGACCCTTTACATTCAACGGAATACGTTGCCTGATCGGCGCCGTGACACTTTTACCGCTGATCTTATACCGAAACACCAAAAATCGACATTCTCTGACATCGGGTGAGAGTTTTGCAAATTGTCTGTCCCTGACCAAAAAGAATTTGTTGCTTTCTTTGCCCGGCGGTATTGCGTGCGGAATCTGCCTTTGCCTCGGAAGCACACTGCAGCAATTCGGAATCGAGCAGACTTCCGTGGGAAAAGCCGGTTTTATCACTGCACTTTACATTGTTTTTGTCCCGATCGTAAGCGCCCTGTTTTTCCGCAAAAAAATAGTGCTTCCCGTAATAGGAAGCGTTCTTCTCGGCGTTATCGGACTGTTTCTTCTGTGTATAAAAGATAATCTGTCAATTGCAACCGGCGATTTTTATGTACTGCTCTGCTCCTTTGCATTTACCGCCCACATTTTGGTCATTGATCATTTTTCTGCCCGGGCGGACGGCGTAGTTTTATCCTGTCTGCAGTTTTTTGTCTGCAGTTTGATTTCTCTGCCGTTTATACTTTTTATTGAAAGACCCGAGCTTACCCACATCTGGGAAGCCCGCATCCCCATTCTCTATGCAGGCGTTATGTCCTGCGGTGTTGCATATACGCTTCAGATCGTCGGTCAAAAAGGAGTAAATCCGACGATCGCTTCACTCATCTTATCACTGGAATCCGTAGTCAGTGTGCTGGCAGGCTGGATTATGCTCAGCCAGTCTCTTTCCGGACGTGAAATTATCGGTTGCATCGTTATGTTCTGCGCCATTCTTCTGGCAAACATGAGCGATATCCTTACGAAGAAAAAGTAACGGTATGGTCCGCTGCGACAATTCTGTCGCGGCCCCCCGTCTTTCCTTTATACAAATATTCATCCGCCTCATTAATGATGGCGTCGAACGTTTTTCCTACGATATCACCGTTGATACCGCAAGTGAATGTAATATGAAAACGCTCTTCTTTGTATTCAAATTCATATCCGCGGATTTCTTCCAGCATCTTGCGCAGACGTTTTTCTGCCGCCTTTGCCCCTTCTTCGAAAACCAGAAGAAACTCTTCACCGCCCCATCTGGCTACGCATCCGTCTTCTCCCATGTGACGCTTAAAAATGTCCGACACCGTGACAAGCACCAAGTCACCGCAATCATGACCGTAAGTATCATTGATTTTCTTAAAGAAATCAATATCACCGATGGCCACGGTAATCATATCTTTCTCTTTTTTATTGCATTTTTCAATCCATTTATCCAGGTAGCTTTTGCACGCACGGCGGTTGAACAGCCCGGTAAGCGGATCTGTCGTAATCATGTCTTTTAATGATTTACTTACTGTCTCCGCATATTTCCCCATTTCGCCGATTTCATCATTTCTCCTCAGAACACTCTTCGGCATTTTTTGTGTAAAATCACTTTTAGCAAGATATCCCAGATACTCCATGATGCTTTTGATTGCCCGGATAATCTTTTGGCTGGCCACGACGCACACAAGCAAAGTAACTGCAATGACCGATATACAAATCAACATAGACTGAGAAACAGAGGCCAGCATGGAATTCATGACTTCTGACCTTTTTTTCCCTGCAAAAGCCATTCCTACTACCGACTTATCCCTGTTTAACACCGGTATATAAAAACCAAAATAATCCTCACCGCCGATATCTACCTTTTCAGAAAAATATTCACGGCCGCTTTCCAACACCCAACGAACTGTTTGATCATCCGCCCTGGTACCTGTCAGACGGTTTCCGTCCGCATCCGTGATTGTTGTAAGTTTGCGCTCATCCCCGTAAAAAAGCGTAATCTCCATTCCGTACGATTCTTTGAGTGCATCCACAATCGTATGGTCTCCCTCCACTCTGATGTCGCCTTTCATAAGCACACCGTCTTCTTCATAGTAATCCCCCGGCGCCACAAGCGAATATGTGTTATAAACCGAGTGGGCTGCAACGGAAAGAGAATTGCTCACCTCTCTGCTCATACTGTTCCAAAGCGTGCTGGTCGATATGGCGGTAAGCGCAATCCCGATAAAAACTGCCGGAACCACAGACAATCCGATTAATGTTCGTTTAATACTTCTCTTCTGCTCCATAGGTTTCCCCTTATCTTCTGACGTAAATAGATTATTTTTATTTTACTACCACAGGTAAAAATCTGCAACCGGAAAGCTTGTCTGCGAACATCTCCTCCACCTTCTCCGGCGATGCAATCAACTGTTCCTTTTGCTCCTTTGTCAATCGTTTTATAGCATATTCCAATCTGGCCGCCTCAGACCAGGACTGTGCTTCAAACACCGTCTCCAGTCTTTCAAAAGGATGCGTACGCGTATACTTTGCACATTCTTTTCCTCTGCTTTTATGCTCTTCCATACGCCGCTTCACATCTTTGGTAATCCCTGTATAAATCGATCCGTCCGTACAGCGGATCATATATGTATAAGATTTATCTTCCTTACGCATATCGTTTTCTTCCTTCTTTCCGACGCACAACCAATATGCACAGCATATGGACACTCAGCGTGATCGTCCATGTAACCGGATAGGCAATGTACAAAGTTTCAATTGTTTTGAACTCCTGAAAAACAGTTGCAATCCAAAGCAGTCGCAGACCGCATGCGCCCACGACGGAAACAATCATCGGCAGAACCGCGCGGTTCATCCCTCTCAATACACCGACACACACATCCATAACTCCGCAAAGAAAATACAACGTACAGACATAACTCATGCGAACAATTCCCGCCTCCACCACAAGCAAATCGCCCGAATAAATTCCAAGGAGCGGCTTTGCAAAAAAGACACAGGTAAGACCGAGTCCGAGTCCTGTCAGCGTCACAAAGCCAAGGCAAAGACCGAATACCTTATCCACTCTCTTCATTTCCCCTGCGCCGTAGTTTTGCCCGCTGAACGTAATTGCCGTCTGATAGAACGCATTCATAGCCATATAGATAAATCCCTCAATATTGCTCGACGCTGCGCTTCCCGCCATCACGACAGAACCGAAAGAATTAATAGTCGTCTGAATCACGACATTCGATAACGAAAACACAATACCCTGCAATCCCGCCGGAAGTCCGATTTTCATAATCCTGCTCATTTTCCCTACATTCAGGCGCAGGCTCGAAAACTCAAAATGCAGACATCCTTTTTCTCGCATCATGCACCAAAGCACAAGTCCCGCCGATATATACTGGCTGACCGATGTAGCCACGGCCACGCCGACCACGCCCAAGCGAAAACAGATGACTAGAATCAGGTTCAGGATAACATTGACTACCCCTGCAAAGAACAAGTAATAAAGCGGTCTTTTTGTGTCTCCGACCGCACGGAGCATGGACGCTCCGAAATTGTAAATCATCAGGGCCGGCATGCCCAGAAAATAGATGCGCAGGTAAACAGCCGCCAGGTGAATAACGTCCTCCGGCGAAGCCATCATTTTCAGAAAGTCCGGTGCAAAAACGACACCGATGACCAAAACAATCACTCCGCTGATCAGCGCAAGCATCATGGCAGTGTGAAGAGTGTCCTTGATTTCCTCATGCCTTCCGGCGCCGTAAGCGTTAGCCACAACTACATTGGCACCGATGGAAAGTCCCACAAACAAATTGGTAATCAAATTAATCAGAGAAGTCGTGGAACCGACCGCTGCAAGCGATTCGCTTCCCGCAAAATGTCCGACCACAATAATATCCGCTGCATTGAACAAAAGCTGCATCATGCTTGAAAGCATGAGCGGTATTGCAAAGAGAAGTATTTTCTTTGCCAATGGTCCGTGCACCATATCTATTTCGTATTTATTCTTTCTTTTTTTACTGTCTTCTTGCATGTTCTGCCTCTTTGATTTTTGCCACAAGCTCTTCCAGATACATCCACCGGTCCATCTTTTCGTCCAGTTGCTTTTGCAATTCTTCCTTTTGTTTCGTCAGCTCATTCAACTTGACAAAATCCCGTGAAAACTTCAAAATATCTGCCTCTGTCTGCTCTATTTTCTCCTCGACGGAAGAAATATCTTCCTCTATCGTATCGTATTCCTTCTGTTCTTTGTAAGATAACTTAAGCTGATGTTCCCGCGGTTTTACTGCCTTTTCTTTTTCGCTCTTCTCCGAAGCCGCAGAACCTTTCCCCGTTTCTTCCAACGAGGCCCCTTCCATCTCACGGCGAAGCTGATAATCTGTATAACCGCCTTCGTACTGCGCGATTCGGCCGCTTCCCTCGAACGCAAAAATCCGCCGCACGCAACGGTCCAAAAAATAGCGGTCATGGGAAACCGTGATTACGATTCCGTCAAAGCTGTCAAGGTAATCCTCCAGTATCGTGAGCGTGCGGATATCCAAATCATTGGTCGGCTCGTCAAGAATCAGCACATTCGGTGCCCCCATCAGCACGCGCAAAAGATTCAGTCGTCTTCTCTGTCCGCCCGACAACTTTCCGATCAGGCTGTACTGCTGTTCACTGTCAAATAAAAATCTCTCGCACATTCTCACGGCGCTGATTTTTCCATCCACCGTATCCACGAACTCCGCCGTATCCCGGATATAGTCAATGACGCGTTTATCCGGATCCATATAGGCAATCCCCGCTTCTTTGTCCGTCACCAACTCCTGCGAGTAATATCCCACTTTTATCGTCTGACCGATTGTGATGGTTCCGCTGTCCGGAAACACCTTCTGCCCGTCACGCATCCCCACACTTTCGCCTGCTGCCGTCGCAATCATCTTCATGAGCGTTGTTTTTCCCGTACCGTTTTCTCCGACAAATCCAACCCGGTCACCATGCAAAAACAGATAGGTAAAATCCCGGATGAGCACCTTATCCCCGTATGCCTTACAAATATCATGAAGCTCGACGGTCGTCTTTCCCATCCGGCTCGACACACTGCTCATCTGGACCTGTCCGTCCGCAGCAAGCACCTGTCGGTTTTTCAATTCTTCATATCGCTCCAAACGAGCTTTCTGTTTGGTTGTTCTTGCTCTCGCCCCTCTCTTTACCCACTCAAGTTCCGTTCGTAAAATTGACTGCCGCTTGCGCTCCGAGGCCTGTTGCATCTCCTCACGCTGCGCCTTCCGCTCCAAAAAACCGGAATAATTTGTATCATAAGAATATATACTTCCTCTGTCAATTTCCACAATCCGGCTCGCCACACTGTCAAGAAAATAGCGGTCATGTGTCACCATCACAAGCGTTCCGCGGTAATTTTTTAATACCCCTTCCAGCCAGTCCGACATCTCCGCATCCAAATGGTTGGTCGGCTCATCCAGCACAAGAATATCAGACTGATGCAAAAGCACGGAAACAAGGGCTATCTTTTTCTTCTGTCCGCCGGACAGATTTGCAACCGGCATTTCAAATTCGGTAATTCCCAGCTTCATAAGCATCGACTTTGCCTGCGCCGACATTGCCGAAATATCCCCCGCCTGTCCGGAACCGTCGTGAGATTGCAGCACCGCAGTCATTATTGTATCTTCCGGTGCAAACTCAGGGCTTTGCGACAGCATCTGCACCGTCACATTTCCTGCGCGGACTACCTTTCCGTCATCCGGTTCTTCCAAACCTGCCACAATACGCAAAAGCGTTGTTTTTCCCGTACCGTTAATACCGAGAATACCGACTTTTTCTCCCTCCTGCAAATAAAAAGACGCATCCTCAAACAGTTTCCGCCCTGTATATGATTTTGTAATATGATCAAGTGTTAAAATAGTCATACATATCTCTCCAGCAAAATACTTAAATTCCCCTTTTTTGTCTCATGCACAAGGCCCCGGTAAACAAATTTCCCATAACCGCGCACGGAAACAATGTCTCCTTCTTTGCAGACACCGCTGTTATTCTCCATACACCGGCCGTTCACAAATACTTTCTTCTCCCGAAAAAGCAAAAGACTCTGACTGCGCGAAAGATGATACAGTTTGGCAATGACTCCGTCCAGCCGCTGCGAACTGACAATGAGATTCTCCTGTTTCAACGACGGCTTCACCGTCTCCGGCATTTCGGAAAGAATCCGGCATTTTACGGTTGTATGACGAATCCTGTCCACATTTGCAACCATATAGTCCGCAACTTTCTCAAGACAAATCACATAGCCCGTCTTTTCGGTAATAAAAATATCCCCGAGCGTACTTCTCTCAATACCAAGATTCATCAGCGCACCTAGAAAATCCCTATGTGTCAGCTTATCAGCAAATTTCGGTGCCGTCGGCCGGAT
>JAFTVQ010000005.1 GCA_017461865.1 Lachnospiraceae bacterium | reverse complement strand
GGCGACGTAATAACGGATACTGTTTTACAAAATGCAAAAGAATTGAAAGAAATGGCAATTCATACAAAACAATACTAATTTATATTTAAAAAGACATGCAAATACTAGGTAGAGAAATCTGCCTGGTATTTTTTTTTGTAAAAAAAGCAGAGTGGAAAAATATGTAAGGAGGAAAGAACGTGCAGGCGAGAGAGAAAAAAATTTGGGGCTATCGTATTTTCTTATATTCTGTGTTGGTTGCCACCGCAGTGGCCATGATGTTTGTCTACCGATTCTTTGTGGTAGATACTGTACCGGATACCATTTTGCTCAGAAAAGGGCAGGAGGAGACGATAGAGTTTCAGATGCCGGTAACTGCGCGAATTCATGCCTCCGGACAGGAGCTGCAGTATCCCAAGGAGACATCAGAGGTTGCTGAGACAATGTCGAAAGCAGTTGCGGGAATTGAGACACCGGTCACGACTTCGGTTTCTATTGTTTCGGGAGACGCCGCCACCTATACTATGGATTTAAAGTATATGGGGATTTTTCCGATGAAATCGGTGAAGCTTTCGACGGTCAGCGACAGACAGGTGCTGATTGGCGGACAGCCCATTGCAATATATATGAAAACGAATGGAGTACTGGTTATCGACACGGGGAGTTATGTAAACCAGCGAGGAGAAGAAGTGTCTCCGGCAAAAGATATTCTTCAGCCGGGGGACTATATTATAAATGTCGACGGAGAACCGGTGTCCGGGAAAAGGCCGTTTACAGAGCAGGTGGAAAACAGTGACGGGCAGGAGATGATTTTGACAATCCTTCGGGGTGGGCAGGTTTCGGATGTTGCCGTGCAACCTTGCATCAGTGAGGACGGAATATATAAGCTGGGTATTTGGGTCAGAGACAGTGCACAGGGAATCGGAACTTTAAGTTACATCACGTCGGATGGTGATTTTGCGGCATTGGGGCACGGAATCAATGACACGGATGTAGGATGTCTGATGGAATTGCAGAGGGGAAGTATTTATGAGACGAGCATTCTTGCAGTCAGAAAGGCGGAAGAAAAGCAGCCGGGAGAACTGACCGGAATATTGACTTTTGAGGAGACGGATTTTATCGGAAGGATTGAAGAAAACACCGATAAAGGTATTTACGGAAGTGTTTCCGAGGAATTTATATTGAGCGGGAACGGAGATGAGTTTTTGGGAGATTGCGTAGCTTATCCGGTCGCGCTCAAGCAGGAAGTGAAAACGGGGCCGGCACAAGTTTACTTTGAATTGGAGGAAGCACCTGCATTTTATGATATTTATATCGATGAGGTTCATTATAATTCCGGTGAAAAGAACAGAGGAATTATGTTAACCATAACAGACGAAGTGCTATTGCAGAAGACAGGAGGTATTGTGCAGGGAATGAGCGGTAGTCCAATTGTCCAAAACGGGCGAATTGTGGGTGCTGTTACACATGTTTTAGTCAATGATCCGACGAGAGGGTATGGGATTTTTATAGAAGAGATGCTGGAGAATAATTAAGAACAGAGCGGATATTACAAGGCTTTTTAAGCAGTTGTATTATCTGCTTTGTTTTATGGTCTAAGAAATATTTGAGCAAAGAAGCAATTATAACATTTGTGAAATCGACTTTTTGAAACAAAACATATGAATGAGTGTCTTTATTTCAAAAATATGATGACTTTTTGAAATAAAACGGATATAATAAGTGTAGTTATTTCAAAAAAGAGGTGAAAATATATGAATCGAGCAGGAATATATGTTGACAATTTAACAGGAGAGGCTACTTATCAATCTTTTAAACCAAATCCGTTACCACCCATGCCGGAAATTGAAATGGATGAAGAGATTGTAAAACTTTTAGTAGATGCCAATAAACAACTTGTAAAACTTGATACTGCATCACAGTTAATTTCCAATGCGGATTTGTTTATATCAATGTATGTTAGAAAAGAAGCATTAATTTCCTCACAAATAGAAGGCACACAGTGTACTCTTGATGATGTATTAGATCCAGAGATGGAAGCAAATGCAAATCTTGATGTTTCTGATGTTATTAATTATGTTAAAGCAACACAGTATGCATTAAAACGTCTGGAAAGATTACCTTTATGTTGCAGATTAATAAGAGAAATACATGAAGTATTAATGGAAAATGTTCGTGGACAGGATAAGACTCCGGGAGAGTTTAGATATTCTCAAAATTGGATTGGACCTGCCAATTGTTCATTAAAGGATGCAAGATATATTCCCCCAAATGTAGAAGATATGCAAAACGCAATGTCTGATTTGGAGAAATTTATTAATGAAAATGTGGATTATGATCCATTAATTCGTGTTGCATTGATTCATTATCAGTTTGAAACAATACATCCGTTTTTGGACGGCAACGGAAGAATCGGAAGACTTTTGATACTCCTTTATCTGATAGAACAGGGATTGCTTGCTAAACCGGTCATTTATATATCCTATTTTTTGAAAAAGAATCAGATAGAATATTATGATCGAATTAGTGAAGTCAGAAGAACCGGAAACTTTGAACAATGGATAAGATTCTTTTTGGAAGCAGTGAGTAAAGCGGCATCGGATTCATTGGAAGCAATTCGTCAGCTTTCTGCACTGCATGATACAAATATAGAAAAACTTCCGAAAACGGCTAGAAGTAAAGATAATTTAAGGGCTGTGTTTGATTATATCGAGCAGTACCCGATTATTGATATTAAGAGAACTGCCAAGGAATTAGATATTAGTTATAATACAGCAGCTACGGCTGTGAAGAAACTTGTGGAACTTGGTATTTTGCAGGAAACAACCAATGCTGCGAGAAATAGAGTGTTTGCGTATGAAGAGTATTTGGGAATATTGAGGAAGGATACGTAAGGAAAAAAGTTTATTTAGTAAATTGTGAAAGGTATAAATTATGGAGGTGTTTACGATGAAAGAAACTTTACCTAATGAAAAAGAGCTAGAAGTATTATCATTGTTTTATAATAGATTTTACGAATTGTACGATGAAATTACTAATGACAATTTTGTTAGAGAAAATGCTGAAATGCGTTTCTTTAAACTAAGAGAAGCTTTTTCAATATACAAAGAACTATTAAGCTATGAACCGATAAAAAATTATATAGAGTGGATGAAAAGCGGGGGAAGACCTCCTCTTGAAGGTGTTATTGCGGATGGTTTATTCAGTTTTATACGAAATTTATTATTACATTTTCCTGTATTTAAAACTTGGGACGAAGTATATATAAATAAAAATTTAGCGACATGGAGTAAAAAAGGGCAAATTGATAAATTCCTGCATAAATGTACTCAAATTAAGATTGATGGTCGAGGAATTCTTCATTATAGAATATGGGAAGCGAAGAAAGAAAAAATGACATATTTCTCTATCAATTTTCCAGAAAAATATGACGAGGATAATATCTATCTGAAAAACATAATTTCTGAAGAGGTGGGAATGAAGTTTTGTATGGCGCTAATGAAAGAAGTGCTGGATACACAAGTTGAAAATGTCGATGAGCCTGATATTAAAATTATGTCTCAAGTATACATACCCATTGCAAAATAGTTTTACAAATGTTTATATAATATTTTATTTTGATTATGAGTATTACTTGTTTAGATAAGAAAGAGTAGAATCAATCATTATTTTGTGAATAAATAAACAAGATTTGCTAGCAATGATAAGCTGTATTAGAGTATATGGTTGGTCAAGGTTCACAGATAGCTTTTTTTATCAGAGAAGAAATTTGATAGGTATTTAACCTGGATTTGAAAGCTGTTACTTAATTTCGTGTTTTGCACAGAAATTAGTAATGGCTTTGTCGTATGTAAAGAAAAATATCAAAATTTGCAGAAAATTGTTGCTCCCTACTTGACACGAAGGTGAGCGGTAGTCCGATTGTCCAGAATGGGAAGGTTGTCGGTGTGGTAACACATGTGCTTGTCAATGACTCGACGAAGGGGTATGGGATTTTTATAGAGGAGATGCTGGAGCATTGAAGTCCGTGCGGATAAATATGTATTTGAAGAAGGAGAAGCGGACTTGACAAAATGTATATTGGTATAGATAATAATCGTTAAACATATGAGGTTTAAAAGCTATTTTTATAGTAGGAGATGTGATCGTGAAAAGGAATATAAAACATATGAAAAGAATAGCAAGTATTGTTTTTGCGCTGGCACTGGTTGTCTGCCTGATTACTGTGTCGGAGCAAAAGGTGCAGGCAGCAGAGGTTACCGTTACTACACCGGAAGGTTTGATATTCGTTCTTAATGAAGCGGATGATACGGCAATTTTAAAAGATGTCAGTACCCCGCTTAGTGTGACGAGCGTTACAGTTCCGGCTACGATTACACATGAAACTGTGACATACTCCGTAAATACAATTAATTTCTATGCATTCAGCGGGTGTTCAAAGTTAAGCAGCATTACGATTCCGGATAGTGTTACTTCAATAGGAGAATATGCATTTAATAATTGCACTTCGTTGGAGACGGTCGAGATTCCGGATAGTGTTACCAAACTTTACGGGAACGTGTTTTTTGGTTGTAGTAATTTGACAAAAGTAAATATACCGGCAACGTTGACAAGCGTTGGCGTCGGTATATTTGCAGGGTGTGTTAATTTATCAAATATATCTGTTGATTCAGAAAATGCTAATTTTTTATCAGAAAAAGGTGTATTGTACAGCAAAGATAAAAAGACTTTGTATGCATACCCGACAGCAACCGGTAACTATGTAATTCCAAGTACTGTAACTACAATTCACGGAAGTGCATTTAGAGGCTGTTCCCAATTAACAAATGTAACGATTCCGTCAGGTGTAACAAGTATTGCCAGTTATACATTTACGGACTGTACTAAGCTGGAAACTGTAGAAATTCCGGCAAGTGTAACTAAGATTGATCACAATGCATTTGCAAATTGTGATGCCCTGGAAAGTATTTCTTTTCCGGCAAGTGTAACCAACATATGTGACCGTGCATTTTATGATTGTGATAAATTAACCAATTTGGTAATTCCTTCCACTGTGACTACAATTCAAAGGGATGCCTTTACGGATTGCAGTTCATTACAGACGATATTTTACTCTGCGGATGCTGATTACGACATTGTCTCCATTGGACTGTCCGGTGTTGGCTGCCAGTTCAGCTATGTGGAAAATGAGGATGGTACTGTGACATTAACCGTTGAAAGTGTCGCTGACGATATGACAAGTATAACTTTGCCGGATGACATAGGAGGCATGAAAATAGTTGAAGTAGAAGGAGTGGACAATTTAGATATTGACATTGTTTGTACAGATCATATTTTCAAAGGATATCATTATCTGACCTCAGGTCATAAGATAGTGTGTAAAAAATGTGGCATTGTAGATGATTCAGAAGAAGTACATGTGTTTGAAAATGAAAACGAAGTATGTATTTGCGGATATGTTCCGTTTTCTGTCAGTGATACAAATAAAACTGTGGCTTTAACGGAAGGGTATCAGGAATCCAATGTGCTGACAGCTACGGTAACACCTACTTTGGGTAGTGAAACACTTACCTACCAATGGTATGAAAATGATGTGGAAATAAATGGTGCTACAGCTGCCGATTATCTTATTCCAACCGGAAAGACAGTAGGAACTTATACATATTCCTGTAAAGTATCTTGTGGCGGATATGCTAAACTTGTAAAGGTTGGTGTGGCTAAGGTTTCAGAAAAGGCGGATGTGAAGGAAGACAATCCGACAGATACCCCAACAAATCCGGAAGACGGACAGGAAAATGCTGCGCCGAAGAAGGGCGATAAGATTAAGGATGCTAAAAAACTTGCATGGTACAAGGTGACTAAGGCAGGAACAACAGACGGAAAAGTGGGTACTGTAGAGTACGTAAAACCTGTCAACAAAAAGAAAAGGACGGTTTCCATCCCAGCTACAATCAAAGTGGACGGTATCAAGTACAAGGTAACCGGTATTGCATCTAAGGCATTTAGGAATAACAAATATATCACCAAGGTTACCATTGGAAAGTATGTCCAAAAAATAGGTTCCTGTGCCTTTTACAAATGTAAAAAACTTAAGAACATTACGATTAAGACTAAAAAAATGAGCACAAAGAAGGTTGGAAAGAGTGCTTTTAAGGGTATTAACAGTAAGGCAACTATCAAGGTGCCAAGGTCAAAATATAAGGCTTATAAGAAACTTCTGAAAAAGAAGGGGGTAGGCAGAAAAGTGAAGTTTATGAAACTGTAAATTATGCAAGAATAGGGGAGGTATATTTCATGAACGATTCCGAAAAATATTTTAACGCAGTGAAATATGCATATGATTTAAGTTTGAAGGAAGAAGAGGAAGTAAAAAAACGCGGATACGGTTATGCAAGCGGAGCTAACTCTGTCAAAAGTTCTCTGGAGCGCTGGGATATAAAAGAACCTGTTTATGATGAAAAAACAGATTGGAAAAAAGTTCTGTATCAAATACATTTGGATCTGGTTATAGGTCAAAGTATATCCGAACTTAATCATTTCCCGGATCACGCTTGGCTTGAAAGGCACATGGAGTGGAAGATATCTGAGTATGTAGAGCAAGAAAAGTTAATGGATGACTTTCTTGCTAAAGACAGTCTGAAAAATCATCAGGAATATCGCGAATTAATAGCGGAATATGGTTTAAAAAAGGATCCTTGGGAGAAATAAGTCGAATGCTGAAAAGCGGACATGGAACGGTAGAAAAATGTTATGTCCATAAAGTATAATGTGTCTACCGAAAGGTGTCTGCTTTTATTATGGAAAAAATAGAGGATGAAACAGTGCTTGATATATTAATTGTAGAAGACAACAAAGAAATAGGGAATCTGCTGTGCGATTTTCCGTGGGGCAACAACAGGTTGCTTTCCGCTTTTGCCCGAAAATATTATAATGTATTTTGGAGGTGGAAGTTTTCATGGAAACAAAGAATATTATATATGAGCTGAGAAATAAAGCCGGTTTGTCGCAGGATGAGCTTGCGGAAAAAGTCTATGTAACCCGTCAGGCGGTGTCGCGCTGGGAAAACGGCGAGACGACACCGAACACGGAGACCCTAAAATTATTGTCAAAAGTGTTTGATGTTTCAATTAATACACTGCTCGGATCACCGAGGAAACTGATTTGTCAATGTTGTGGTATGCCACTTGAAGATTCTGACATCAGTAAAGAAACGGACGGAAATTTTAATGAAGAATACTGCAAATGGTGTTATGCAGACGGAGAGTATATGTATCATGACATGGATTCTTTAATTGAAGTTTGTATACCGCATATGACAAATAAAGAGTTTTCAACGGAGCAGGCGCGGGCCTATATGAAAGATATGCTGCCGAAACTCAATTATTGGAAGCAATATAAGAATTTAGCCGGTGCAACAAAGTTTGATGAATTTAAAAAGCAGCTCATCGGAGAAATCAATGCTTTGCACATAGAAGGAATGCCAAAGCTTGAAACATTGAACGCCCTTGTGGGCGGCTATATTAATCTTGAATATAGACTTCCGAACGGGAAAAGTGTAAAGTTTTTAAATGACGAAGCCACCTATTTGGGCAATCAGCTGGAATGTGAATTCGGTGGAAGCCGGTGTTTTGGAATTGCGGCCAATATGGACTTTATTTTGGTAAGTACTTATGAAGAGAACGGAGAAAATCCGGAATTGGTCGTCTATAAAAAGAGATAGGTTTGTTTGACGAATAAGAAACTCTCTCGGGTAAATGATAGTTGCCTTGAGAGAGTTTTTCTATATAACGCAGAAAAAAGTTCTTTGCTTGAAGAACTGCCTAAAATGGAATATAATAAAAAAGGTGTATTAACACAAAAAATCAAGGAGAAGGAGAACACGATGCTAGATAAAAGCTACTATGAAAAAACAGATGAAATTATAGCAGTATATGGGGCAAAGCCGGCTTCGCTCATTCCGATTATTCAGGATATTCAGAGCGAATATCGCTATTTACCGGCAGAACTTTTGGTTTATGTTGCAAAAAAGATCGGTATTACGGAGAGTAAAGCGTACAGTGTTGCCACGTTTTACGAGAATTTCTCGTTTGAGCCGAAGGGAAAATATGTAATTAAGGTGTGTGACGGTACAGCCTGCCACGTTCGAAAATCCATTCCGATTTTGGAACGCTTACATAAAGACCTTGGTTTGTCAAAAGACAAAGTAACAACAGATGATATGCTTTTTACATTGGAAACAGTATCGTGCCTGGGCGCCTGCGGATTGGCACCGGTACTCACTGTGAATGATAAAGTATTTCCGTCTATGACACCGGACGCAGCATCGCAGTTGATTCGTGATTTGCGTGAAGGTAAAGTAGAATTATAAGCGGCGCAACGGAGGGTTATATGCAAAAGTTAGAAAATAAAGAAATGTTAAATCAGCTCCGCGACGAAAATAAGGAGCGAATGGATAATAGCAAGTGCAGAGTGTTGATTTGTGCGGGAACCGGTTGTCTTGCCAGCGGTTCCGGTGAAATTTATGAAAAAATCAGTGAATTGATCGGCGAAAATCCGGATGTGGAAGTACATTTCGGACCGGAAATTGCACACGGTGATGGTCCTATGGAAGTAAAGAAGAGCGGTTGTCACGGTTTCTGTGAGATGGGACCTCTTATGCGTATTGAGCCGCTTGGAGTTTTATACACAAAAGTAAAATTAGAAGATTGTGAAGAGATTTTTGAGAAAACGATTAAAAACGGTGAGATTGTAGAGCGTCTGATTTATAGCCAGAACGGAGTACAGTATCCGAAACAGGAAGAGATACCGTTTTATAAAAAGCAGACGCGTCTTGTTCTGGAAAACTGCGGTCGTATCGATGCAGAGTTTATCGGAGAGGCTTGTGCCCATGACGGTTACCAGGCTTTTGCAAAAGCGTTGTTTGAGATGACACCGGCAGAGGTTGTCGATGAAATATTAGAGTCCAATTTGCGCGGCCGTGGAGGCGGTGGTTTCCAGACCGGTTACAAATGGAAACAGGTAGCAAGACAGGAAGAAAAAATCCGCTATGTTGTATGTAACGGTGACGAAGGTGACCCGGGTGCATTCATGGACAGAAGTATCATGGAAGGCGATCCACACAAGATGATTGAAGGTATGATGATTGCAGCGTATGCAGTCGGTGCACAGGAAGGATACATTTATGTGCGTGCAGAGTATCCGCTTGCAATCAGCCGTCTGAAAAAAGCGATTCAGGATGCAGAAGCAGCAGGATTACTCGGGGACAATATTTTAGGAACGGATTTCAGTTTCCGGTTACATATCAACCGTGGTGCCGGAGCGTTTGTATGCGGCGAGGGAAGTGCCCTGACGGCTTCCATCGAAGGAAACCGTGGTATGCCACGTGTAAAACCGCCGCGTACCGTAGAAAAAGGTTTGTTTGAAAAGCCGACCGTATTAAACAATGTTGAAACTTATGCCAACGTTCCTATGATTATTTTGAAAGGTGCACAGTGGTATAAGGGAATCGGAGCGGAAAACAGTCCGGGTACTAAGGCATTTGCCATCACGGGAAGTGTAAAAAATACAGGTTTAATTGAGGTGCCGATGGGAACGACACTCCGCGAAGTTATTTTCGATATCGGCGGCGGTATCAAAGGAGATGCAGAGTTTAAGGCGGTTCAGATTGGAGGTCCGTCCGGCGGATGTCTGATGACACCTCAGCTCGACGTCAGTCTTGACTTTGATTCCTTAAAGAAACTGGGAGCTATGATCGGTTCCGGCGGTCTGGTAGTTATGGACAACAATACCTGCATGGTGGAAGTGGCACGTTTCTTCATGAACTTTACGCAGAATGAAAGCTGTGGAAAATGTGTTCCTTGCCGTGAAGGTACCAAGCGTATGCTTGAGATTTTAGAGCGCATTGTTGCCGGACAGGGAAAAGTAGAAGATTTAGACCTTCTGGAAGAACTTGCAACCATGATTACCGATACTGCCCTGTGTGGTCTTGGTAAGAGTGCAGCGCTTCCGGTTATGAGTACGTTGAAGATGTTCCGGGATGAATATCTGGAGCACGTAGTTGATAAGAAGTGTAAAACCGGTACATGTACGGCGCTTCGCAGCTATGTCATTGACCCGGAGAAATGTAAAGGTTGTTCTAAGTGTGCGAGAAATTGTCCGGTTGGTGCGATTTCAGGACAGATAAAAGAACCGTTTACCATTGACAGCAGTGTATGTATCAAATGCGGTGCTTGTGAGAGTGCATGCCCGTTCGGAGCAATCAGCGTAGAAAACTAGGGGGTTAAAGATGAAGTATATTACGATTAACAATAGAAAAGTACCATTTGATGATGAAAAAAATCTTTTGACCGTTATCCGTAAGGCAGGAATTGATTTGCCGACGTTCTGCTATCATTCAGAACTTTCCACCTACGGCGCATGCCGTTTGTGTGTGGTGGAAGATAACAGAGGAAGAGTTTTTGCTTCCTGTTCGGAGGAGCCGAGAGACGGTATGGTAATTTATACCAACACACCGAAATTACAGCATCACAGAAAGATGATTCTGGAACTTCTGCTGGCATCCCATTGCAGAGATTGTACGACCTGTCGAAAGAACGGTGTCTGTGAACTTCAGACTCTGGCACAGCAGCTTGGAATCACATCTGTCCGTTTCGAGAATACAAAGGAGACGATACCAATGGACGATTCTTCCAACTGTATTGTTATCGACCCGAATAAATGTATTCTTTGCGGCGACTGCGTGCGTACCTGTGAAGAAATTCAGGGAATCGGTGTACTTAACTTTGCGCACCGCGGTTCGGAAATGCGAGTTATGCCTGCATTCAATAAATGTATGTCAGAGACGGACTGTGTGGGATGCGGTCAGTGCCGTGCGGTTTGTCCGACCGGTGCCATTACCATCAAGTCCAACGTACACGAAGTATGGAATGCTTTGGCAGATAAAAATAACAGAGTGGTTGTTCAGATTGCACCTGCAGTCCGCGTAGCCATCGGAGACGAGTTCGGTATTCCGAAGGGAGAAAACTCTCTGGGCAAATTGGTTGCAGCCCTTAGAAGAATGGGATTTGAGGAAATTTATGATACCAATTTTGCTGCAGACCTTACGGTAATTGAAGAATCCAAGGAATTTTTGGAAAGATTGGAAAGCGGAGAAAATTTACCGCTGTTTACCTCTTGTTGCCCGGGCTGGGTGAAATTCTGCGAGAACAAATATCCGGAGTATCGCAAGAACATTTCCACCTGCCGTTCGCCTCAGCAGATGTTCGGCGCTCTTTTGAAGGAAGACGGCCGTATGAAGATAGACGATCCGCGTAAAACGGTCGTAGTTTCCATTATGCCTTGTACTGCCAAGAAAAACGAAATTTTACGTCCGGAGCATTTCACAGACGGAGAGCAGGATGTTGATTACGTACTTACAACGGTAGAAGTGGCACGTATGATACGCGAGGCTGGTATTGATTTGACGCAGGTACCATCAGAATCTTTAGACATGCCATTCGGTCTTGCATCCGGTGCAGGAGCTATCTTCGGTGTGACCGGCGGTGTGACGGAAGCCGTTCTTCGACGCATCGTGAACAGCAACCGGCCGGAAGACTTAGAGACGATCAGTTTCATGGGCGTCCGCGGAGATGACAGCATCAAAGAAACATCTATTACGGTCGGCGAACGTGAAGTGAAAATTGCAATTGTAAACGGTTTGGCATCTGCGGATGAGTTGTTACAGAAAATGAAAGCCGGAGAGGTATATTATGACTTCGTGGAAGTGATGGCTTGTAAGCGTGGATGTATTGCAGGCGGCGGTCAGCCGACGCCGATCGGACCGCGTACCAAGAAAGCCCGCATGGATGGTATTTACAATATCGACCAGGCTTCTCAGATTAAGCTTTCCAGCGAAAATCCGTTTATTACCATGTTATATAATGGATTATTAAAAGACAAAGAACATAAATTGCTTCATAATCATTCGGAACATAAGTGTGAGGAATGTTAGGGGGAAATGAATCGCCCCGGCGGTAAGGGTTAGTTTTTAACGAAATGAGAGTCTATGTATTTCAGGCAGAAAAGTATGTGCTTGTAATACAGGCTCTCTTTTTTGTTTGCAGTACTATATTTTAGATTTCCCTGTCTGTGGTATCTTATATTTTTGATATGTTGCAACAAAAGTAACTATGGATAAAAATTCATCAGGAGGACCACTTTTTCTTTCGAAAAAGTATTCCAAGTTGCAATTTCTTTTCACAGATACTTTTTCTAATAGAATTCAGTGAAAAATTTATAAAAATCACATGAAATGCGGATCTGATGACGAAAAAAATCTGCATAGATACATTTGAATAAATTACAAGAAGTGATATTCGATATATTTCTCCACAAGTTCAGGATCCAGAGGTTGATTTTTGGTTTCGTAGGTTGTGATAAGTTGAATTCCGGGAGTAATACCGTGCGAAGCATAAAGATTTAGTTTTGAAGTGGTATTTTCAATGTATGAAGGAACATCCATCAGACCGAAGTGTTCCCAATAATAGTAAGCACCTGTTTGCGGATGTCGGATAGTAAAGTCGGGATATAAGAGCGAATTGCCTAGTTGAAGGGCGCATTCATAGCGAAAAGGAATGTGATGCGTGCGAAGCATCATATCAATCATGACTTCGGATTTGGAACGTAGAAAATTATTTGTAATACCTTTGTAAATCAGGTTTTCATGATAGTTGGGATTTTTATCGTAGGGAGAGTTCATCCATAGGTTTAATTCGTGGGAGAGCGGTTGAAAATGTGGTAGTAACAACGGTTGAAATCCGGAAGGAGACATAAGAAGATGTTCTGATTTGGGAGAAGAATGGTGCCTGAGATAAAACGCAAGAGCAGTTTGTTCTTGCTTAAGATCTTGCAGTAATAAGGATAAATACTTTTTGCGGGCAAGTTGTTCTGCCAGTGGACGGTTGGCTTTTTTTAGGTAGATTTTGTGATGTCCATCGCTCAGATACCATTTTGAGGTGTTTTTTTGTTGGCAACATATAAGTTTACCGGGTGGTAATGTTTCCAGCTCTTTTTGGATAGAACGGATACGGTTGGTTAATGAGTCATACTCTTTTTTGATACGGTCATGTAACATTAAAAATCTCCTTTCTAAAAAATATAAAAACATTAAAACATATAAAAAATATGAAAGCAAGAGGGAAAAGTGGTTGTAGAGAATGGCTATAAACTGTGCAAGATGAAAAGTATATATAGAGAAAAATTAGTTCTGAAGAACCATTTTTTAAAAGAAAAGTGGTTCCGGGTTGAAACTTTTTTTCTATAGTTACTTTTTTGATTGTTTTTTTCAAAAAATAGGAAAAATCAGAATTAAAAGTGGATCGGATCTCAAAAAAAATCTGTATAGACCGAGCGATTTGAAAAAACACCCCAATTAAATTGCCCCAAAAGTTAGACAAAAAATTTAACTTTTTGTCTAACTTTTGGGGGCGTTTTAGTTAATCCTCAATCAGTCTCAGTCCCGCCGTGTCCGTGACCGGAAGTGAGAAGCAGATGGCTTTTGCCTTGCTGTTTGGTCCGGCTTCCGTATTGATTGCCTTCATAATGTCATTTTTCTGGCCGGTCTTTGTGACGATATAAATAACTTCCTTTTCGGCAGCGAGGGACATATGCATGAATTTTTCGGCAATTTCCATGCCGGTTCCTTTGGCGTGGAGCACGGTTCCGCCGTAGGCACCTGCGCCCCTTGCTGCATCCATAATTAGTTCTGTGTAGCCCTGTTCGGCAATGACAACGATCAGTTCATGATTGGTATTTTTCAAGGTTGTTTCCTCCTCTTTCTGATAATCTTCACTTTCAATCAAAAATTGTAACGGCTTTTTGCCGCCGACACTGGATAGCGGGATAATAAAAGAAATACCTCCGCCGGGCGCATCGATTTTCAATTTTTTTTCAAGTGCCCGCTTGGTCTGTGTCCAGGTGTGTTCCTCGACAACGGAGAAAGCAACTGCTTTTTCGGCACTGTCAAGACCCAGGTAGTCCAGAACTTCGTTGGAGGCGGTACCAAATCCAAGGAACCAGAACATGACGTTCAGATTGTTTTCCTGAAACAGTTCATAATATTTTTTTGTAATACTTCGATCAATGATCGTGGTCATCAAATAAATATTTCCCATACAAGCCTCATTTCTATAATTCTATAATTTCGAAATCATCATATGTATCCGTAAGGGTTGCAACATATTCTTCGGCGATGTCTTTGTGCAGCCTGTTTTCCTTAATTCGGAAAATCAGACCCATTACCTGGATGGTAATGAGGGGAGTCATGGCAACCATGGCAACGATGCCGAAAGCATCCGTGATGATATTGCCGCCCAAAGCCTCACAGGCTCCCATGGCAAACGGAAGCAGGAAGGTTGCAGTCATCGGTCCGGAAGCAACGCCACCGGAGTCAAAAGCGATGGCTGTAAACAGCTTTGGCACAAAGAATGTTAAAAACAGTGCAATAAAATATCCCGGAACCAAAAGCCAAAGAATGGAAATTCCTGTTAAAACCCGTATCATGGCAAGTCCTACTGATACAGAGACACCGATGGATAAACTCATGCCCATCGCTTTTGCAGAAATAGCGCCGGAAGTCATTTCCTCTACCTGTCTGGTAAGGACAAATACAGCCGGCTCTGCGAGAACGATGAAATAGCCGATAATCATACCGATCGGCACAATAATCCACGCATAAGGAAGTTCTGCAATCGTCTGGCCGAGATAGTTTCCGGCCGGCATGAAGCCGACATTGACGCCGGTCAAAAACAGAACCAGACCGAGATAAGTATAAATCATACCGACGGAAATTTTGATTAGGGATCTTTTCGTAATATCCCTTGCAATCAACTGGAAAATGGCAAAGAACACAATAATCGGAAGAAGTGAAATTGCCATTTCTTTTATGTAATGCGGGAATTCTACCGCAAAGAGCTGCCACAAATCCACGGTATTGTCAATAATCGGAATGGATTCTGATACCTGCTCGGCGGATCCCGGTTTATAGATGAGTCCGAGAATCAGGACTGCGAGAATCGGTCCGATGGAACACATGGAGACAAGACCGAAGGAGTCGTCTTCCGCGTGTTTATCGCTTCGTATGGAGGCAATACCGATACCGAAAGACATGATAAATGGTACCGTCATCGGTCCGGTAGTCACTCCGCCGGAGTCAAAGGAGATGGCAAGAAAATCTCCGGGAACAAGAAATGCCAGTGCAAAAACAACAGCATAAAATCCGAGAAGCAAATAGGAGAGCGGAATCCCCAGAAGCATACGAAGAACTGCAAATACCAAAAATGCAGCCACACCAAATGCGACGGCAAATATCAGAGTCTGATTCGGAATGGACGGAACCTGCTGTGCCAGTACCTGGAGATCAGGCTCAGAAATCGTGATGACAAATCCCATAATAAAAGTAATGAGCACAACGATACCAATGTTTTTGGATCGTGTAATAATGGAACCGACGCGCTCCCCGATCGGGGTCATGGACAGTTCAACACCTACATTAAAGAAGAGCATCCCGATAATCAGGAGAACCGCACCGATCATAAACGTCATCAGAATGCTGGGCGGTATCGGGGCAACAGAAAAACAAAGCAGAAGTACGATGACAAGAATCGGCATGACTGCTTTTAATGTTTCTGTTAATTTCTCTTTGAATGTAGCAGGAATTGTAAACAATAGAAAAACCTCTTTCTGAACTGTATCTTTTTAATAATATATCATATATGCATAGCGAAATCAAAAAAACTATGATAAAATATATACGGAGATTTCTGAGTAAAATTATTGTTTTTTTAAAGAAATCGCGGAAGAGAGGATAGCACCATGAAAAAAACAAAAGAGACTTTGTTGGACTATTCAATAAAAGAAAATGCGGAATGGGCTAAGAACAAAATTGCGCTGATATGTGCGGCTATTATGAATATGATTATTGCACTCGCATATCTTATTGAAGTGGTAAAAAAGACACGAAGTATCGGTTCCTACGCGATTGTGGCAGCACTTTGTATCTTGCCGTGTGTGTTTGCAATTCTGGTATATAAGAAACAGAAGGATTCCGGGTTGGTGCGATATATCAGCGGTGTCGGTTTTATGTGTCTTTATGCATATATTATGATGACAACAACTACGGATTTGACTTTTTGCTATGTGATTGTTCTGTTGGTGGCGTTTGTGGTATATGTGGACTTTAAGTTTTTGGCAGGACTGGGAATCAGTGCACTTGTCATAAATATTGCGGTAATTATCAAAAAGGTGGTACAGGGAACATTTGACGCGACAAGTCTTACCAATGCGGAAGTGATTGTTGCATGTCTGATTCTCACGACCGTATTTACGATTCTGGCGATTAAAAAGGTTGCACAGATTAACGATGCGAACATCGCAAAGGCGGATCAGCAGAGGCAACACTCCGATGAGCTTTTAAACACAACACTGGGCGTTGCTTCCTCCATGACATCTAACATTGAAGAAGCTGTCGGGGAGACGGAGCAGCTCAAAGAAATGATCGGAAATACGCAGCGTGCGATGGAAACCTTGGTGGCAGATACCAATGCAGAAGTAGAGGCCATCGGGACACAGAGGCAGAGCACGGAAAAAATCAACGAGTATATTTTGGGCGTCGGCGATGCGGTGGAATCCATTGTCAACGAAGTGGACAGCACGGAAGAAAAACTGGCGGCCGGCAATCTTGTGATGAGTGATCTGTTAGATCAGGTGCGTGTATCGGAACAGTCCAATGCCATGGTTGTTCAAAAGATGGAAGGACTGCGTGAATCTGCAGGAAAGATGCAGGATATTTTGGAGATGATTCGTAATGTGGCGGATCAGACAGGGCTTCTCGCACTCAATGCCAGCATTGAAGCGGCCAGAGCAGGAGAAGCCGGAAGAGGGTTTGCGGTTGTTGCCACGGAGATTACAAACCTCTCTACGCAGACCAATGACGCGACAGGGGATATTGATAAACTGATTGAAGAAATTGTACATGCGGTGGAGGATGTGACTGCGGCGATGAATAAGCTGCTTGAGAGCAGTCAGATGCAGAATCAATACGTCAACAATACAGCGGACAATTTTAACGGTATACACACAAGCACACAGAATATTGCACAGCAGGTAGCGCATCTGAAAGAAACGGTGGAAATTGTGACAGAAGAAAACCGCCTTGTATCCGAGCAGATTGAGAATGTTTCGGAGATTATGCAGCGGGTCATGAATGGGGCAAATTCTACGTACGAAACATGTAACGTCAATTTGGAAAGTGTTGCCAATGTAGCGACCGTGATGGATAATCTGGGAGCAGAAGCGGAGCGGTTAAACCGATAAATATGAAATTAAAAATCAGATGGATGAATCCATCTGATTTTGTTATCAGCGACACTCGAAAACAGAAATAGAATCGCAGTGAGGGAATGTGTATGAGAAATTACAAAGAAAAAAAATATTGGATGACAGACTGTGGAAAAAAGTATGTGGCGCTATTGCTTGTACTTGTTCTTATCATAACGGCAGGAGTATATTCGCCGTTACCGGTTATGGCAGAACAGGTACCGGCAAGCATCGAGGTGGCGACGAAGGAAGAGTTTTTGAGTGCGCTTGACGGGAACTATCAGTGTATTGTTGTGACAAAAAGTATAACCGTGAGTAATGGGGCGGACGGCACCGGTAAAATGCTTCCGGTAGAGATTCCGGGCGGTGTTACCATCTGCGGAGGAGAGGGAATCAGCCTTGATTTCCGATGTCCGGTTCAGATTGCCGGAAATAACGTTGTCATAAAAGATGTGGAACTGTTGTTCAGTTCCGGCACTGCGCTTGGCAGTGTCCCTCATAGAGAAATTTTTCTGGCCGGTCACAGTTTGACCTTAGATGGTGTCAAGACGTATTTGGAAGGAAGTGGCGGTGCTCTGGGCGGTTTGGGAGGTACGGAGGCGGAACTGTTGCCTACCGTATATGCCGGCGGTTTTGAAGGCTCTTCTGTTGGAACAGGTGCATCCCTGACGATTGCAAACGCTACATCGAAGACCGTATTTCAGGATATTTATATGGGGCACGGAGAGGGGACAGACAGCAAGGTACCTTATTACGGTGTTGCAGACCTCAGTCTTTGTACCAATGTAAGCGTCCGTGGCGGAATATATACGCAGGAAAACAGCAATGCTGCCATTACGGTATCAGGAAACGGGTATTTGAGCGATATAAACTTTTACGGAAATTCTGCAACCGCTATATCGGTGAGTCAAAGTACTTTGTACCGTGCAGGTATTTACGATGTTGGGAACGTTGTGTTGAACAACAATTCATACATGCAATTAGCGGACGGAGGTTTACATAACACAACCATAACAAATAATTCGTGTGTTGACTTTAACAGTATGACAGATGTAACCATATCGGGGGATTTTACAGGCGGTGAGTATGTCCCGGCTGACAGTACCGATACCAGGGGTGTTCTTGTTCTGAATAAGGAGGGATCCCTTGTTATTACCGGGCGGGTGAAAGGAAGCACATGGTTTTATACGGACAATCGCAATTTTGCCGGAGATTATTTAGAAAAGACTTATATTACGGCGGCTGAATCAGAGAACGGTGCAGCCGGGTTTCAGCTCCCGGAAAGCGAGGCGGAGGTTTATGAGTTTATCTATGAAGACGGTGAATGGTACATAGTACCGTTTGGCGGGGGAATTGTTTATCCTACAGTGAAGGAGATTCATATTGTATCGCAACCGGTATCGGTAGATATTGCCAAAATCCGAAGCGATGAACAGAATCCGGCATCGGAGGCACCGTATTGCTGTATTCAGTGGAATGATGAGAACGGGGATGCAATCGATGAGGAAATGGTGGAGGAACTGTATCTTTATGGATTAGGAACTGTGATTGGCATCAAAACACAGTATTGGGAGGACGAGACATGTCAGGATGCGCTGGATTGGGGCAATGCAGTGATGTTTGTCACATCCCGGCAGAATCCCGGATTCTATTATTTTTATGCAGGACAGGAAAGTGCGGTAAAGAGTGGCGATTATACGTATTTATTCTGTGATGAGTATCATAGCGAGGATTTATATACCGTAGCGGATGTCAGGGCACTTGGCTCTAAAATCAAAGCGCAGATGAAAGTCAGTTTTTATGATTCGTCGAAGGGGGAATCAAATCCTGCGGTGCCGGGGAATGATCCGGAAGAACCGGAAGAACCGGAAGATCCGGCTCCGCCCGTGCATGTGCATGACGGCGGCAAAACAACTGTGCAGAAAGCTGTGCAGGGACGAAACGGAGCTGTGATAACCAATTGCACTTCCTGCGGTGCAATTCTCAGCAAAGTTATCCTGTATGCTCCGGCAGTCATGAAGTTGTCTCAAAAGACATATTCCTATAACGGAAAAGCAAAAACACCGGCGGTAGTGATAAAAGATGTAAACGGAAATGTTTTGGATGCGAGACATTATACGGTTGAATACCGGGCAAACAAAAATCCGGGTGAGGCGACGGCAACTGTGATTTTTAAAGGAAATTACAGCGGAACCATGAAAGCGACGTTTCGGATTTTGCCGAAAAAGACATCGGTTCGTAAAGTGACGGCAAAGAAGAAAAGTTTTGTTGTGTCGTGGAAAAAAGCAGGTTCACAGATCAGCGGATATCAGGTTCAGTATTCCACAAGCAAAAAGTTCACAAAGAAAAAGACCAAAACCGTGACCGTGAAAGGAAAGAAAAAAACATCCAAGACCATCAAGCGGCTGAAAGCGAAGAAAAAATACTATGTCAGGGTACGAACCTATAAGACGGTAAAAATCAATGGGAAATCAGTTAAAATATGTTCGGAATGGTCGAAAGCCAAAACGGTGAAAACAAAATAGTTTATATATTTTTTATAGAATGAAAGTAACAAATGTCTACACAAATAAAAAAAATGGTGTTAAAATACCCTTTGTGCGTAATGGCAAAGAAGGGAAGTTGCAATAAATGAGCATGATTTCAAAAATAAAAAAACTATTTGAACCTACCGATATGACGGTGGGGACTCCGTGGAAGAGTATAGGACTGTTTTCTGTCCCGATGATTATCGGAAATATTGCGCAGCAGCTTTATAGTACGGTGGACAGTATTGTGGTCGGACATTATGTAGGAGACAATGCGTTGGCAGCAGTCGGATCGGCCGCGCCGATTTTTAATCTGTTGTTGGTTCTTTTTATCGGTATTTCTGCCGGAGTCGGTATTATGGTGGCACAGTATTTTGGGGCAAAAATCCGCGAGGATCTTTCCAAGACAATCGGAACATGTATTACATTGACTGGACTATGTTCCTTATTTTTGATGCTGGCAGCACCGCCGATTGTCAGACCGCTTCTTAGGCTTTTAGATACGCCGCAGTCGCTGATGACGGATTGTACTTATTATTTGATTATTATGATGGTAGGCGTTGCAGGTATGGCCTATTACAATATTTTGAGCGGTGTTTTAAGAGGTATGGGAGATTCGTTCTCGGCTCTTTTATATTTGCTTGTGGCGACAGTACTTAACATTGTGCTGGATCTTTTGTTTGTGGCACAGTTTCACATGGGCGTTGCGGGAGTTGCGCTTGCAACCGTGATTGCGCAGGGAGTTTCTGCATGGATGTGTCTGCGTAAGCTTATGCGTATGCAGGAAACATTTGATCTGACAAGGAAGGAACTGAAGATGTCAAAAGCACATCTGTCTCAGATTGTGCGTCTGGGGCTGCCGTCCGGTGCAACGCAGGCAATTTTTTCTTCTGCGATGATTATTGTACAGTCTCTGACCAACAGTTTCGGAGAGATGTTTATTGCGGCAAATGTGATTGTAATGCGTGTGGACGGATTTGCTATGATGCCGAATTTCTCGTTCGGTACTGCAATGACCACGTATACCGGGCAGAATGTCGGAGCGCAGAAGTATGACCGTGTTTCGCAGGGGGCGAAGCAGGGAACCATCATGGCAGTGCTGTGTTCTGCGACAATCACAGGAATTATATTATTGTTCGGAAAGTATTTGATGCGCATCTTTACCGACACACCGCAGCTTGTGGATATGAGCTATTATATGATGTGTATTCTCGCGGTCGGATACATAGCAATGGCAGTGACTCAAAGTTTATCCGGCGTGATGCGCGGAGCCGGTGATACGGTGACGCCGATGTGGATATCGCTTTGCACGTCGGTATTGATTCGTATTCCGATTGCCTATGGTATTTCGTGGCTGACCAGAACACCGCAGCTTCCGACCGGGCGAAGCGAATGTATCCAAATTTCGCTGCTTTCTGCATGGGTACTCGGAGCAGTGCTTACCGTAATCTTCTATAAGATCGGCAAGTGGAAAAATAAGGCATTATAATTAAATAAAATGTACCATAAGAAAAAGGCCCCTGAGCCGTATGTATAGAAAGATAAGTTTTCCTAAACATGCGACAGAAAGGGGCTGTTTTCATGAAGAAATGGACAACCGCAATGCTGCTTTTGTTTTTGGCAACGGCACTTGGGATATGTATATGGTATTTCTTCCAAAAAGATTATCATCCGGCATTGCGTTCTGAGGAGAATGCAAAAGCGGAATCGGCTGAAAAGCCGGAGATGAAGGAGGAGGTTGTGGCAACAGCAGATTTGAAGGCGGAAGATTCGGAAACAGATAATGTCCGGGAAGATGTTTGTCATTTGCCGTCATATAACAGATTCGGAGTTATGTTAACTGCAGAGAATGTGACACCGGAAGGTATGACGCTGGTATGTACGCAAAGCGGAGGGGATTCGACCGGGGAACTTTCGACGGGCGGTTGGTATGTGATTGAAACCGAGGCAGACGGACAGTGGCAGGAAGTACCGCGCTATGCGGAAGTGTGCTGGGAGGATCTGGCATGGATCATTCAGATGGATGGAAGAACGCAGTGGGAGGTTAACTGGACGTGGCTGTATGACAGTCTTCCGGAAGGAGAATACCGTATGGCGAAGGAAATTATGGATTTTAGACAGAGCGGTGACTATGATACGTGTATAACATATGCGTATTTTACGGTTGAATAGATGGTTTCAAATAAGAGTCATGCACCGAAAGTGCATGACTTTTTATATGTGAGGTACTGCGTCAGGCAGGATTTTGGCAACTTGTGTCACGGACAGGGCAACTTGTGTTTGAGGTTCTTGCGGGAAAAAAGTGAATGTGTTAGCGTAAGATGAAAGGGAGGGAACAACGTGAAAATAACAATTCAGGTGAATGAAAATATTCAGGATACAGAGATTGCTGTTACCTGCAACAAACTTACGCCGGAAATAGAAAAGCTGCTTGCCACAATCCGTATTCTGGACCAACAGCTTATGGTGACAAAAGAAGATGAAAATTAGCTGCTTGATGTGGCAAAGATTGCATACATAGAGGCAGTGGAGAGAAGAACTTTTGTATACACGGAGGAAGATGTGTATGAATCGAAGTTAAAGCTTTATGAGATGGAAGCGCGCCTATGTCAGAGCGGTTTTTTCAGAGTCAGTAAAAATACATTGGTACATCTGCGGTTTATAAAATCATTGAAAAATGATATTGGACGTAAACTTCGGCTAACTCTGAAAAGCGGGGAGCAGATTATGGTTTCCAGACAGTATGCGGATGAAATAAAGAAACGATTGGGGGTAATGTAAATGGAAAAGAAATACAACGTATTTGATTTGCTGGGACAGATGTTTTTTATATTCGGTGTGACCGTAACCTGCTTAAGCATGTTTGCAATATTATTCGGTGCAGATGCAGAAGGAATGTCCACGATATTTGCACTGGCAGACAGAGGGTTGTCAGTGGCGACTTTGGGACAGTTTTTGCTGATGTCGGCGATAATCCCATGTTTGCGATTTGTGTTTTTTACCGATTTTATCATCAGGGAATGGCCGCTTCTTGCCAGGACCATCAGTATGTTTGGATTTGTTGTAATCTTGATAGGCATTTTTGCTGCGGGCTTTGGCTGGTTCCCGGTGAATGATGCAAAAGCATGGATTATGTTCTTTGTCAGTTTCTTCGTGAGCTGTACAATCAGTGTGACGCTGTCTGCGTGGAAAGAGAAAAAAGAAAACCAAAAGATGCAGGAAGCATTGGAGCGTTTGAAAAAAGGAGAAATGTAAGATGGCACAGGCAATTACCGTAAAGGATTTAGTGCATAGCTACGGCGGGAAACAAGTACTAAGGAAAATAAGTATAGAGGCAGGAGAGGGACAGATTATCGGAATGCTGGGACCTTCCGGAGCAGGAAAGACAACACTGATTAGTATTCTGACCGGGCAGCTTATGCCCACCGGCGGGATCTGCCAAGTGTTTGGGAAAGATTGCAGACATATGAATGGTGAGGACTATCAGAAACTCGGAATTATGATGGACAGCTTCGGACTGTATGAGCGAATGAACTGTTTTGATAATCTGAAATTTTATCAGATGCTGGATGGGAAAAATACAGATGATATAGACCCGGTGCTTGCACAGGTGGGGCTGTCAGAGGCAAAGAAAACATTGGCCTGTGACCTTTCGAAAGGCATGCGCAATCGACTTGCCTTTGCCCGTGCAATCCTGCGCAGGCCGCAGCTTTTGTTTCTCGATGAACCGACGAGCGGTCTGGATCCGATGACGACGGAGGCGATTCATGAAATGATTCTTGCGCAGAAGAAAAAGGGTGCCACCGTATTTTTGACCACGCACAATATGTATGAGGCACAGAAACTCTGTGACCATATTGTACTTTTAAACGAAGGAGAGATTGTGGAAAGCGGAAGTCCGCAGGAGATTTGTCGCAGATACAATCATCAGAAAAAAATCCGTCTGCATCTTGTAAGCGGTGAGGATGTTCAGTTGCAACACGATGCAAAAGCCGGTGAAAAAATAGCAGCTTATCTTGCAAGCGGAACATTGGAAACGATTCATTCGACGGAACCGAATCTGGAGACCGTATTCATGGAATTGACAGGAAAGGGATTAGATAAATGAGATATCACATCAAAGCAATTTTGTGGAAACAGATAAAAGATACATTAAAAAACAAAACCATTTTGATACAGTTTATTATGTTCCCGGTGATGACAGTCATCATGGAAAACGCAATTGAGTTGCAGAATATGCCGGAGCATTTTTTTGCAAATCTTTTTGCCATTATGTATGTCGGAATGGCACCACTGACAAGCATTGCGGCGATTATTGCGGAGGAGAAAGAGAAGAATACACTTCGCGTTCTGCAGATGTCCAATGTAAAAGGCGGTGAATATCTGCTGGGGAATCTGATTTACATATTTGTTATATGTACGCTTGGTTCCCTTGTGATTGGGTTAGCAGGAGGTTATGCCGGGAAGACATTGCTTACTTTTATGGCAATTATGGCAGCAGGACATCTGATCTCGGCGGTTCTCGGAGCGGCTATCGGTGTTATCAGCAAAAATCAGATGAGTGCGACGTCGCTCACTGTTCCTGTAATGATGGTATTTTCTTTTTTGCCGATGTTGTCCATGTTTAACGAAACAATTGCAAAGGTTGCGAAAGTTATCTACTCGCAACAGCTTCATTTATTACTGCAGGATATTCAGCACCCGGAGTTGTCTGTGCAGTGTATGACTGTGCTCAGTGTAAATGCGCTTGTGATTCTTGCGATATTCATTTTTGCCTATCGTAAAGTCTTTGCGATAAGCAGATAGTTGTGCTATTCTATACCCAAATAAAAGGGGAGTAGATTACCGATGAAAAAGAAATTTGTTATAATGGCATGTTTGGTTTTAAACATGTTGCTTGGCGGTTGCGGTCTGCTTTTTCAAGTGGCAGACAATAGTCAGAGAAATGAGATACGGTCCTTGGAAGTCTGGTCGGCGGCCCAAAACGATGAATGGATTTATCATGTGAATTATCCCCATTATTATTATGGTTTTAACAGGCAGGATATGGGGAGTACTGCGATATACGATTTTTCGCAGGCTATCCCTGTAGATATGGTTCCACAAAAGGATTTTGAATTTT
>JAFTVQ010000048.1 GCA_017461865.1 Lachnospiraceae bacterium | reverse complement strand
AGTTGTGCAAATACGCTCTTTCGTACAAAACTTCTGTACAAATCGCCGTTTTTCCGATAGAATAGAAAAAGTGCGAGTAATTTTAGTTGTAGTATCAGGAGGTTTTATAATGATTCAGGCAAGTAATGTAACTTTGCGTATCGGAAAGAAAGCTCTTTTCGAGGACGTTAATATTAAATTCACGGAAGGAAACTGTTACGGTTTAATCGGAGCCAACGGCGCCGGAAAATCCACTTTCCTCAAAATCCTTTCCGGAGCACTCGAGACAACCAACGGTGAGGTAATCATCACACCTGGACAGCGTCTCTCCGTGCTGGAACAGGACCACTTCAAATATGACAGCCACAATGTTATGGACGTGGTTATCATGGGTAATGCGAGACTCTATGAAATCATGAAAGAAAAAGATGCCATCTACGCAAAAGAAGATTTCACGGACGAGGACGGTATCCGCGCCAGTGAGCTCGAGGCAGAATTTGCTGAGATGGACGGCTGGGATGCGGAGACAAATGCAGCGATGCTCCTCAATGGTCTCGGTATTGCGACAGACCTTCACTACAGCACCATGAGCGATCTGGACGGTAACGAGAAAGTAAAGGTTCTTCTTGCAAAAGCACTGTTCGGTAACCCGGATATCCTGCTTCTCGACGAGCCGACCAACCACTTGGATTTGGACGCGATTGCATGGCTGGAAGACTTCCTGATTGACTTTGAAAATACAGTTATTGTCGTATCCCATGACCGTTATTTCTTAAATAAGGTATGTACACACATTGCCGATATCGACTACGGTAAGATTCAGTTATACGCAGGTAACTATGATTTCTGGTTTGAGTCCAGCCAGCTTCTCATCAAACAGATGAAAGAGGCAAACAAAAAGAAGGAAGAAAAGATTAAAGAGTTACAGGAATTCATCTCCCGTTTCTCTGCCAACGCTTCCAAATCAAAACAGGCGACTTCCAGAAAGAAAGCATTGGAAAAAATCGAGCTTGATGAAATCAAACCATCCAGCCGTAAATATCCTTACATCGATTTCCGTCCGGACCGCGAGATCGGAAACGAAGTTCTTTTTGTTGAAAATGTTTCCAAAACAATCAACGGTGAAAAAGTGCTCGACGGCATTTCCTTCAACGTCGGACACGATGACAAGATTGCTTTTGTCGGCAGCAACGAGTTAGCAAAGACTACTTTATTCAAGATTCTTGTAGGCGAACTTGAGCCGGACGAAGGTACTGTAAAATGGGGTGTTACCACTTCACAGGCTTACTTCCCGAAGGACAACACCGAAGAGTTCGACAACGACCTTACGATCGTTGACTGGCTGACCGGCTACTCTCCTGTCAAGGACGTAACTTATGTACGTGGTTTCCTCGGACGTATGCTTTTTGCAGGCGAGGACGGCGTAAAAAAAGTCCGCGTTTTATCCGGAGGCGAAAAAGTGCGTTGTCTCCTTTCCAAAATGATGATTTCGGGTGCAAACTGTCTCATTCTCGATGAGCCGACCAACCACCTTGACATGGAATCCATCACAGCACTCAACAACGGACTGATTAAATTTAAAGGCGTGGAACTCTTCTCCTGCCATGACCACCAGTTCGTTCAGACGACAGCCAACCGTATCATGGAAATTCTCCCTGACGGAAGTTTGGTAGACAAAATCACTACTTACGATGAATATCTCGCAAGCGATGAGATGGCTCGTAAACGTACAATCTACACAGCAAAAAAAGAAGAGGACGAAAACTAATCATGAAATCTGTTGATTTACATGTGCATTCTAACAAATCCGATGGAACACTTGCTCCATCGGATTTAGTTCACTTAGCACTTTCCAAAGGTCTGGCAGCTTTTGCGCTGACCGACCATGATACAACCGAAGGGATTGACGAAGCTGTAGGCGCTGCATCTGCTGCCCGTGCCCGGGGTGCGGATATTGAGGTGATTCCCGGCATCGAGTTTTCCACGGAATACGAGGGAAAAGATATTCATATCGTAGGCATTGATATCGACCACAAAAGCAACGCTTTTCAAACATATCTGAAGGATTTCCAGGACTCGCGCGACAACCGTAACCGTAAGATGTGTGTAAAACTTGCGGAGCACGGTGTGGATATTACCTATGAACAACTATGTGCCGAATATCCGGGACGCGTTCTCACCCGTGCCCACTACGCCAAATACCTGCTGGAACATGGTTATGTAAAAAGCATGCCTGAAGCCTTCGACCGATATATCGGCGACCGTGCCCCTTGCTTCCTGCCACGCGAGAAGGTGACTCCTTCCCAAGCGGTGTCACTTATTTTAGAAAGCGGAGGTATTCCGATTCTGGCACACCCGATTCTTTATCACATGTCCGATGCGCGCCTCGACAAACTTGTCGCCACACTAAAGGATGCAGGACTTGTCGGCATTGAGGCCATCTACTCTACTTACAACCATGCGGAAGAACGTCAGATCCGCAAACTGGCCTCCAAGTATGACCTTTGCATTTCCGGCGGTTCGGATTTTCACGGCGACACCAAACCCGGACTTGAACTTGGAAACGGATACGGAAAACTATTTGTTCCGTACGAGGTGCTCGAGAAACTTCGTCAGCATTCCCAATCGGATTAATGCCTGCTTGCCCTACTAATTAATTTTTTGCACAAAAAAAGTGGGATAAATTTAATTCAAATATCCCACTAATTCACACATTTTCTATTTTAGTAGGGGCAAAAAACGATTTTGCACCCTACTAATTTGCTTTTATTTAATTTTAGTAGGACAAAAAAGTGATTTTTTGCCCTACTAATTTGCACTTTTACAAATTTGGTAGGGAAACAGACCCGATTTTTGCCCTCTCAAATTTCACTTTGGATAGTTTTGGGGGACAAAAGCTCACTTACTGACAATCTTCGCCCAACAAAAGCAAGCTCACTAACATTCCACAATCAGATATCTTCCGTCACCCACAGCGAACACTTCGTCCGCCTCAAGGATGTCATCCTCGTTCATCTCCGCAATGTCGACACCCTCTTCCTCAAAGTAAGCCCAAACTTCCTTTTTGCTGTCCACGACGACTGCCATGCATTCTGCCAGAAAATCATCTGCTTCTTCCGGCGTCTCAGCCACTACTTCCGGAAACAATTTTTCCTGCTGCTTTAAAAAGGCATCCAAAACTTTTTCATCAAACTGTGTCATATCGATATCCTCCTGTCTCTCTTATTTTGACAAATTATTGTTCATACAGCGTCCGAAGAACCTGATACACTCCCTGTTCCCAGTATGGAGCACACACATATTTTGCCGCTTTCTTTACAACCGGAAGGGCATTTCCGACCGCATAGCTCTCGCCGCCGGCCCGAAGAAGTCCGATATCATTTTCATTGTCACCGAACACCATCGTTTCACGGGGAGAAATTCCCAGTCCTTCCTGCAGGACTTTCAGTGCGTTTCCTTTGTCTACGGAAAAATCCATAAAGTCTACCCACTCTTCTCCTGCCATGCAGGTTTTCACCTTATCCTTCCATTTCGGAATCAGAAAGCGTTCTCCGATTTCCCGGATACTTCCTTTGCGGTAAATCGCCAGCTTCACAAAATCCGCATCCTCCGCAAGAATATCACCCGTCAGTGTCACGTCATTGCGGTAACTCTCACTAATCAGACGGATAAAATCTTCATTTTTACTCTCAAGAAAGCATCCCCTGCTTGTGGAAGCCACCACATGGCAATCCTCGTCATACAACGTGCGTAAATCCGCCATAATCTCTTCCACATGTTCACGTTTCATCTTGGTTAAGCCGTAGGTTTGTCCGTCCTTGATGATGTGGGCACCGTTCTCGGCAATAAAAAGCAGATTCCGGTCCGCCCGCTCGAACATACGTCGGATGCTTCCGTACTGTCTTCCGCTTGCAATCGTAAAATAGATTCCCTGATCCGTCAGTTTTCGGATTGCTTCGATGATCTCATCCCCCACTTCACGGGATGAATCCTTAACCAGTGTACCGTCCACGTCGGTGGCAATCAGGCGGATGGTTCGACTGCTCCCCGAAGCTACAAGATTTTCCGAAGTCCCTTCAACAACATAGTTCAGAAGCTCTGTCGGCGTGCTTATAATCGCATCCGCATGATGCTGCTCCAACTCTTCCCGGTCACGGAACCCCCAAAGGGCGCCTACCGTAAAAACACCTGCGGATTTTCCTGTCTGCATGTCAATGCTCGTGTCTCCGAGATAAACCGTCTCGTCCCGGGTTACTTCAAGCTTACTCAAAATATAATTCACCCCGTCCGGCGCCGGTTTGCGCGGCCTGTCCTCCACCTGTCCGACTACCATGTCAAACACGTCCTCACCGAACACGGACAAAATCACATCCTCCGTCTGCGCCTGCGGTTTGTTGGAATTGACTGCCAACAAAAAACCCCGTTCCTTCAGCTTCTTAATCAAATCAGTAATCCCTTCGTAAGGTTTTACCTCATACATGCAATACTTTTCAAACACCTCTTCATATTTGCCCATAACCTCATCAAAGTGCAAAAGCTGCTCATCTCCGTCATGAATCAGACACTGGCGGATCAGCTCCGCCGAACCGTTCCCCACAAAATACCGGTAACGGTCGACCTCGTAAGGTGCAAAGCCAAAAGCCTCCAACGCCATGTTTGCTGACTTTTGTATGGATTTCAAGGTATTGGTTAGTGTACCGTCCAGATCAAAAATTACAAGTTTTTTCATGTCTACTCCAAATGCTGTGCCGTTTCCGGCTTAAATACTCTTCCTGTCACGGCCGTTTCCGGACTCTCATCCTTTGCCTCAGCAACAGCTTCCTCACAGAACGTATCCTGTGCGCAGCAAAGCTTTTTGCCGCGGCGATCCACCTTCGCATAGGTATCATCCGGCTGGAGCACGTGTGCTTTTAATGTATCATCCAGCTGCACCTGTAAAATATGGATTGCTTTCTTTTTCAGATCTTCCTGCAAAATCGGGAACAATATCTCCACACGGCGTTCCAGATTTCTCGGCATCCAGTCTGCGCTGGCCATATATACTTCCCCACTTCCGTTGTTTTCAAAATAGAACACCCGCGCATGCTCCAGGAAATTTCCTACAAGGGAGCGCACTGTAATATTTTCACTGACTCCCGGAATTCCTACCTTCAGACAGCAGATTCCGCGCACAATCAAATCAATTTTAACACCTGCGGAAGCAGCTTTGTACAGCGCCTCTATAATATCTATATCGCAGAGCGAGTTCATTTTCGCTATGATACGGGCCGGCGCACCCACGCGCGCGTTCTCCTCCTCACGCCCGATCAGATACAGGAACTTATCCTTCAGCCAGAGCGGCGCCACAGAAAGCCGGTTCCAGCTCTTTGGCTCGGAATATCCGGAAAGCATATTGAAGACTGCAGTTGCATCTTCTCCGATTTCCTCCTGGCAGGTCAACAGACCGAGGTCCGTATATAACTTCGCCGTCGCATCGTTGTAGTTACCGGTACCTAAGTGTACATAGCGTCGGATTCCGTCCTCTTCCCTGCGCACGACAAGAGTAATCTTGGAATGCGTCTTGAGGCCTACCAAGCCGTATATTACGTGACATCCCGCCTTCTCCAGCATCTTTGCCCAGACAATATTGTTTTCCTCGTCAAAACGCGCCTTCAATTCCACAAGCACCGAAACCTGTTTTCCGTTTTCGGCCGCCTGTGCGAGTGCACGGATAATCGGTGAATTTCCGCTGACACGGTACAGGGTCTGCTTGATTGCCAGCACCTGCGGATCCTTCGCCGCCTTCTGTATAAATGACACCACCGGCTCAAACGTCTGATACGGATGGTGCAGTAAAATATCCCGCTTTGAAATCTCTTCAAAGATGTCACAATCCGCCGGGAGTTCCCTGACCGGCTGAGGTTTATACGGTTTCACTTTCAGTCCGTCAAACCCTTCCATTCCGTACATTTTCATGAGGAAGGTCAGGTCAAGCGGCCCGTTGATATAATAAATATCTTCATTTTCCAGCTTCAATTCTTTGTTTATGATCTTAAGGAGACGCTTGTCAACATCCTCCTCGACTTCCAGACGGATGGCCTCGCCCCACTGACGTTTTTTCAGCTGCTTTTCAATTTCTTTCAGCAGGTCCTCCGCCTCGTCCTCATCGATGGAAAGGTCAGCATTTCTCATAATACGGAACGGATGGGAACAAATCACATCGTAATTCAAAAACAATTTATCCATATTCCGCTCGATGACTTCCTCCAGCAAAATCACATGGGCTTTTGCCTTGTCTGTAAATAATTCTGCCGGAATCGTGATAATACGCGGAAGCACGGACGGAACCTGCACGGTTGCAAATTCAATCTCCGCCCCCTTTTCGCCTTTTTTCTTAAGAAGCGCACCGAGATTGAGGGATTTGTTGCGGATTAACGGAAACGGTCTGGATGAATCCACCGCCATCGGAGTCAGCACCGGGTAAATATTGTCCTCAAAATACCGGTCGAGATACTCCGCCTGCTCCTGCGTCAGGTTTTCATGATGAGTTACCACATGCATACCGTTTGCCAAAAGCTGCGGAAGCAGTGTCCTGTTGTAAGTTGCATATTGCAAACTTACCAGTTCATGCGTGGCTTTTTTCACCTGGGAAAGCTGCTTCTCCGGGCTGAGTCCGGCAATATCCTTTTTGGTGTATCCTGCGTGTATCATATCCTTCAGTGACGCAACGCGGACCATAAAAAACTCATCCAGGTTGGACGCCGAAATGCTCAAAAATTTCAGTCGTTCAAACAGAGGTATGTTTTTGTCCCTTGCCTCACTCAAAATACGATGGTCAAACTGCAACCAGGAAAGCTCGCGGTTCGTATAAAGAGCCGGATCCCTGTAATTTATTTTTTCTGTCTTTTCACTCATCTGTCATGCTCCGTTCTGTCTCTTATCAGACTCTCTTTTTCTGCCGGATGACCGGTTTGATGCTGTAAACTTCCTCAAAGAAATCGGCCTTCGGTCCGATTAGGCTTTTTTCCAGCGTAATATCCTCCGCCGTATCTACATTCAGAATCAGTTCATTTTCCTTCAAAACCGCCTTCACTTTTTTGAACTTCTGCTTGTGACTGCGATCCAGTCCGTTGGCAAGCTTCAAAATCGCCGTCAGCTTTGCCACCGTCACATAAGCCTCCCGGTCCATATTCATGCGACGCGCCGTCTCGCCGTAATATTCAAAATCAAGCCGGTTATATTTTACGATATTGGCCACCATCTCTCTTTCCAAATGGGAAAGTCCGATGATTTCCGTGGACATGATAATGTTGTAGGAACACTCCCCTGCATTGAGCATGCTGATGTACTTTCCGCAGTCATAAAGGCGGGCAGCAAGCTGCAGGAGGAAACGGTCTCTCTTTTTTAATCCGTGAATCTTGCGGATACTGTCAAAGATCATCAGCGAAATATTTTCCACTGACTCACTTCTCTTCCGGCTTCCCATATATCGTTTGCTGATCGTCTCACAGCAGGCAAGAATATCTTTTTCAAAATCATGGTCTATCGTGATCAGTTTATTTTTCTCCGCATACTCGTAGGCCATTCCGTCGCAGAGCGTCACACCCGGTGCCCACAAAAGTTTTGCGTCCATAACCTCAAGCATACGCTTTACAAGAATCGCGCTGCAAAACAGGAGGGACACTTTCTCCTCCTCCATACCGAGGGAAACAGCAATTTCCTGCCGGCTTTTTGTCTGCAATTTTTTTACAAATTCCATACAGCCTTCCCTTGAAAGATATCCCTTTCTGTCACCGCTGATGGAAGCATTCTGGATAACCGGAGAAAAATAGTCATCCACAAAAATAATGTTTTCGATTTCACGCCCTTTAAAGTGCATCTTTTTGAGCACTTCGAGCTGATTGTCCACGAGTTCTCCCACAAGCTCGGCATAACGGGACGGCTTCGCCTGCATAGCCATAAGGCGGTCGCGGATACGAAGCACACCCAGACGGATATTTTGTGTAATCACAAGGGAGTCCCTGTCAAACAGTGACACCTGAAGACTTCCGCCACCCAAATCGACAATGGCAGTCCCTTTTTCAATAATTTTGCGGAAACCTTCTCCCTTGGATGCAATCGCCTTATAATCCAGGAAGCGCTGCTCCGAGTTGCTGATTACATTTACCTTCAGACCGGTCCTGCTCTCGATAGTATCCAGTACAAGAACCGTATTTTTTGCCTCTCTCACCGCACTTGTCGCATACGCCTTGTATGCATCCACCTTGTAGGAATCCATAATTTTTTTGAAATCCCCCAGCACATCACAGAGTTCGTTCACCCGCTCAATGCTGATTTTGCCGGAACCGTAACTCTCCGTTCCGAGTTCAATCCGGTGTCTGATATGATCGATTTCCTTCAATCCCACTTTCGGCGAAATCTCAAATATTTTCATTGCCAGTTCATAGGAACCGACATCGATTGCTGCAAATGTCCGAACTGCCATCCGACTGCCTCCTAATAATTGCCGAGAATCTTCATGTTACGGGCCTCATCCCTGAGACCGCGAAGGGCATTTTTCACGGCGCTGTCCGCCAGATTTCCCTCAAAGTCAATAAAGAAACGATATTCCCAGTTCCGATCTTCAATCGGTCTGCTCTCAATCTTACACATATTGAGATTGTTATAAATAAAATGTGAAAGCATATGGTAAAGAGATCCGCTCTCGTGCGGTACCTCAAAACATATACTGATTTTCTTTGCATCTTTCTTGAAGATTTTCTGATTGGTGACAATGATAAATCTCGTCGAATTTGTCTCCGACTGGTTGACACCTTTTTTCAGCACTTCAAGTCCGTACGCCTTAGCCGCATATTCACTGGCAATTGCCACCTGCGAAGCATCTCCCTCATCCTTTACCTTTTTGGCAGCAAAGGCATTGTTCTGCATACTGATCTGCTGCCAGTTGTAGCTGCTAAGGAACCGTGCGCTCTGCATCAGTGACTGCGGATGAGAATACACTCTCTCAATCTTCTCAAGATCTGTTCCCGGAAGCCCCAGCAGACAATGTTCGACTTTTATAATCTGTTCTCCGACAATATAATTCTCAAACTCTACCATAAGGTCATAGATTTCACTTACAATCCCCGCTGTGGAGTTTTCAATCGGAAGTACCGCAAAATCAGCACTTCCCTCATCAATTGCACTCATCGCTTCACGGAATGTGTCCACATGAAAGCTGTTGATACGGTCACCGAAATATTCTTCCATCGCTGCTTGGGAGTAAGCACCTTCCGCTCCCTGGAATACCACTCTGGCTTTCTTCGTATCCAGTTCATCCACGCCGATAAACGGAAGTTTGCCGAGACTTCCGTGCTCCGCCAGCATCTGATACTGCAGTTTGCGGCTCATGGACATAATCTGTTCAAACAGTTCCTCCACGCCGTGACTGTTAAATTCATTGTGAGTCAGAGATTTCACCTTGCGGATCTTCTCCTCCTCCCTCGTCTTGTCAAAGACCTTTTTCCCGGTCTCTATTTTATATTCTGCCACTTTTGAGCAAATATCCATTCTTCTCTCATAAAGATCAACAATCTGCTGGTCAATGTCATCAATTTCGTTCCGAAGTAAACCCAAGTCCATCTTTTTTTCCTCTCATCCTGCTGCTTTTTGCCTGTCATAGTTTCGTTGCGCACAGCATTTTTCTACCATAAATATCTTATACCAATTCCCTTTAATAGGCAAGGCAAAGCACGGTAAAAACAGTGTAAAAAGTATTCTATTTTGCATGGCAGATGTGCTATACTGTGTGTAGCTTGAAACGTTCTTTTTTATCAAAGCTGTGGGAGGTACTCTATGAAAAGTAAAACAAAGGTAACTGTATTTGTTATCCTTCTGACTATAATCCTAATTATCGTCTGGATATTGAATTATCTCAGCAGCCGTGTCCCGGACAATCCGGCCGGAACTGTCGGCAACACTGCGGGCAACCTGAACAACGGCGGTTACTTCTGTGAATCCGACGGCGTCGTCTACTTTGCCAACGCCTACGATGACGGTACGCTGTACTGCATGAATTCGGATGAAACAGACATCAGAAAACTGAACCGCTCGGAAGTTTCCGGTTTAAATGCCGCCGGCAATTATCTGTATTATTACCAGAGAAATTCTTCCTCTTACCCGGATTTCAGTTTCATTATCCGCACTTTCGGTCTGTACCGTTGCAAAAAGGACGGTCGCGGCTTATACTGTCTCGACAAATCTGACTGCGGAACAGTCTCGCTCATTGACAATACCGTTTATTATACGAAGCCGGTAGACGGCGCCAAAACACTACAACTGTTTTCCATCGGCACCGACAAAAAAAACTCCCGGCTTGTTGCGGATTATCTCATGAATCCTGCCAATGCTTCCGGAGGTATCATTTACTATAACGGAACGGTGGAAAACCATCATTTGCTCAGCTACGACACTGCAACAGGACAGGAAAATATCGTCAAAGAATATGATATGTGGAATCCGACCCTGCAAGGGCAGTCCATTTATTTTATCGATTTGGAAGGGGACTACCGCTTATGCCGTTATGACATGATTGATGACAGCATTACCGTACTCACTTCCGACAAAGTGGAAGCATTTAATCTTTCCTCCCGGTATGTTTATTACCAGACTTTTGACACAGAGACACCTGCTCTTTGGCGCATCGGAACAGACGGAAGTAATCCTGAACTTGTCGCGGAAGGTACCTACAGCGATATCAGCGTCACTTCCCAATATGTATACTTCCGTTCCTTTGCAGCAGATGTTCCGATGTATCACACTCCTGCTGACGGTCCGGTTGCAGTCTCCGCCTTTGACGGTGCCAGCCAGGCTGCGTTTAAGGAGATGAGCAAGTAATTTTTGAAAAGCTTGCTTGATTTTGCTATCAGAAAAGCCATGACATTTTCTTTTGAAATTGCCATGGCCTTTTTATTGGAGTCGGTAACTTTGGGTTGTGATTGAAGTTGGTAATTTTGTGTTGTAATTGAAGTCGGTAACTTTTTTGGTGGGGATTGAAGCCGGTAACTTTTTTGGTGGGAATTGAAGCCGGCGCCGCGAACTTATGTAAACCTTTTGGGCATATACAGATTTATTTCTTCTCCATGCCCTGTTTTTTGAAAAAATCTGGGTATAGGGAGCAAGTACGCTTGTATATGCCCATTTGGTTTACATAATTCCTGTTTTATCCTTCAAATTGGGTATTGCAACACACTCTGCGCTGCATATGCCCACACCAAACTTCTCCGGCCGCGCGCATGCTTACCTGCTCACTGCTTCTCCACCCCTTTTAATTCCGCTAACATAAGCTGAACTGTCTTACCTGATACAGGATGTCTGTAATACGGCGCCAGTTCGCACAGCGGTCCGAGAACAAATTTGCGGTTTTGCATATCGATATGTGGTATACACAAATCCGGTTCACTTACAACCTCATCCTCATAAAATAAAATGTCCAAATCCAGTGTTCTCGGCCCCCAGTGAATCAGGCGCTCCCGCCCCGCCTTTGCCTCTATCTCATGCAGACGGTCCAAAAGCTGCATCGGCGTAAGCAATGTCTTCAGTTCGACAGCCCCATTCAGGAAATCATCCTGCTCCACGCCGCCGTAAGGTTTTGTCACAATCCATTGGGATGCCCGAACTTCCTTCATGTCACGGTCTGCTTTGAGCTGTTCTACTGCCTGATTCAAATAAGCTTCTTTGTCACCCACATTGGAGCCGACAGCTAAATATACCCGGTTCCAATGTAAGCTACCGGTAACCGAAACATTCTCAAACGGCAACGGAATCGGCGCTTGTGGTTTACATAATTCCATTTCCATGCCATCTAACATCGGAAAAGAAAAAAGCACTGCGCGCATGGTTTCCGCCACAGCACGCTCCAGCAGCTTATATGTGTTCTGCTGCAAAAAATCCGTAATGAGTTGGCATACTTCGCCGTAATGTACTGCATCGGTCACTTCGTCCGACTTTGCAGCCTTTCCCATGTCGTAGTAAAGCTTTGCATTCACAAAAAAATCCTGCCCGCTCATGGTTTCCTCTTCCAACACGCCGTGATGAGCAAAAATTTTCAATCCTGAAATTGTAATGTAATCCATGGAATCACCTCTGTAAATTCATATTTCGTATAGCCAATGCCATTTTTACTGCGCGGACATTTTCTTTGACATCGTGCACACGGAGAAAGCTGCAACCTTTCATAACTCCGATTACCGATGTTGCCAACGTTCCTTCCAGACGTTCTTCTTTCGGAAGATCAAGCGTAAGGCCGATCACCGACTTACGGGACGTCGCCAGCAAAATCGGAAGTCCGAAACTATGAAGCTTATCCAGGGAAGCAATCATTTCCACATTCTGCTCATAGCTTTTTGCAAACCCGATTCCCGGATCAATCATAATCTTATCGCCGTTGATTCCGGCTTCACATGCCAGTTCAAGAGACTGTTCAAGATCTGCAATCACATCGCCGAAAAAATCTCCGTACACCGGCTCAGTTCGGTTGTGCATCAGACAACAGGCAACGTCCGCTCCGGCTATCACCTTTGCCATCTCTGCATCTTTTTTCAGCCCCCATATATCGTTGATCATATCTGCTCCGGCCAAAATTCCCGCCTGTGCCACGGACGCCTTGCTCGTATCCAGCGACACCGGAATATCAAACTCCCTTTTCACCGCTTCAATGACCGGAACCACACGCGCAATCTCTTCCTCCGCACAAAGGGGTGTATAACCCGGTCTGGTGGACTCTCCGCCGATATCAATCATATCCGCACCTTCCCTGATCATTTGCTCCGCGCGAAAAAGTGCCTTGTCCGGACTGTCATATTTTCCTCCGTCCGAAAAGGAGTCCGGAGTGACGTTTAAAATACCCATAATGTATGTTTTATTTGCCGTGTCAAATTCTCTGTTACCTATCTTCATAGTTACTATCTTCATAGTTACTCTCCGCTAACTTTTTAACCTAAATTTCCAACACCATGTTTTTCTTGTCGTCTTTCCAGTTACAATTCTTCTCCTGCCCGCAAAAATAGCAGGGACGGCTCAGCTTGTCCGCCCGGTATAAAAGACCGTTTAAATTCCTGTCATCTTTCACCCTGCTCTCCCTGTGGGTGGCAATTGCCGAAACAATCTGCCCGCTGTCCGCTTCCGAAAAACCGCACTCATTAAGAATAGCCGGTGCTAACCTTGCACTGACAAGGGCGTGATCCTCCCCCGTCTCGTACTGCTGCCATCTCCCGATATCATGCAGAAGCGCAGCTGCGTAAATCATCTCCTGCTCCAGCCCATAGCCTTCCTGCAAATTCAATATCATTGCAATGCGCGCCACATCCGTAAAATGCACCGTGTCATGGCGGCAAAATTCTCTTTCCTTTTCCCACTCCGCGATTTTGCGGATGTGGTTCTGATAAATTGCATTTGAAATTATAGAGTTAATTTTATTCACCATATCATTCCCCGCTTATTATATCCAACATGCTGTTTTTACAAAACTTACCGTTTTCTTAGTTATACTGGTTACCTTGTATGTATGATTTTTTATAACATAACGATTTCCGATGCTGACTTTCTCATCACTCTAGTGATTATTCCATTTTCCATCTGCTGTGGTGTGTCATTTTTTATCAGCCCCACCAATTTTTACCTTAATACACATAACTTTCCTCTCCACTATCTCACCTAAACCATCCAAAAATAATCATCACCAAACCATATATAATAAGAATTGAAAAAACAATCAATATAGGACCTAAAATGTGAATCTCAAACATTATTTTAGTTTTTTGCGTTCTCATAGTTAAAATTCCCAAAACACTTGCAGCTAGCGATAGCAAATATAAAACTGCTGCGATTATCCATACAACAAATTTTACATCTTCTAAATCGTTAATGTTTACAGAAAATGAATTGTATAAATAATCACAAATAAATTCAGTCATTCCTGCCATACAACATGCTGCTATGATTAAAATCATAGAAATTTTTGCACTATAATTAGCCTTTTTTTCTCGCACACACTGCAGATCACTATATTCATCATTATTTTGATTTTTTTTTAATGTTATGTTGTTATCTTCTATATTTTTACCCATAATTTTCCCTCAATCTATAAATTCGGCTAACCTTTGTTAATCCTTACCTTTTTCCCAATCTTACTCTTAACAAGCATCTTCTTATATTTCTTGTACTTCTTACTTGGACATTTAATCTTAGCCTTCGTTGCAATCCCTTTAAATGCATATTTCCCGATGGACTTCAGTTTTTTTGATTTAATCGTAACGCTTTTCAGTTTCTTACAATTGTAGAAAGCTTTTTTGCCAATCTTGGTAACACCTTTTCCTAATGTTACTTTTGTGAGCTTTTTACAACCGCTGAATGCACTTGTTCCAATGCTTGTCACGTTGTTACCTATTGTTATCTTTGTAACTTTTTTATTTCCTTTCATCGCTTTAGCAGCGATAGCAGTTACTTTATACTTGGTTCCGTTAATTGTCACATACGACGGAATGGTAATTGTTTTTGACTTTGATGTTGTTTTTACGAATGTTACTGTTTTCTTAGTTACACTGGTCACCTTGTATGTATGATTTTTTATGACATAACGACTTCCGACGCTGACTTTCTCATCACTCACATCATTTTTATTGTTTTTGCTTCCCGGACCATTTTGAGTAAATTTTGCAACAAGATTGGTATCCGTTTTCACACAAAAACGGTATTCTTCCTCTTCGCTGACAAAGTTTTCGTTTTCATACCATCCAAGGAATTTTTCATTTTCTGACGGATGCGCTGTTACTTTGGCAAATTCGCCAATTGCATAGGTATTGACACCGGTAACTTCTCCGTTTCCTTCGACGGAGAGGCCAACTTTGTAAAATTTGACATCCTCACCGGTTTGAACTACAGAAGGTATGATATCCTTACCTGAAGCATCCTCCAATGTAAAACCTGATGTTGTGGTGAATGCTTCATAGGTTACACCTGTCTGCAATGGCAACTCATAATAGCTTACAACACTTGCTGGAAGACTTTCTGCCTGTTCATAGCATGATGTTGTAATTGTCATCTTCCCATTATCGGTTGCTTTGCAAAGCAATTTGTACTCACTATCTCCCGGAAGCACTATAATCTTCTGCCCGTTATCATCCATCATAGTAATTACGCCATTTTCTATCTGTTGTGACACATCATTTTTAATCAAGCCAACTAAATTTTTATCTTGATATACATAAACATCCACCGGACAATTGACAAAAACTTTCCAAAAGCTTTTCTTCTGTTTTAATACATCTTCGGATATAGAATCCATCCATGCCATGCATAGTTCTGGGTAGTGGGCATACTTGATTCCATTATTAATAGCTGCAAATCTTGCTACAACAGGTCCCATTTGTATATCCGTTATATCATAACAAGCATAGGTTAACGTCACAATTCCTTCTATCAATTTAGACCAATTCATCTCTTGCGCCATAATTTTACTTGCTAATGCCTGCACACTAGCTTGCATAATATAAGCATAACTATCATAATAAATTACATTTGCTAATTGCCATGCTGCATCCTTAGCGAGTACCGACTGATTCGCACCCATCTCCGGCACTGTGCTTCCCTGATATGCCAGTTCCATACGCCGTCTATAGGTAGCATACTCGCTCATATTCGCCTCATCCGGCAGAACATAGTCCTTTCCGTAGCGCCGGAACTTCCAGTCCCATCCGTTATTCATCGCAACATAGGTCACAAAATCCTTCGGATTGATGACATTGACAATGTTCGCATATTTCAGTGAATTGCTGTCTGAATCCGTTGTGTTCTGCGGACATTCAAAGCAGAATGCATGGACATTCATATTTTGTACTGCACTGATATGATCCTCAGTAACATTATATTCCGCCAATACGCCACTTGCAAGGTTATCATCGCTCAGCTTCGCCGCCAGAAGATTCGCTGTCGCAGCACCGCGGCTGTATCCACTGATCCAGACAACAATATCGCTTCCGTCCGTGAACTCATCCTCCTTGAGCGAGCCGATATATTGATTCAGCGCCACATAAACCTGTTTTGCAGCCAGATCAAACCCTTCATGGTTCATACCGGAGCCAACATTGGCATTACCGCCCCATTCGGCACCGTAACCACCGCCTCGTATTGCCACCATAATCAGCGTCTTTTTCTCGTTATTGTGATAAATGCGCCTTGTTCCCATGGCATATCCGATGGAGTTATAGTCCGGACTCGTATAATGGATAACCCTGTTGGAAACATTCAGATCATTCATCATTTCCTCGATATTGCTCGAATTGGTCCCTCCTTCGGTGGACATCGCTGCCATGGCCGCCCGTATCGATACCTTTGCAAGATCATGATGATAATTGTAGCTGTTGTCAAAAAGTGCCGACAAGTCGCACGTATAGCTGTTAGGAATAGATTCTTGCGATCCGAAACCGCCATTTTCAATATAGTGAAAGGTTTCATCCTCGTGATATATATCCTGCTCAATGGTTCCGTCGGACAGATGAACAGCTACGTATTTTAATTTTGGAACTTCCGATTCCTGCCAGTAACGTTTTATACCTGCCCATTCGCTTGATGTTCCTGTAAAATAAATATCACTCAACATCTCACATCCCCGAAAATCTATGTTCCAGCTATATTTTGCCAATGCCGACATCACATCCGCGTTTACAGTCAAAGAAATCAAATTCTCACAATCAGTAACCACAAAAGCCCAGCGCTCATTATCCTTTATTTCAAAGTTACTGACATCTATACATTTCAAAGAATGACAATCACTAAACATACCACCTATATAGCGTGAGTTCCTTGTATCGAAATTGCTCACATCTATTTCTTTCAAGTTAGCACAATTGCAAAACATGTCACAATAATCTTCTACATTAGACGTATCAAAGTGAGAAACATCTATATTACATAATCTGCTACAATTACTGAACAACCCCGACATATCAGTTACGTTTTCAGTATTTTTCGGTGTTCTCAATTCCGTCAACCCACTACATCCGCTAAACATATAACTCATGTCAGTCACTGCACTTGTATCAAGTTCGGATGTATCCAACTCCGTCAACCCGCTACATCCACTAAACATATGATTCATGTCTTTCACATTACTTGTATTTAGTCCGGACATGTCAAGTTTTGTCAAACTTTTGCAATTCTTAAACATTTTATCCATGTATATGGCTCTATTTGTTTTAAAACTGCTGATATCCAATTCCTTCAATTCACTGCAGTTTAAGAACATGCTATCTGTATAATACGTCTTTTGAGTATCAAAATTACTGACATCTATTTCTTTCAACGAACTGCATTCTCCAAACATTGTAGAAAAACTAGTCACGTTACACGTTTCAAAATTGCTGACATCTAAGGACTTTAGCTTTTTGCATCCCCAGAACATAGCACTCATATCTGTAACATTTTTTGTATCAAAACTTGTAACATCCAAATATTCTAGATTGCTGCATCCCATAAACATCCACGATGTATCAGTTATATTTGACGTGTCAAAATTTTTCAAATCTAACAGTTCCAGTGAAGTCATATCTCTAAACATCTGAAGCATATCAATTACATTTGATGTATCAAAACTGCTGACATTTAAACTGCGCATAGATGAACATCCTTCAAACATGCTATTCATGTTTTTCACATTCGAAGTGTCAAAACTGCTGACATTCACACTACGCATAGATGTGCAACCTTCAAACATCCTAACCATACTTTCCACTTTTGAAGTGTCAAAATTCCGCAAATCTAAGCTTTCTAAACTTTCGCACTTTAAAAACATCACTGCCATAGTAGTTACATTTGAAGTATCAAAAGATGAAAGATCCAATCTTCTTAATTTTTTGCACTCAGAAAACATGCAGGACATCATTTTCACTTTTTCGGTATTAAATTTACTGATATCCAGTTCTTCCAATTCCTCACACTGGCCAAACATATATCCCATATCCGTCACCTGACTCGTATCCGTATCCGCAAAATCGACTTCTGTCATATTTCTGCAACAATAGAAAAAACGATACATATTTGTAATTTCCTGCACATTGATATACGCTGACTTAATATCCTTTTCGTACAAAATCCAATCCGGACTCTCTTCATAATCTCCTTTCCCTGTGACCGTCAGATGTCCTTTTTCATCAATACTCCACGTAAGGGCTCCATCGATCCCTCCGCATGGTAATACGGACTGTTCACGGGGTAACTCTTTCTCCCGCTCTGTTGTAATCACAGAGTTTTCGGAAACCGCCGGTTCCTTTTCAAAAACAAAATTAGCAGATATCGTCTCCTCTCCGTGATTTTTCACAGAGTTGTCCGATATCTGCTGCTCTACAGTTTCTGTTTGCGCACTTGCGCCTTTTTTTACTTCTCCGTTTACAGGCATGAAAACACTTTCTGCTACAAGTACAGTTGTCAATACCATAACAAAAAATTGCTTTACTCCCCTCATCATTTTTTTCATTCTCTCTCCTTTTTTACCCTCATTATGAGCAATCTATGTCAAGAACTTCCGTCCCCAACTTCGCCTACTTACTTCCCCGAAGCATTTCAAAAAATGTATTGCGGAGTGCTTCGTCCTCCTCGAATTTACCGCGCACGGCGATGCTGACCGTCGAACTTCCCGGCTTTTTGATGCCACGCATGGTCATGCACATATGTTCCGCCTCCGTCATCACCATGGCTCCTGCCACGCCCAGATCTTCCATAAGAGCATCCGCAATCTGGTCCGTCATCTGTTCCTGCAGCTGAAGACGTTTGGCAAACACATCGACAGTTCGCGCCAGCTTACTGAGGCCGACCACTTTTCCATTCGGTATGTAAGCCACATGCGCTTTGCCGTAGAACGGAAGCATATGATGCTCGCACATGGAATAGAAGGTGATATCTTTCTCCAAAACAATTCCTGTATTTGAGGATGTAAATGTCTTCTGCAGATGATCGGCTGCATCTTCCTGCATTCCTGCAAAAATCTCTTCATACATGCGTGCAATCCGCGCCGGTGTCTCCACAAGACCTTCTCTTGCCGGGTCCTCCCCGATTCCCTCCAGCAACATCTGCACTGCTGTTTCTATTTTCTTTTTATCTACCATGTCTTCACACTTTCCTTTGACGTTTTTCCAAAATGTCCATCAGTCTTCCGAGATATGAAAGTGAGCCGAAAGCAACAATCACACTCTCTTTATCTGCGAGCAGATAACTCATCTCCACAGCCTCCTCAAGGCTTCCTGCCGCCGTCACTTTCGGATGATACTCACTGACTGCACAAGCCAGTTCATAAGCATCCAGCGCCCTCGGATTGTCCGGAGTTTTCACCGTAATAATCTGATCGGCAAACGGAGCCGTAAGCTCAATTATCTTACCGTACTCCTTGTCCTTTAACACTCCCATTATATAGATAATCTTCTTATTTGTAAAATAAAACTGTATCGACTGCGCCAGTTTTCTGGCTCCGGCCTCATTGTGCGCTCCGTCCGCCACAAAAACAGGTTTCTCGGCAAGCACCTCAAAACGTCCGCTCCATTTTGCCGAAGCAAACCCTTTTAAGACTGCTTTTTCCGGAATCTTCACGCCCGCTTCTCTCAGCACATCAATGACCTTAAGTGCCAACAGCGCATTTTCAATCTGATATTTACCCGCCAGCGAAATAATTACCGCAAGCTGATTCTGATACACAAAAGATTGCTGCTTTAAGCCATAACGGATGTCAGACGCATCCTCCGTCCGTACCCACTGCGGTACAATCGACTGCTGCTTGCAAATCCGTCCGATGACCTCGGCTGCTTCTTCCGACTGCTGCGCGCTGACCACCTGACATCCCGGCTTAATGATGCCGGCCTTATTCTCTGCTATCTGCGAAATCGTGTCACCGAGGAACGACATATGGTCCATACTGATCGGTGTCAAAACCGCAACTTTTGTGTTCTTAATCAGGTTGGTTGCATCCAGCTTACCGCCCATTCCGCATTCCAGAATGACGTAGTCGCACTTTTTTTGCACAAAATAAAGAAATCCCAGCGCCGTCTCCACCTCAAAGGGTGTCGGATGAGTTTTCCCTTCGCTAACCAAAACATCACATGCCTCTTTCACAATCGTCACCAATTCACTAAATGACTTCTGTGAAATCATCCGGCCACCTACACAGATTCGCTCCCTGTACTCCCGTATGGTCGGGGAATTGTACGCACCGACACGGTAACCTGCTGCTGCAAGTACTGCCGAAAGATAGGCGGACACGGATCCTTTCCCGTTCGTCCCCGCAATATGTACAAACGTAAGCTTATCCTGCGGATTTCCCAGCTTTTCACACAAATTTATCATATTTTCAAGTCCCGGTACACTCCCAAGCACCTGCAGGGACTCTATATACTCCATCGCTTCTCTGTAATTCATTCCATACCTCATTCCAAATGAAATAATTTGAAGGAATGCATATGCGAAAAGCAATACCTATCTTGACAAGGACCCTTTAAAAACGCCGGTCCTTGCCGAGCAACAGCATTCATGCTTTTGCGAGTCTAGTACCGCTGCGTTTTTATCGGAGCGCAAGCGTGTCTGAGTCAAGATAGATATTGCTTTTTGCTCCATATAACATTCTTTCAAATTATACCCATTTTTCACGAATAAATAAAGCACTTTCGGACATACTCCAAATATGATTAAAAATTTCTTTAACTGCGGTCTTCTCGGTTGGTGCCTCGAGATACTGTACACGGCCGCATGCTCATTGAAAAATCATGACATTCGGTTAAAAGGCAATACGTCAATCTGGATGTTTCCCATCTACGGTCTGGCAGTTTTTCTTAAGCCGCTGACCATTCTGTTAAAAGGAAAGCCCCTCTTCCTTCGCGGGATCATTTATACCGTATGTATTTTTGCCACCGAATTTGTGACCGGCGAGTTTTTGAAAAAAAGACACGCCTGTCCATGGAACTACGAGGATGCTCCTCTCAATATTCACGGCGTAATCCGCCTGGATTATGCCCCATTCTGGTTTGGCACCGGACTCCTATACGAGTTTTTGCTCAATCGTAGTTCCGAACATGCGGCAAAAATGCCGCATTTATCCTCCCCTAACCCCGGCGATAATTTCTGAATTATCGCAATCCAAAAAAAATTGCCACGGAGCTTAGCGCCCGTGGCAGTTTTTATTTCCTATGTAATCCAATGATTATTCTGCTGTCGGCTGAGCCAGGAATACGATCAGAATAATAGATCCCACACATGGAATGAAACTAAAGAAGATGTACGGCCATGACTTGCCGATATCGTTCAATCTACGTACTGTGATTGCAATACCCGGAACGATAGTTGCCAATGAGTACACCCATGAAAGAATGCCTGCAATCACTCCGAGAACAGGAATCAGAACCAACACACCTAAAATACATCCGATCACAAAGTTTGTTAAAAATACGGTCCAGAATGTCTTTCTGTCTGTAGTTCCCTGGAAATCAACGTAGCGAAGTAAAATTTCCTCTCCCCATGGTTTCAAAATGTCAGGTAACTTGTCTACAAATGCTTGTAACTTTTCCATCACAAAATCTCCCTTCATAAAAATAATTATATCCATCTACAAATATACCTTTGAAAAGGCACAATTGTCAAGAATTATGAAACATATTGTCAAAATATGTCCGCAAAAATATTACACCCCATCCAAATCGACATCCGCCATCTGTCCGCTGCCGATATCAAGTGTATTTAATGTTCTTCTCTTCATTCTCGCCTGCTCGGATGCCTCCAAAATAAAATCTTTGATTGCTCTCGCATTTTTTACATGTTCAATCTTTAACACCGGTGATGTCGTGTCACCTGTATGGCACACTACCGTTCCCAGTTTAAAAAGACGCTCCATAAGACTTGTCTCGAGCTGCACATCCTGAATTTTATACATGTAACAGTCATCTTCCACCGTCTTTAAAAGGCCTCTCTGAATATTTAATATATCCTCTTTGACTGTGTACACCGTAAAGGTCCATGGCAGACCGAAAAATAAAATCCTCTTACGTTCTCTGAATTCCATCCCGAATCCCTCCCAATATTTTTTTATCATTATACCTATTTATTGTACGAAATGCAATTGAAAGACACAATATTTTGTGTTATCATTAGAAAAATGTTTGGCTGATGCCCAAAAGGAGGATCCTATGACAGCAAAAGAATGTATTTGGGGAAGAAGAAGTATCCGCAAATTTAAAGCAGATCCTGTAGATCATGCTCTTTTGGAATCCGTTGTCGAAACCGCATCGTATGCACCGAGCTGGAAGCACACACAGATTGTACGCTACATTGCTGTAGAAGGCGATTTAAAAAATAAAATCGGCCGTGAATGCACCACCTCTTTTCCCGGCAACGGCAAAATTATAGAAAATGCACCTCTTCTGATTGCAGTTACTATTATCAAAAACAGATGTGGTTTTGAAAGAGACGGTTCTTATACAACCGATCGCAAAGACACATGGCAGATGTACGATGCAGGTGTGGCCAGCCAGACCTTCTGCCTTGCTGCACATGAAGCAGGTCTCGGCACTGTTATCATGGGAATTTTTGACCGTACTGAAATCGAAACTCTTTTGGAAATTCCGGAAGACCGTGAGCTTGTTGCTCTCATTCCTGTCGGCTATGCGGATGAGGAACCGACGGCACCTCGCAGAAAACCGGTTTCCGATTTATTAATCTACAAATAACACAAAGGAATCGGAGTTTTTTCTTCGATTCCTTTTCTATGAAACAAACCAAAAAGGAGAATACTGTTATGAGACATCTTATGAGTCCTATGGACTTCACCACCGAAGAACTGGATGCTCTCTTTGATCTGGCCGCAGACATTGAGAAACATCCGGATACCTACGCCCACAAATGTGACGGCAAAAAGCTTGCTACCTGCTTTTATGAACCGAGTACCCGCACCCGCTTAAGTTTTGAAAGTGCCATGCTCGGGCTCGGCGGAAACGTACTCGGATTTTCCGATGCCGGTTCCTCCTCTGCAGCAAAAGGCGAAAGCGTATCCGACACAATCCGCACCGTTTCCTGCTTCGCAGATATCTGTGCCATGCGCCATCCAAAAGAAGGTGCTCCGATGGTTGCAGCAAGTCAGTCCCGCATTCCGGTTATCAACGCCGGAGACGGCGGACATCAGCATCCGACACAGACATTGACCGATCTTCTGACAATCCGTTCCCTGAAAGGACGCCTCAACAACTTTACCATCGGTCTCTGCGGCGATTTAAAATTCGGACGTACCGTCCACTCTCTGATTGAAGCATTAAAACGGTACAACAATATAAAATTTGTTTTTATCTCTCCGGAGGAGCTCCGTGTTCCGGATTACATCACGGAAATGCTTGCCGAAAACGACATCCCTTACGAGGAACACATCAGTCTGGAAGATACAATCAGCCAGTTGGATCTGCTCTACATGACCAGAGTACAGAGAGAGCGTTTCTTCAACGAGGAGGATTACATCCGCTTGAAGGACTTTTATATACTGGACAAGAAAAAAATGACCCTCGCAAAGCCGGATATGCTTGTACTCCATCCATTGCCGCGTGTTAATGAAATTTCCGTGGAAGTGGATGAAGACCCGAGAGCAGTATATTTCAAGCAGGTACAGTACGGCGTCTACGTGCGCATGGCACTGATCCTCACTCTTTTGGAACTCGTATAAATCTGTAATCATTATAAAGGAGTCAATTATGTTAAATGTAGGACAAATCGAAGAAGGCTTTGTTCTGGATCACATCAAAGCCGGCAAAAGTCTCGCTATCTACCATCTGCTCCAGTTGGACAAAATGGATCACACGGTAGCTATTATCAAAAATGCAAAAAGTAATAAAATGGGAAAAAAAGACATCTTGAAAGTGGAATGTGATATCACACAGTTGAATCTTGACGTCCTTTCCCTGATTGACCGCAACATCACGGTAAATGTCATCAAGGACGGAGAAATCGTCGATAAAAAAGAACTGGTTCTCCCGAAAGAAATCAAGAACATCATCCAGTGCAAAAATCCGCGCTGCATTACTTCCATCGAGCAGGAACTTCCTCACAGATTCGTGCTCTCCGATGAGAAAAAAGAAATCTATCGCTGCAAATACTGCGAAGAGAAATACAACGAAAGATCACAGACCTTTATGCAATGGTAAAAAATTACACCTCCCTAATACGGGGAGGTGTTTAACTTTGTAAACGATGGGTAATACCGGAAAATTGCTTTTCCTAAAATCGCATCTTCAGAAACAAAACAAAACTTCTGCTCTATGGCCGCTTCCAATGTGGAAGCCTGTCCGGTCATAACCGCTTCCGTGGCCCAGTATCTTCCGTCCAGGGAATTATTGCGGTTATCACCCATAACGAAGTAATATCCCTGCGGAATTTTCAGTTCCAATCCGTCATTTTCCACAATCCATTCTTCTTTCACATACGTTTCATCCAGCGGTGTTTCACTTCCGTCAATATAGACCTTGGCCTCTCTGATTTCAATCGTCTCGCCCGGAAGCCCGATGATGCGCTTGATATATATTTCCTCCGGATTGACCGGGTAATCAAAAATAATAATATCTCCGCGCCGTGGCTCATTCATCAGATAGGAAAGTCTGAAACCGATCAATCTGTCTCCCGGCTGTATGGTCGACTCCATGGAGCCCGTCGGCACATTGGCGTTCACAATCACAAATTTGTTTAATATCAGTGCCACCAAAAACGCAAATACGATGACACGAATCCACGAAAATATTTCCTTAATCACTTCTTTTTTATCTAATTTTTTCTTTTCTGTTGTCTCTTCCATTTCATTCACCTTTCCGTCACTATGGTAAATTATAATTCTTTTGCTCTATTTTGCCAAGTATGATATATTTTGAAATAAGAAAAATAAACGACAAATTTGGGGGAAATATGGCAACAAACGCAAAACAAACCAATATATTTGCACAGCATATGCAATTCAAAGGAACTTTCCGCAATTACCAGCAGAGAGTGCTGGATAACAGCCATACTTATCTGGCTGACAAAAGACTTCATATCGTGGCTGCTCCGGGTTCCGGCAAAACAACTCTCGGAATCGAGCTGATTACCCGCCTCGGAAATCCGTGTCTGATTCTGACACCGAGCATTACGATCCGCGAACAGTGGGGCGCACGCATTGCCTGCTCCTTTCTCAATGAAAATGAAACTGCATCGGACTGGATTTCATCTACAATCAAAGCACCTCTTCCGATCACTACCATTACTTACCAGGCGCTTCACAGTGCTTATACCCGTTTCCACGGTCCTCTTTTGGAAGATACCGACACCGACACCGATGACATTGTCGGCAGCACGGCACCGGATAACGGTATGTCGGCAAACGATGCCGGAACAGAGGATGTGGATTACTCTGATTTTGACCTGATAAAAACCATCCGCGACGCCGGAATCCGGACAATCTGCCTGGACGAAGCACACCATCTGCGCAGCGAGTGGTGGAAAGTACTGGAACAGGTAATTAAGGAGCTTTCCGACGATATCACACTGATTTGTCTTACTGCCACTCCGCCGTACGATTCCACTCCGGCCCAGTGGAAACGCTACATTGATCTATGCGGACCGATCGACGAAGAAATCTTTACTCCCGAGTTAGTCAAAGCAAACAATCTTTGCCCGCATCAGGATTATGTATATTTTAACTATCCGACGCAGGAGGAGCTGGACACGGTGCGCTCATTCCGGCAGAATATCAAAGAGGTCTTTGACTTTTTGACCGAGGACGGCGAGCTTTTGTCGGCGATCCGTTCCCACAAAGGGCTCTCTGCCGAAAAGGAGTACAGCGAATTTTTCTTGGACCGCCCGGCTTACTTTTCTTCCATTCTGATTTATTTAAATGCGCACAACGTTCCGCTTTCCGGATATTTGCGCAATCTGATCGCAGCAAAAGGAAAACTTCCGAATCTGACGCCGGACTGGATGGAAATTCTCATGCAGGGATTCCTGTACGACGATACGGAATCCTACGAAAACAGCGAGGAATTGCGCGAAAAACTTTTGGATTACCTGAAACAGCACCGTTGTATCGTCCGCAAAAAAGTTACCCTCGGCGAAGACGATTCCATCCGCAAAATGCTCCTGTCGAGCAAAGGGAAATTAAACAGTATTATCGACATAACCAAAGCGGAGGCAAAATCTCTCGGCACCTCCCTGCGTGAACTGATTCTCTGTGACTATATCAAAAAGGAATATATGTCCGCCATCGGGGACCCGAACCGTTCCATAGAAGACAACGGTGTTCTTCCTATTTTTGAACGCCTGAGACGCGAAAATATGGATGACATCAAGCTCGGCGTACTGTGCGGATCTGTCGTAATCATTCCGGATTCCGCAATCGGCGCCCTGGAATATCTGTTTGTCGAAAATAATACTTCCGGAAAGTTTACCCCTCTTGGCGACACCGGTTACCAACAGGTAACTATTTCCGGCAACAAAAGTCTTGTCGTAAAACTGATTACCGCCCTTTTCGAAGACGGGCAGATGCAGATTATGATCGGAACGAAATCATTGCTTGGCGAAGGCTGGGATTCTCCGTGTATCAATACGCTGATTCTCGCTTCCTTTGTCGGCTCTTTCATGCTCAGCAACCAGATGCGTGGCCGCGCCATCCGTGTTTCTTCCAAAGATCCGGACAAAATCAGTAACATCTGGCATTTGGTCTGTGTGGATGACGAAGGACAGTCTTCCGACTATGAAATGTTAAAACGCCGTTTTGAATCCTTCCTCGGTGTCGGCTATGACAGTGACCGGATTGAAAACGGGCTGGAACGACTCTCTGTCATCAGGGAACCGTTCACTCAGGCTAACATTGCATCCATGAACGGTGAAATGCTTGCACTTGCGGCTAACCGCAGTGCCCTGAAAGAAAAATGGAACCGTGCGTTTATGGTATCCGGAAAGAACATGGCTGTCGAAGAGGTAACCGAACTTGAACCGGCCGCTTCAGCACCGGGATTTGTGCTCGGCTCCGCCATCGCCAAACTTGTCATGTACTTTGTCCTTGTCCTCATACTGATTCTCATTTGGACATCCATGAAGAAAGCAGGGCTTTCCTTCCTTGCATTTATCGCTTTTGCCGCCCTGCTCCTGTTCGTCTTCAAGACGCTTCGCATCGGCAATAAGGTTCTTATGCTTTCTTCGCCGAAAAAGCGCATGCAGGCTATCGGAAACGCCTTACTTAAGACATTAAAACAGACCGGATACATTACCTCACATGATGCAAAAGTACAGACAAAAGTAACCGGCAGGGGCAATACAAGTACCTGTCTCACCGGGGGAACTGCCCGTGAAAAGTCTGATTTTGCCAAAGCACTCGGCGAACTGTTTGCAGAGATTGATAATCCACGTTATCTGTTGTTTGCAAAAACCTTAAATCCTTTGTCTGTCTTCTCCTGTATGTCGGTTCCTGAGTGTCTGGGCACAAAAAAAGAAAATGCCCAGGCTTTGCACGGACATCTTCAAAAAATACTCGGCACTTATGAACTTGTCTACACGAGAACACCGGAAGGCCGCAGGAAACTGCTCAAAGCACGCACCCACTGTCTCACCGGCCGCTCCCGTTCCCGGACAACCCGCAAAAAGCAGGTTCACCGGGATTACAAATAATTCTTTTATTTTATACGAAACTGATTACCTCGTCCTTCGGAGCTTTTGTCTTCTCCACGGAGATTGCTTCAAGGACGGGGCCTTCTTTTCCGTAATCGGCAAAAAATTCAATGTTAACTTTTGCCTTTACCTTAATCCAGTCTTTGGCTTTCAAATCCACCGGTCCTGCATATTTGCACGCATATCCCAAAAAAACCATATCATCGGCGCAGCATGTCATCGCCATTCTTCCCGGCACAAAATAGCCCTTCGGAAACTTTTCCGGAATCAATACCATAGCAAGAAATTCCACGGTTTTGCCGCGATAGCGCTCCATGTTATCCAGCACATCCAGATACCAGATTCCGTATCCCATATCATCCAAAGAAATTACATCCGCACTCACATCATAAGGAAGATCTTCCTCCAGTGTTGCATTCACTTCACCGTTTTTATCTTCAAAAATAATTTCTGCTTTCTGGTTAATCGCCTTGATATTGCGCTTGTAAGACGGGAGGTCTGAAAGCACATTGTCGCAACGGTTCACGATAATCAGCTCCGATTTGCGCAGCATATCAGCCAACAGTGATTTCATATTGGCAAAATAAGTAGAAAAGGTCGATCCGTCAACACAGGTAATCTGCTGCTCGATCTTCCAATGCCACGGCAGCTTCATGCTCTTTACACTCCACATTCCGTTGTATTCTACAATAATACGCGCCGGACGATGCTTCTTTTCCAGTTGGATCAGTTTCTGGGAGGTAAAATCCTCTTCCTCATCCACCACTTCCATCACTGTGTTACTGTGCTTGAGAATTGCATCATCATACTCAATCTCGCCTTCTTCACAAACAATCAGAAGCGTTTTCGCCTTCGACTGAAAGTAAGGCTGGGATAACGTATACTGTATAAATTCCGTTTTTCCGCTTTCCAGAAAACCATTAATCATATAAACAGGAATCATGTCATACACCTCTATCTTTCAACAAAGAGTTTCTTCAGATTATCTTCCTTTAACTCAGAACCGATAACACAAATCTTACCTGTGTACTCGGCACCGCCGTTTCGAACTTCACTCTCACCCGGCACATAGTCAAAATGGATAAATCCGCCGTTCTGATCTGCAACCATACCTTTTGCACGGAGCACAAATCCATACGCGTCCTTGTCCTCAAGTTTTTCAAGAATATCTTCGATCTGCTCTTTCGTAAATTTGTCCGGAGTTTCCATACCCCAACTTGTGAATACATCATCCGCATGGTGATGACCGTGATGATCATGGTCGTGACATCCACAGTTACAGTGCTCGCCATGCTCATGATGATGCTCATGGTCATGGTCATGGTCGTGGTGATGCTCGTGATCGTGGTGATGTTCATGATCGTGGTGGCAATGCTCATGATCGTGATGATGGTCGTGATGATGCTCGTGATCGTGGTGGCAATGTTCCTGTTCATGGTGATGCTCATGATCGTGGCATCCGCATGTGCAATGCTCGTCATGCTCTGCAAGAACCTCAGCCATCAACTCCGCCTCCAAATCTTTGGCATTTTCCATGGCTTCAAGAATTTTCACACCTTCCAGTTCATCCCACGGCGTTGTGATGATCGCCGCCTTTTCATTATGATGACGAATCAACTCAATGCATTGATTGATCTTCTCTTCCTTCATCTCTCCGGTACGGCTCAAAATGATAGTTCCCGCATGTTCAATCTGATTGGCAAAAAACTCACCGAAATTTTTCAGATATACTTTACATTTTTTTGCATCCACAACCGCAACCGCGCTGCCAAGCTGTACCCCTTCATTTTCCGTTGCTTCTTCCACTGCCTTCATTACGTCGGAAAGCTTTCCGACTCCCGACGGCTCAATCAAAATACGGTCCGGAGAATATTTACCAAGCACTTCCTTCAAGGATGTTCCAAAATCTCCCACCAAAGAGCAGCAGATACATCCGGAATTCATTTCCTTAATTTCAATCCCTGCTTCTTTCAGGAAACCTCCGTCAATTCCGATCTCACCGAATTCATTTTCAATGAGAACCACCTGTTCTCCCGCAAGTGCTTCCTTCAACAGTTTTTTAATCAACGTAGTTTTTCCGGCGCCCAAAAATCCGGATACAATATCAATCTTTGTCATATTTATCGCCTCTTTCTTTATTCTAAAAATAAGTATAACACCTTTGTCAATCCTGTTTCACAAACTGTGTAAGTCTTCCGAAATCCGCCTCACTGCACTCAGCCGTCACATGAATTCCGTCTGCCTCATAGCTGCTCTCTGTCACATTGGCGTGCTCTTTTAAATAGGAAAACAAATCCCCTCTGTCATACGGCAGGAGGAACTGACATTTCCTATGCCCGCTGTAAACACGCTTTAAAATCTCATCAATCAGCTCCGCAAGCCCAATCCTCTGCTTTGCAGACATATAAATCGCCTGCTCCGTAATTTTCGGGATCGAAACCGCATCCTCTCCTGCCAGGAGATCTGCTTTGTTGAATACATAAAGCACCGGAACATCCGCAGCCCCGATTTCCTTCAATGTCTCTTTTGTCACTTCCATCTGTTCTTTGTAATGAGGATCTGAAAAATCCACCACATGAAGAATCAGATGCGCCGATACCGCCTCTGACAATGTAGACCGGAATGCTTTTACAAGTCCGTGGGGAAGTTTATCGATAAATCCAACGGTATCGGAAAGCAGAATCGTCTTATTTTCCTTTGGTGTAATGTTGCGGACCGATGTGTCAAGCGTCGCAAACAACATATCCTGCTCCAACACTTTTTTCTCCTCGTCACCGACATATTCTTCTACCATGGCATTCATAATGGTTGATTTGCCCGCATTGGTATAACCTACCAGCGCAACTCTCGGAATTGCGGATTTTTCCCGCTTTTTCTGCTGGGTATCTCGCTCCGTCTCCACCTGTTTCAGTTCCTTGCGAAGCTCCGTCAGACGGTTCTCGATTTTTCGCCGGTCCAATTCCAACTTCTTTTCTCCGGCCCCTTTATTACTCATAGCACCGCTTCCGCCGCCCTGTCTGGAAAGCGCCTCATGAAGACCGACAAGTCTCGGAAGCATATACTGTAATCTGGCAACCTCTACCTGGAGCATGGCCTCTCTCGACTTTGCTCTCGATGCAAATATTTCCAAAATCAATGCCGTGCGGTCCATAACCGCAATTCCCGTCTCATCTTTAATATTACGGATCTGGGAAGGTGTCAGACTGTCATTAAACAGAAGCATGTCCGCCTGCAGCCATTGTGCCTGCTCCTTTATCTCATCCAGCTTTCCGGTTCCCACATAGAGCGCTTTATGAATATAAGGCATATTCTGGGTCACGCTTCCTACCACCTGCATTCCGCAAGCTTCTGCCAAAAGTGCCAGTTCTTCCATGGAATGTTCAAAGTTTCTTTCCTGTCCGGTGTTAACTCCAACTAACAAAACCTGTTCCATACCAATCTCCATTCTCATATCACTATGAGTTAGTATAAACAAAATTTTCCTGTCAGACAATAAAATTTCCATAAAAAAGACCGGTCTTTTCGACAAATCCCGAAAAAGACCGGCTCCTGCTTATGAACGATCCAACAATTCTGTATAAAATTCCGTGTAATCGGTTCTGCCTTCCTTCACACAATCAATCGCTGCCGAAGGATGAAGATTCAAACGCCCTGTCAAAAAGTACGGAATGTCATATCCCCAAACCATACCTTCCGCTTTCAGCTTTGTCACCTGCTCCTCAATGAACTTCAGTGCCGGGTACATGTTGTACTTCGGGTTCTTCAAAAATCCAAGTAACAATTCCATCGCACAGTTTCCGGCTCCTCTTCCGAGACAACTCATCGTAGCATCCAAAAGACTCACACCTCTGGCAGCTGCTTCAATTGTATTCGCAAATGCTAACTGCTGATTATCATGGGCATGAATACCTACATATTTATCTGCCGATTCCGCTACCGCAACGTATTTATCCGCAAGGGAACGAATCTGCTCCGGGTAAAGTGAGCCATAGCTATCCACCAAATAAATACCATCCACCGGGCTCTTTGCGAGCATGTCGAGCGCCATGTCAAGATCTGACTCCTGCGCATTGGAAATTGCCATAATGTTACATGTCACTTCGTATCCCTTTGCCTTCGCATCTTCAATCATATGGAGCGCAGCCGGCATTGTGTGTATATAAGTCGCCACACGGATCATATCGATCACGCTGAGATCTCTGTCCACGATATCTTTTTTGTAATCACAGCGTCCCACATCCGCCATAACTGCGATTTTCAAATCAGAATTATTATCTCCGACAATTCCTCTGATATCTGCCTCATCACAGAATTTCCATTTGCCGAAACGTTCCACATCAAACATTTCCTTGGAGGCTTTATAACCGAATTCCATATAGTCAACACCGGACTTCACATTTGCCCGATAAAGATCATTTACAAATTCATCCGAAAAATTAAAGTTGTTTACAAGTCCTCCGTCACGGATCGTCGCGTCCAATATTTTAATATCCGAGCGGACGGTCATCAAATTACCTTTCTGTGCCATGATAACGCTTCCTTTCCCTTTGCAAGTCACTACTTTCTTTTTTCTTCTTACTTTATCGCTTTAAAGTGTAACGCTTTAAAGTGTATGTGTATCATAGCATATGTTTTGTGTGAATGCAAGCCTTTTTATACATTTTCATCTTCTTTACTTGTTCAATCCCCACTTTTTATCCCTATAAACACGAATAAAACAAGAAAAAAGGGACCAAAAAAGCACAAAAAAAGTAAGCAGGACGATAAGCCGGGTTATGTCGTTGAATGATCATCTATCTAGGCCTGTCGTTACCGACAGGCTCGAGCGACCCACCTGAAAGCACAGCGGGCAACTGTATTGCTTTCTATTCGGTCTTGCTTCGGATGGGGTTTACATGTGCCCCCGTTGTTACCAACGGGGCGGTAGTCTCTTACACTGCCTTTCCACCCTTACCGGCTGCGCCGGCGGTATATTTCTGTTGCACTGGCCTTGGAGTCACCTCCACCGGACGTTATCCGGCATCCTGCCCTGCGAAGCCCGGACTTTCCTCGTCTGCTGCCTTTCGGCCCTGCAGCCGCGATCATTTGTCCTACTTACTTGTATTTGCTTTATTCAATTTTTCATCCGGTTATACCGGGAAGCAACTGCCCCCTACAAACTCTCTTACAATAGAGTTGTTCGGAAGGTGCTCGCTGCTGACACCGAGAAAATATTCCAAAAACTTGAGCAGTCGCTTTGCCTCGTGATACTCCGGATCCTCCGGGGTAATGCTGAACAAAAGCGGCTCTGCAAACTGCTTCAGAACTGCCAGCTCATAAATCAATGCACTGTTGAAAAAGGCATCCGCTTTCTCCTGGAACGGGAAGATATTTTCCTCCTCACCGCGACGCACCGACGGCCACATCTGAATCGTGCGTTTTGCACTGGCTCCTCTTGTGCGTGCATCTCTCACCATACGGCGGAGAAGCCTTCCGTCTGTTGTCGGAATACGGTTATGTTCATCTACATTCAAACTGGTAAGTGCACTGATATAAATTTTATATTTGCTGCTGTTCGGCAGCGAATAAGACATTTTATCATTCAAACCGTGGATACCTTCCAGAACAAGAATATCGTCCGGTCCGAGTTTCTTTTTATTTCCTTTATACTCACGGTGTCCGGTCTTGAAGTTGAATGTCGGAAGTTCCACTTCTTCTCCTGCAAGAAGTGCACTCATATCACGGTTAAAGAGCTCCACATCAATAGCTCCCAAACATTCAAAATTGTAATCGCCGTTTTCATCAAGCGGCGTATCTTCCCGGTTGACAAAATAGTCATCGAGGGCAATCGGATGCGGTGTCAGTCCCTGGGCGCGGAGCTGAATCGATAATCTGTGTGAGAACGTCGTCTTTCCGCTGGAAGACGGTCCGGCAATCATAACAAATTTCACGCCGCCGCGCTCTGCGATATCATGGGCAATCTCTGCAATGCGCTTCTCCTGAAATGCTTCCTGTACCAAAATGAGATCGTTCAGCTTACCGGCACAGATCTGACCGTTCAAATCACCGACCGTGTCAATGCCCATCTTACGTCCCCATTCATCCGCCTGGCAAAGCGTACGGAACAATTTCTCACGGGGTTCAAAAGCCGAAAGCACGTCCGGTTCCTTACGTCCCGGAAGATTGAGAATAAATCCGCCTTCGTATGCTTCCACACCGAAATAGGATATGTAATCCGTACTTGGTAACATATATCCGTAATAGTAGTCATAATAATCGCCGATATTATAAACATTAATCAGGGAGCTTCTGCGGAACCGGAACAAATTTACCTTATCCATCATGCCATGCTCTTCAAACAGCTTGATTGCATCCTCTTTCTGCATCGCCTGCTTTTCCACCGGAATTGATGCTTCCACAATCTCCCGCATGCGCTTTTCCACACGTTTTGCCGTCTCATCTGTTACCGCATGCTCACTTATAATGCTGACATAATAGCCTTTGCCGATAGCAAATTCCACCTTGACTTTCTCAGGCTTATCTTCGATCATGACATCATTGATCGCCTTCATCATAATCATCGTTGCCGTACGCACATAGCATTTATGTCCTGCACTGTCCGAATAGGTCAGGAAGGAAACCGTAGCTCCGTCTTCCACCTCTTTTGACAACTCACGGAATTTTCCGTTCACAATTGCCAGTGCAATACGACTGTCATATTCCCTTTGCACATCCGCTGCAACCTGCCCGTAAGTTGTTCCTTTAGCATATTGTTTTGTAACACCGTTTACCCCAATACTGAACATAAAAACCCTCCTTTATATTATACGGAACGGGCTCTTTGGTTGCTGCACGCTAACGTCTAAATCACCCAATTCCCGCTTTATATATTCCTCCATGTAGGAAACAAAAATATGTTCAAGTCCGAAATGTCCCGCATCAATGACCGCCATCCCCCGTTCCAATGCATCCATTCCGTCGTGATGATCAATATCTCCCGTAATAAGTACATCCGCACCTTTTGCAAGTGCCGAACCGATCATGGACTTACCCGAACCCGGCAGAATGGCCGCCGTTTCAATCTCCGTATCGCCCTCGCCGAACACCTTCACCCACTCAATGTCAAACATCTTTTTAACATAACGTGCACATTCGTCCAAGGTCATAATCTGCGGCAATTTCCCGATACGCCCGAAACCTTCCTTTGCAATCTCATCCTCAAAGGTAATCTCCAAAACTTCCCGTTTCTTCAGATGCAGCACATCCGCCGCCGCATCCGCCATACCCATCACATCAAAATTGGTATGCATGGCATAATAGCAGATATCCTTCTGAATCAGTCTGAGAATCCTTCGCCCTACAAAATCATCGCTGTTCACTTTTTTAATGCCTTTAAAAATCAGCGGATGATGCGTCAGGAGCATATCCGCCCCGCTGCGGACCGCTTCTTCAATCGTTTTCGTTGTCGCATCCAGCGCAATATAAATCTTTTTGATTTCCTTGTCTTTACGCCCTGCCAAAAGTCCCGGATTGTCCCAGCTTTCCGCGTAAGATACCGGCGACAATTCCTCCAGTTTACGGATTACTTCTTCACAACGCATACCTTTCTCCTTCCCTAAAAAAGAACTGTTGCCCTCTTAAGAAAATTGCATTTTTCTTCCACCGACGGATCAACACTGCCCGCAAGCCGCATTTTCTCCGCAATCTGCTCAAACTTTACCGTTTCCTTTTGCAGATACCGGAGAAGTACCGGATTTTTTTCTGCCAAAAGCAGCGGTCCGAATGCATCGGCAAAATCACTTTCGTAGTCTATCCCGGGTCTTTGTGCCGCCCGGTAACAGGCCTTCATCATCGGATAATACTTTCCCTCCTCACAGATCATTCTTTCCTCTGTCACAGTATATTCATGCTCTCTCAAAAACCTGCGAAAAGAAGCCAGATCCGACTGTGGCTGCAAAATATACTCCGAAATCACCAAACCTCTTCCGAGCGCCTCTGCGATAATCTTTTCCATAAGTTTACCGCCCATCCCGGCAATTACCGCAGCACTCACGCCGTCCGCATCCGTCACTTTCGCAAGTCCGTCCGATTGTCTCAATTGTATGTAAGCTTCCAAACCATATGCTTCCACATGCTCCTTTGCCCTTGCAAGAGGTCCCTCGTTGACGTCCATTGCAATGACCCGGTCTGTCTTATGATTCTGCACAAGATAAATCGATACAAAACCATGGTCACAGCCGACATCAGCCACACATCCGCCTGCAGACACCAGCTCTGCCACGGCGGAAAGTCTCTCTGAAAGCTCCACCTTTTTTCTATTCTCTGTCATTAGTCCAAATAATCCTTCAACTTACGGCTTCTGCTCGGATGACGAAGCTTACGGAGCGCCTTTGCCTCAATCTGACGGATTCGCTCACGGGTAACATTGAACTCACGGCCAACTTCCTCCAAAGTTCTCGCTCTTCCGTCATCGAGTCCGAAACGGAGTTTCAAAACTTTCTGTTCTCTCTCCGTCAATGTATCAAGCACCTCGTTGAGCTGCTCACGAAGCAGGGTAAATGCTGCTGCATCCGCAGGTACCGGCACGTTGTCATCCTGAATAAAATCGCCGAGATGGGAATCTTCTTCCTCACCGATCGGAGTTTCCAGGGACACCGGTTCCTGAGAAATTTTTAAGATTTCACGAACTCTGTCCACCGGCATATTCATTTCTGCTGCTATTTCCTCCGGCAGAGGTTCACGTCCCAGTTCCTGTAAAAGCTGTCTGCTGACACGGATTAATTTATTGATGGTCTCCACCATATGCACCGGAATACGGATGGTTCTTGCCTGATCGGCGATGGCTCTTGTGATTGCCTGACGAATCCACCATGTTGCATACGTCGAAAATTTATATCCTTTGCGGTAATCAAATTTTTCTACTGCCTTGATCAGACCGAGGTTACCTTCCTGAATCAAATCAAGGAACAACATACCGCGTCCCACATATCTTTTTGCAATACTTACTACAAGTCTGAGATTGGCTTCGGCAAGTTTTTTCTTTGCCTCTTCATCTCCGGCTTCCATTTTCTGCGCAAGTTCAATTTCTTCCTCCGCACTCAAAAGCGGTACCTTACCGATTTCCTTCAAGTACATGCGGACCGGATCCTCAATGCTGACACCGTCCGGAACGGAAAGATCGATATTCTCAACATCCACCTCTTCCTCTTCCGCAAGAAGAAGTTCCTCATCCGGCTCTTCCTCCTCTGTGATTTTCAGCACATCAACACCGCTGTGTTCAAGAAATTCCACGACTTTATCCAGCTGGTCTTCCTCGAGCGGAAGGTCAGCAAAAAAATCAACCACTTCCTGATATTCCAGTACGTTTTTTTTCTTTTTGGCGAGAGCCACAATATCTTTCAGCTTCTCGTCAAATTTTACCTGTGTGTTTTCGTCCATTCTTTTTCCATCCTCCATTTATGTAACTATTTTGTCCTTATTCAAGGGAAATATGCGTTTTTGCAAGCACTTCAAGCTCTTTCTTTGCCTGTATTGCACGCATTCCGGCCTCTATGTCACTTCCCATTTGCGCCATGTTGTAATCGTAAGAATTTTTCTTTACCTGCATTACAATATCATGAAATGCTTTTTCCAGTTCCCCGTGGCTTTGAGCCATGCCATCTTCCATATCCTTTCCGATGTGGTCCAGTTTGGTATTAAACAGCCGTGCCACCTCTCTCTGCTGCTCTTCATCCGTAAACAGACTGATGATGGCTGCAGGGTTTAACGTACCGTTTTCCAATTCACGGAACAGAATTTCCGCGACCTTGCGATAAAGTTCCGTGGTAAAATCCTGCGGCGTAATATATTGCTTAATCTGTCCGTATACCCCCGGATAATCAGATATCCACGTGAGCAGGAGACGCTGCATCTTCTCGCCGTTTTCCTGAGGCGTCACCTTCTTAGGTGCCGTCGATTTCGGCCGCACAACACCGCTTCCCATACCTTCCCGGGACGCATAGCTGATAACCAGCTTTTTCATACTCTCCGGCGCAATGCTGTATTTGCGCGCAATGGCATCGAGATAATTATCCCGCTCCACTTCCTCGGAAAAATGACAAAGCTTTTTGGCAATCTCATTGTAGAACTTCGTCTTGCTCTCCGGGTCTCCCAGATCATAGTCGCGCTGCAACATTCGAATTTCATAAAAGAAACTGTTTTCCGCATTGTCGAGTCGTTTCTGGAATTCCTCCGGTCCCATATTTTTTATAAATTCATCCGGGTCTTTATACGGTTCCAGATTTAGCACCTTCCCCGATATCCCGGCCGCTTTCAAAATACCGATGGCACGAAGTGCCGCTTTCACACCCGCGCCGTCACTGTCATAGGACAAAATAACATTCTCTGCATAGCGGCGGATCAGATTGGCCTGTCCGCTCGTAAAAGATGTACCGAGCGATGCAACCGCCTGTGTGAATCCCGCCTGGTGCATGGCGATGACATCCATATAACCCTCACAGAGAATCATATTGTTCTTTCTCGACGTTCTGGCATAATTCAAACCGTAAAGATTCCGGCTCTTATCAAAAACCGGAGTCTCCGGAGAATTCAAATACTTCGGTTCGCCTTCTCCCATCACGCGTCCGCCGAAACCGATGACACGGTGATTGCTGTCCTGAATCGGAAACATCACACGGTTCCAGAACTTGTCGCTCATTCCGTACTTTTCATTGAACACGGCCACGCCGGATTCCCGGATCAACTCGTCGGAAAATCCTTTCATCTTCAGGTAATTGCACAGATCATTGCTTGTCTTATTGGCATAACCCAGCGCAAACTTTTTCATGGTCTCTTCCGTCAGCATACGATTTTTAAAATAGTCATAGCCGATCCGCCCCTGAGGACTGCGCAACTGATAGTAAAAATAATTGGCTGATTCCTTATTGATTTCCAAAAGCGTCTGCCTGCGGTTTTCTTTTGCCCTGTTTTCCTTGGAATCTTCATACTCCGGAAGCGTTACGCCCGCTTTATCCGCCAGCATTTTAATCGCTTCCCCGAAGCTGTAATTCTCATAATTCATAATGAACGTAAAAACATTTCCTCCGGCACCGCAACCGAAACAATAATACATCTGTTTCCCCTGACTGACGGAAAAAGAGGCCGATTTCTCATTATGAAACGGGCATAGACCGAAATAATTGCCGCCCTTTTTCTTCAGACTCACATAGCCGGAAATCACATCTACAATATCATTTTTTTGTCTGACTTCTTCTACTACTTCTTCCGGATAATACATGTTCTCTCCATCTTAACCGTGCCATGTTTTCGGTATGTAAATCTCCTCATATTTGGAGATGGCAAACCGGTCTGTCATGGCTCCTACATAGTCACAAACAATCTGTTCCTTCGGCGTGCCGTCCCGATCCATCAGATCCAGCATATGACGCGGAATCAGATCCATATTTTTCAGATAATACTCATATAACGTGATCATCAGATTTTCCGCCTTGCTCTCCTCACCCTTGGCAACCGGATTCTGATAAATATTCTCAAACATAAAGGCACGAAGTTCTTTCATCGCCTGCGCCACCGGCGGAGACATGGAAACATCATCTTTTCCCGCACTGTTAGTGACAATGTCGTGAATAAAATGGTCCAAACGTTCCCCGTGTGTATAACCGATTACATCACCGATACTCTTCGGAACATCATCATCCGTCAAAAGTCCTGCACGGATCGCATCGTCCATATCATGATGAATATACGCAATCTTATCCGACAACCGGACAATTTTTCCTTCCAAAGTGGACGGTTCACTGCTTGTCTGATGATTGAGAATACCGTCCCGTACCTCGTGGGTCAAATTCAATCCGACTCCGTTCTTCTCCAAAACATCCACAGTTCTCACACTTTGCTCACTGTGAACAAAGCCGCAAGGAGAAACCATATTCAACGCTCTCTCTCCCGCATGTCCGAACGGCGTATGCCCGAGATCGTGTCCGAGCGCAATCGCCTCCACCAAATCCTCATTCAGGCGAAGTGCCTTGGCAATCGTTCTCGCATTCTGGGACACCTCCAACGTATGGGTAAGTCTGGTCCGGTAATGATCCCCGTCCGGAGTCAGAAACACCTGCGTCTTATCCTTTAACCTGCGAAAACTCTTGCTGTGCAAAATACGGTCACGGTCACGCTGAAACACCGGACGGATGTCGCACTGCGGTTCCTCACGAAGTCTGCCCTTTGAATTTTTGCTAAGACATGCGTACGGGCTTAAATTGGTACATTCCATTTGTTCTAAATTTTCTCTGATTGTCATGTGTTTTTCCTTTCTTCCACAGACACAAAGGACAGCTCCCGCTATCCCGTAAACAATCCCTCTGTTATTAAGTTTCTGCGTCCCCGTCTGTTTTCCTTTTTTTATTTTTAAATTCCCATTTTCTTGAATTTTTTATTGAACATTCCAATTTTTTATGATACTCTTAGATACAAGGAGTGATGATATGAATAAAAAAATAATTTCACAACTCAAAGACGCACGTATCAAAAAAGGCTTAACACAGGCAGATGTCGCGAAGCTTACCGGTCTCAAAAATACGACCATAAGCAATTACGAAAACGGAATCAGCGAACCGGATATCGACACATTGTTCCTGTTATTTAAACTTTACGATATAGAATTTATCTCTGCGATAAGCGATGCATATGATATTCCTATTTCTAATTTCGATCTGGTCCCGCGGAAGGACGAAATAGAACTGTTACAAAAAATGCGAACTTTGGATAAGTCGGCCCAGAAACTGATTGTCGATCATATTGATCATGAATACCGGCAGACACAGGCACTGAAACGATTATATGCATACTGTAATGCAACGAAGAATGTTCAAAGAGATTTAGTGTAATTAACCGGAGAGCCGAAGGCATCTGACAACCGCTGCAACAACCGAAAGGAGCTGGTGTCCATGGTTACATATAGCGAACTTTTCACTTTTGTAATTATGTTATGTACGGTTATCACTCTTGTATTGACTCTGACAAAACGCAAAAAATAAGTGCCTTTGCTCCGCGAAAGCAAGGCACTTTTCCAAAAGCACACCGAAGACTGACTTCTCTATCGGCTCTCTTGTTAATTACATTATAATCATCCGACACTTGTCTGTAAATAAAAAAGCACCGGTCACTCGGTGCTTTT
>JAFTVQ010000028.1 GCA_017461865.1 Lachnospiraceae bacterium | reverse complement strand
TGCTAATAAGAACGAAAAATTCGGAAATACACAGCCCGAATAAGGAGAACAAATTGCTATTCCAAGGTGGTCTTGGCGAAATGCAGTTCATGTGAAGAATGAGCCGCCGGTATTCCGGCGGCTCTTTTTTTCATATTTCAAATCGTGCAAAAGAGTATATCTTTCATGCATTGTTGGAAACTTATTAAAAGCTGTCGCGCCAATGTGATATGCTCCCTTTCACGCAATGACCTATCTGTCTGCCAAATTCCCAAATGCTATCGCTTCCGGCGGCAATGTATAATTGCTGAAGCACTTGTCCAGAAAAGACATAACCTTTTTACCAATACCGCCATTTCTTTCCGAAAATGTTAATTCCCCCAAGATACCTGCATAAAGCATCGTAAGCGTCTCCTCACCAAGCTTTACAGGATTATTTTTAAGGCGTGTCACATTAACGGAACCTGCAAGCAGAGGAATATCTTCGGAATTAACGCTTACACTTTCTTTCCTGAAAAGTTCTCTATTCATTTCTTTTAAAAGATAAACTGCATCCGAAGGAGTTTCACACTTCAAGGCAGAAGCTATGTCTTCAAACACCTTTTTAAGATCCTGATCCGCATTTTCTATCATATATTCCCACACATAAGGCAGACACACAAAGGCTGCTCTGCCGTGAGGAATTTTGTACAGGCTTGTCAGTTTATAGCTCATCGCGTGTGCTGCCGTGGTCTGTGTGATATTGATGGCCTGACCGGCAAGATTTGAGGCGATCATCATATTTTCGGCGCTCTCTTTCTCTCCGTTTAAATAGCCGTTCAAATTTGCCATGATCATCGTGACTGCTTTTTTGGAAATTGCCCTGCTTTCTTCGGTTGCATTTACCGACCACCAGGATTCGATTCCCTGGCAGAGCGCATCAAGCATGGTGCATTTCTTTTGATACAGCGGCAGTGTCTGCAGATTCCTTGCATCAAGAATGGCATAGTCGGGAATTAACGTGTTATCTGTAACGGACTGCTTTTCTCCCTCATAATATACGACGGCATATCTCGTTGATTCGCTGCCCGTTCCGGCTGTTGTGGGGATTGCAATAAAGGGGATATCATTTTCGGGAAATTCCTGTGACAGATAAAGGTTATCATCTGACATTTTTGAAAACGCTTTGATACATTTTGCGGTATCTATCGCGCTGCCTCCGCCTACAGCGATCATGCCGTCACAGTTCCCGATCCTGAACAATTTTACGCCCACGCACACTTCTTCATATAACGGATTGGGAGAAAAATCGTTAAATTTTACAGCAATGTTTTCTATTTTGTTATATTCTTCAAAGGTACCCAGCATTTCAAATGATGTATCGCAGACAAGCATAAAACGCTTTATGTCATGCTTGCCTGCGATTTCTTTTATAGCTTCCAACGGGCTTTTATTTATCACGATCTCCTGTTTCATATCCTTTTCATCCTTTCAGTTTGATTATTTTGCCTTTGACTTTATCTTTGTAGATAACATCTCTAAAAGGACAACTGCAATGACTACGATGTAGGTAAGCGCGCCCATTTCCCGCAGATCAAAATAGAAGCTGCCCGCCATGAAGAGGTTGAATCCGATTCCGCCTGCACCTGCTGCCGCGCCCATAGCTACTGCATTTGTAAAGTTAATTTCAAATCTCATAAATGTCCAGGCGACCATATAGCTTAAGCTTGAAGGCAAAATTGCCTGCGTTACGATCTGCCAGAAGCCTGCGCCGCTTGCCCTGAGCGCTTCAATCGTGCCGCTGTCAATTTCCTCGATTGCCTCTGCATATACTTTTGTAAGATACGCAAAGCTGTGA
>JAFTVQ010000213.1 GCA_017461865.1 Lachnospiraceae bacterium | reverse complement strand
CGTTCAAACAGGTTTTTCATCGTCAAAACCCTCCACTATATATTGTAACCCGTATAATTCACAATTATATTACTATTATACTACTTTTTCGTGTTTTTTTCAATATCCACGCCATTTTCACTCAGAAATTCTTTTTCAAGCAAGGTCAAGGGCTGCTGTGCCTGCACTTTTTCGGTAAGTGCGGCAAGCAACTTTTTTCTTATCTTTTTGAGCATCGTATTCCGCACCTTGCGGATGTTGCGGTCTGACTGCCCACGGATAGCGGCGATCTTGGTAGAGCTGTACTGCCGCAGAGCTGACAGGAACAACAGGAACTTGTGATCCTCGTTCAGCTCCCGCAGGATGATAGACATATCCGCATCCGTCACAAGCTCGTGTATATCGTAAGGACAATAGAAAATTGAATCTATGAAATTGCCCTTGCGCTCCTGCCGTATCAGTACATCGTTCAGCGTATCGGGAAAACACAAGGCATCCTCGGATGCGCCGTAATCAAGAGGAACATCATCTCCGCTTCGGTACAGCTCGTGATAGCGTTCCTTACGCTGACGGTTGGCATCGAGCCGGTCATACCACGCAACAAGGTTTTCGTAATCTTTAAGAGTCCGGGCAGAATCCTCCAAGCGTTTGAGAGCCTGCGCCCGAAGCTCACGCTTTAGGAGCTTTCGTTCGGGCTGCTCATCCCCGGTATCGTCGCTATCATCCTCTATGGGATTTTCTGCGGCATCGGCTTCTATTTCATCAATGACACGCTGTTCCTTGGCAAGTCTGCGCCGTGCCTTTTCGTATTCCTCGGCTTCCGCATCCTCGGCATCGGTATCGCTGTCAGCAAAAATATCTTTCTTTTTTCGTTTCCTTCGCTTCTTTTCGGGAGGATCATCGGTATCGTCATCATCGGAGGTATCTTCTTCCGCATCATCCCAAAGTGCGTTTTCATCTTCGTCCTCGTCATCGACTATGTAATCGGAATCGTCCGCTTCATATTCATCTTCGTAGTTGGTATCTTCATCTTCATAAAGACCGTCATTTTCGTATCGTTTGGGATCGTCGTACACCGCAAGAAACCTCCCTTCAAAAATATTTTTCAAATTTTCTTTGATTTTCCGAAAAAACAGTTCCGCTAAACACCCCGTATTTCTCCTATTGGTGAGGGAGTAATATATTTTGTCTGCCTTTATATTACTACCGACACTAAAGAAAGGAGGAAACGCCTATGACCAAAACCTATCGTGAGCTGACGGGAAAGGAGAAAAGACAAATCAAAAAGTTGGTTGTCTCCAAGTGTGCCAACTACGACAAGGAATACGGCTGCCTGCCGCTGGACTGTGAGTGCTATATGTTCGGGGTATGCTACTCATGCAGCGGGCTGTGCAGTTATTTTCGCAAGGCTGTACTGCCGGAAGATAAAGAACTGCAAGCCGTATTTGAGCCGATGCCCCTTGCGGTCTGTAAGGAATGCGGCAAACACTTTCAGAAGAACGGTAAACGTGTCTACTGTTCCGACAAGTGCGCCGCAGAAGCAAGACGCAAGCAAACGGCGGCAAGAGTGCGTAAGCACAGAGAACAAAAGCGGAAATGAGCCGCTATGTAACGAATTAGCCTCTGAAATGCCTTGATCTGCAAGGCTTTTCGGGGGCTATTTTCATGCCGGTAATGTGTTTGTATGCCATGTGCCGTTTTTGTCGGTCAAATGGTTACACATTATCGGAACTATTATCATTATACACGAAAATTGTGAATTTTTCAATCTATGGAGGAAATTTGCCTATGGTAAAAAACGAAAACAAGAACTTTGCTTATACCACCCACCGCATCGGCGGCACTACCTACAAAGTCAAGGTCGTGTTCAATGAAAGCGGTACAGAAACGATGGAAGATAAAATTTTACGAATTATTCGCAATGAAGTCCACACAAATTGCGAAAATTATGATATAATAGATGCACCACAAATGAGCCGACAGTCTGAAAGGAGCGCATCATGATGAGCGTGAAACAGACTGTGGG
>JAFTVQ010000212.1 GCA_017461865.1 Lachnospiraceae bacterium | reverse complement strand
GCAACCAACTACTTGGCAGAGGAGAGGTTGCTCTTTTTTTATGGGCTTTAGCCCGCCCGGCATGGCGGAGTTTTTCGTGTTCCGAAAAATGGAGACATGCGAAACAATAAACCACCTGCTATGCGGGTGGTGCAACAAATGCTTATAGCACAATCACCTTTCCGCAGTATAATGGAGGTGTTAAAGCCACTATTATAGAAAGGAAAGGTGATTAATATGGCCAATAAGACCAACGATTTAGTACACACAAAGTGGATGTGTAAGTACCATATTTGGAGGTAATTTGGGCATATACAGATTTTTGCGTCTGTAATGCCCAATTGGAACACGAAAATACTGAAAATGGCGATTTTTTGTTAACATAAATCTAAAGTGTACCCCATGTCAAGGACATTTTTGTAATACACTTTATACCCAAAGAACTATCCGTTTATTGATAGTGGATTTTTTCCTGTTGTTATGTACGTATAGTACTCATTGGGGGACAGTTTCCCTAAGTTCCACTGCCCACGGTCATTGTTGTAATAATCCATCCAGTCATCGATGTCGGAATGTACTTCATCGATGGACCGCCAGCCAGCTATCCGATCTGCCAGTTCATCTTTCATGTGGCCAAAGAAACTCTCCTGGGGGGCATTGTCCCAGCAGTTGCCACGCCGAGACATGGACTGGCGGAGACCATAGTTGTTCAGCAGTTCGCGGAACCGGATGCTTGTGTAATGGCATCCTTGGTCACTATGGATAAAGACCTCGGTATCTAGGGATGTCCCGTGCTCCCGGATGAGTTGGTTGACCGTCTCAAGCACAAAGTCAACTTCCAATGACTCGCTGAGGACATAGGACAATACCTGTTCTGTAAATGCATCCTTGACCACGGACAGATAGCAGAACTTCCCATTATACGGAATGTATGTGATATCTGTCAGCAGGATCTTCCGAGGACCATGCAGGCGGAATTCGCGGTTGACCCGGTTGTCTGCGACCGCATTCGTCCGGAGTGCTTTTGCCATACGGCGGTAAGGGTTTGCTTTCCGGATAGGGCAGAAAAGGCCATACTTCTTCATCAGTCGGCGGATCTTTTTCAGGTTCATCCGGATCCCCTGGTGGAGCAGGCGCATATGGATGCTGCGTGCCCCTTTGGCATAACCACGGTAGCGATAGGCGGCCAGGATCAGCTCGAAATCAGCTTCATCCTGTCGTTCACGAGCAAGCCTAGTGTCTGCGCTTCTGACCCAGTTATAGTATCCGGATCGTGATACCCCTGTCAATTCACACAGTTCTGTTACTGTGAGGGTGTTGAAACTTTCCTGGAGCTCGCCTTGAATGGATCCAAAAATGTCGCTGGAGGAACTTACTTCCGGAGAGATTGAATTTTTTTTAAAAACTCAATCTGCTGCTCCAGGTGGTTTACCCGATCCTGCAATTCACGGATCGCAGTTTTTGTCTGTTTTTTGGTAAGATCCTCTTTTGCGTGCGCAGCCAGACGTTCCTGCCGGGACTTTCCACGTGGCTCCCGGAGTCCTTCCGGAGAGGCCGCTTCACTTTTGAAGGCTTTCAGTGCAGCATATATCCGGGGTTTCCCTAATATTTCCGGGTCGAAACCTGCCATTAGGAATATCTGCGGGGAAGAAAGCCCCATCTGGGCCTGATCAATGGCAAACTTTTTGAATGCCAGGGAGTAAGTGATCTTAGTGGAACGGACACTTACAACGTAAGGGTTCTGCCGGATAATCTCAATCTCTTCCGGGGTGAATCTTTTGTTGGTCATAATGGTTCCTCCGTTTCATTGATTAAACTATATCACACGATCAAAAAAACGGAAACCGAAAATATAAACCCTTGTGTAAAAATGGGGTCAGCCATTGCCAGAATATCTGGTTAGGCATAAATCGGTAAAATGGTGTCTACCAAACGGGGACAACCATGGATTTTGGGTATAAAACTGGATTTTGAGTGTCCAGTTTATAGGGTACATTTTATTCCGAAAAATGGAGACAAGCCTTTATTTTAGTGTTGGCTGAATCGATTTTGGGCATAACAACGCAAAAAAGCATGTATATGTCCAAAGCGCCTCTGAACAGTAAC
>JAFTVQ010000211.1 GCA_017461865.1 Lachnospiraceae bacterium | reverse complement strand
CCTGAGCGTAGTCGAAGGGCAAGTCGAAGGATCTTGGCACTGAAATACTGCACTGCGTAGATTCTTCGACGCGCCTACGGCTTGCTCAGAATGACATCTGTTGTACGGTAGCCTGTTCGATAAATCGGAATTTAATTTTCAACTTTCAATTCTCAATTAAATGAAAAACGCCTATAAGCGTTTCGCATTTTGCCCGGCGAGAGATTTTGTCGCAGATGAAGGTTGAAGGCCGCAGATGTATCGTGTATACCTCAAGGCCTTCAAAACGCACAGCTGCGGCAAAAGATCCGCCGGGAGGGTATGAAAAAACGCTCTCCGGAAAGACGGAGAGCGATATTTTCAGAGAAGTTTGAAACTTAGGCCAGCTTGTTCAGCTGCAGGGTCATGCTGCTCTTCTTGCGGGCAGCAGTATTCTTGTGCAGAATACCCTTGGTGACAGCCTTGTCCACGATCACGATGGCAGCCTTGTAAGCAACCTCAGCAGCAGCGCGGTCGCCGCCAGCCAGGGCAGCCTCGTACTTCTTGATGACGGTCTTCATCTCGGACTTGTCAGCCTTGTTCTTCTCGTAAGCAACTTTGGAACGGATAACATCCTTCTTAGAGGACTTAATGTTGGGCATCGATTACACCTCCTTGTTCTGCATACTTTTACGCAGTTACCAATTATAGCGTGACTTTTCCATAAAATCAATACCTTTTTTAAAAATTTTCCCGGGATTTTCACCCTAAATTCCTTGTCAAGGATTATTTTTCGGGTCAAATTTTTCGTTTCGTCAACATTTTGACGGATAAAAAAGTGGGAAATCTGTCGAAGGCTGTCAAAAATAATTATGTTAACCAAAAATGAATACAGTTAACTTTTGAAAAAATCCCACGGGCTGTGGATAAACCTGTGGACAATGTGGAAAACTCAAGCCTTTCAACGCCCATTTTTCCCGATTTTTCCGTTTTGAGCCGATTTGCGCTGTGTATAACCGGGTGCATAAGGTGGGAAATTAGTCAACCGGTTTCATGTTATGTCGCCGCTGCAACCGCCGGAAATTTTTCGGCAATTTCGGGGAAAAAGTTGGCTTTTTCGGTTTCGAAGGCTTTTTCCGCCCCGTTTTTTTCAGGCTTGCCGAAAATTTTTTGTAACATTTGCACAAAAATACGCTGTATGAAATTTCCTCCCCCGGAAATACTGTATTTATCAAATTCATGATATTCATGGAGGAACGCCATGCAGGGAAAGGTAGAGATCTGCGGTGTGAACACCGCCCGGCTGAAAGTTCTGTCCCAGGTAGAAATGGATACCCTATTACGAAGAGCAAAGGAAGGTGACGCTCGGGCAAAGGAAGCTCTCATCGAAGGCAATCTACGGCTGGTATTATCGGTGATCCAGCGCTTCACCGGCAGAGGCGAAAACCCCGACGATCTGTTCCAGGTGGGGTGCATCGGCCTCATTAAAGCCATCAACAATTTTGATCCCACAAAGCAGGTAAAATTTTCCACCTATGGTGTGCCTATGATCGCCGGCGAGGTCCGCAGGTATCTGCGGGATAACGCCGCCATCCGGGTCTCCCGGTCCATCCGGGATGTGGCATATAAGGTGCTGCAATGCAAGGAAGCTATGCAGGTAACCCTGGGCAGAGACCCCACCTTGGATGAGATCGCCAAAGAACTGGAGCTGCCCCTTGCCGATGTCAGTGAGGCGCTGGATGCGGTCTGCGCCCCCATCAGCCTTTACGATCCTGTGTATGCCGACGGCGGGGATCCGCTGACAGTGATGGATCAGGTCCGGGATATGAAAAATACGGAAGCAAACTGGATGGAGCATATTGCGCTGCGGTCTGCCTTCCGGAAGCTGGGAGACCGGGAGAAGCAGATTTTGTCCCTGCGATTTGGCTCCGGCAAGACCCAGATGGAGGTTGCTGCCCTGGTGGGTATCTCCCAGGCGCAAGTGTCACGATTAGAAAAAGGCGCTTTAAACAGCCTGAAAAAGCAAATGTCTTAAAATGCACAATTCACAATGCATAATGCATAATTGATGTATTTGCTTCGCAAATGATTTGAATAGTCGCCCTGAGCGTAGCGTAGCGAAGCCGAAGGGCCTCACGGACGGTCGGCAGTGCGTATATTATTTGAGATCCCTCGACTATGC
>JAFTVQ010000210.1 GCA_017461865.1 Lachnospiraceae bacterium | reverse complement strand
AATCCTCCAGTATAATATATTCGCACATACGTCACAGTTCTCCGATTGCCACATTCTGTTATATCTTGTTATCAGATTTTCTTGCCCTTATCAGCTCCCAAGGGAAGAATAAACATAAGTGAAATCGTATAATAAGTTAAGGTGAGCATTTTGCGATAAACCCTTTATTTTCAAGACTTTTGGAGGATTTTATTAAAACCCTGTGAGGGTTAATAACCACTTATAAAATTGTAATTTTCAAATCCATGTTTGTCGGACTATTAAAAACCAAACTGCAAGGCGCTCCTATCGGGAGTATCGGCATCTTCATTTTCCGTCAGCAGGAGAAAACTGTATGACCAAGAAAATTTCGTCATTTCGTAACCTCAAGGTGGCTGCATTACTTTGCGCCGCTAAAGCGGCTATCCCCTGTGGAATTGCCGCAAGCAAGTTAGAATATAGACTATAAAGAATCCTCCGGATGATCTCAACCATACGGAGGATTAACTGTTTTATGGACACATGCCATTCCCTGCGGCTTTTTGTTTTATCACAGCGGATTGTAAGCATTCATACTGCTGGTGTGAGTTCCTTTTAAGGAGGAAATGAACTATGATGAAGCGAATCCATCAAAACCGGTCTTCACAGGGACTTTTGGGCGGGCAAATTGAAACGGAAAAAAGTATTTTAACGGAAATCGACGGCGGCTACCGATTGGTAGACAAATAACCCAATACGAAACGCCCTGGAAGTTCCAGGGCGCTTCCGTTTACAAGTATCGTTTTTTCTTGAAGTAGTAAATACATCCTCCCACAATTAATGCACTCAGCACAACCACCGCCGGATAACCATAGACCCAATGAAGTTCCGGCATATTGTCAAAATTCATTCCATACCATCCTGCAATCAGAGACAACGGCATAAAAATTGTGGTAACAATTGTCAAAAGCTTCATAATCCGGTTCTGCCCAAGATCCATCTGGGCCTGATACTCGCTGCTGACCTGACTGGCATATTCTCGCAGCATCTGGGTTTCCTCTTGTAAGCGATTCAACCTGCGAAGAATATACTGCAGCCTGCCGGAACTGCATTCATCCAATAAATCGGTAGAATTTTCCTGTAAAGTTGCCACCATATCATTCATCTGAGCGTAGTAACGGTTATGTTGATTCAGTTCCTTCCGGAGCCGGCTCATTTGCCTGATAAACTTGTCTGTCTGGTTATCCAATACCATCTGTTCAAGTCCGGAAATGCGTTCTTCCATGTTCTGAATATGGAAGAGGTCATCCATAATCAGAGCCAGAAAAAAATCCATCAGTAAATCATATGCCCCATCCGCATGATGCGGGCGCATATTCCTGACCCGTTCCATACATTTGGCGGCTTCTCCGTCCGCATCAACAAAAAGAAGGTTGTTGTTCCACCATGTGAAAACGATTCTCTTTTCCTGCTGATGTGGTCTTGCCGGCTCGTGAATCTCGCCGAGGATTCGGTTTTGCTCAACCATCAGCCGACAGCCCTTAATATTTCCTGCGCAGAGCATAGACTCCGGCGGAATCAGCATAGCTGGCAGCTTATGGTCCTTGATTTCTTCCGGATTTAGAATGACTGCGATTTTCTCCCAAATCTCAACATCTTCTGGCCGGATTGGTTTTAGCGTCTCTGCTATGTGATAGTACATGATGTATTCCTCCTCATATCTCAACCCCACCGTAAAATCGCATGTTCCACCAATAAGTTATATGGTTGGACTGTGCGGTTTCACGGTGTCCTGCTTTTCTGAACGAAACCCGTTTTTCGAACATTTTTTTCGAAAAACGTTTTTTTCTTTTCGGAAAGCCTGGCAATGCTTGGGTTTTCCGATTTTGTATTTTGGAGAAGATATTCCAAAAGTCCAGAAATGCAAAAGTATTATTTTTACTCCATGTCGCTATTTGGACACATGTTTTCGATAAAATTGAATCGTGCTCGGTCTCAAAGGCCTGTGGTATCTGGTATTTCAGGGTTTGATGAGGGCGAACCTCATTGTAAAACTGAATATACTGTTTTACGCTTTCGCGGAAACCTTCTTTGCGACTGCGTTGTCATGAGGCCTGCCGGTAGCTGAAAATGATTGCTTGATACCATTTGATTGGAGCAATTTTCTAAATGCACCCGATGTGTACTGCTTTCATAACATGACAGAACTAAAGCCTTCTACAGCTTCGAACGCATCTTGCTCTTGCGTAAAATAAAGTATAGCATACAAGTGTGAAGTTTTCTACCATTCATACAAGAAACGCCCGAACATTTTCGTCCGGGAGTTCTCGGTATCAATCATAAATCAGTTCAAACTTCACTATTTCTTCTGCCTGTGCCTTGCAAGCGTTCATCTGCTGTACCCATTCCATTTGATTTTCTGCTTTTAACTGTTCTGTCACACCCTGCTTTTGAGCCATTTCATCAATCAATCTGTGGAACATTTGCTCCGCCTGTTGGTTAATATCTGCAAGATAACGGTTAAGTGTACCATCAATCAGCATTGTGGTGTAAACAATGTGCCTATGCTCTTTCAGATACTGCTTGTGGCGTTGTCCCCATAAGCCGATAGGCTGTGTTTC
>JAFTVQ010000209.1 GCA_017461865.1 Lachnospiraceae bacterium | reverse complement strand
CATCAGTACATACTCATGCGAATAGCTCTCAAAATAAGTAAGTTTAATATCTAAGAAAGAGGCTCCGGAGCAATCCGGAGTCTTTTTTTTGAAAAAATTTTGCCAGAGCGACTATATTTGCGTTTTTTCAGGTGTTTTTACCTTATGAAAGCATCCCTATGACTTTTATGCACATTGAAAACCGAATAGTCCAGAACCGGTACTTTCCATTTTCGCTGAGCGCCTATCCGTCTGCCTGGCAAGCAGAACCAAGAGTAATAATATGCGGGTGGCTCCTGCATTCCGCCAAGACGCGAATTTGGGACAATGATACTTCCGTAATTCGCGGTCCGGCCACAATGAAGGCGGGAAGGTGAAACTCCTATGGACCTGTTCGCTGCAGGCGCCGGGTGGACGTTAAAATCAAATGCTCGTTGAATAGACGAGCACCTTAATGGCAATAATTTCTATATAAAAGAAAGGAGTATCCAATGTATAGTTACGATAAGAATGATGTCGCTACGCTTAAGAGTGTGGATATAAGAAGCGTTGATAAAAGTAGCTTAGTTGATCTGAACTCCGTTCACATAGACGAATCCAAACCGGTGCAGGAACGAGTTCTGAGCTTTTTACAACAGATTCAGAACCCCTATTGTTTTCGCATCGGTGATGTGGCCGTAAAAGTAAATTATAAGTCAGACGGACCATCATTCCAGCAGAATTTCGAGGATCTTCTGCGAACAATGTAAACGGTAAGTTATGGAAATGTCCGAAAAGTATAGATTTTTTCAAAGTTTTATGCTATACTTACTCACGGACTAAAAAATCATACTCACCTTTGGAATGTTTGTCGGCCGTACTGACAATCCATCCAAAGGAGTGAGCTTATGGAAACTACAAATCTTATTCAGTATAATGCTGCTGCTTATGTGCGTCTGTCCAAGGAGGACTTAATCAGTATTAGCGGCGCAAGAACTGAGAGCAACAGTATTTCCAATCAAAAACAGCTGATTCTGGACTTCGTTAAAGACAAAGCTGACATAACAATAGTGTCGATAAGAGAAGACGATGGATATACAGGGACAGATTATGACCGTCCTGATTTCCAGCGCATGATGGATGACATCCGCGCCGGGATCGTGAATTGCGTCATTGTAAAGGATCTGTCTCGTTTTGGCAGAGAGTACATCAATGCCGGAAAGTATATCGATCGCCTTTTTCCGTATTATGGGGTTCGTTTGATTTCTATAAACGACGGAATCGACACCATCACCAGAAGCAGCTCTGATGATTTTAACATCATGGTGAAGAACCTGATGAATGACAACTACTGCCGAGATATCTCTATCAAAATCCGCAGTCAGTTGCAAGTAAAGCGTAAAAACGGCGAGTTTATCGGTGCTTTTGCGCCATACGGTTATGAGAAATCCGAAGAGGATAAAAACAAACTTGTTATTGATGTTTATGCCGCAGAAGTCGTGCGGGATATATTCCGTTGGAAACTGGAAGGTCTCAACCCGGACACCATAGCTCGAAAACTGAACGAGCAAGGTGTTTTGTCACCGATGGAATATAAGAAAAGCCGAGGATTATCCTATAAAACCTCTTTTAAGACCAAGAGTAAGGCACAGTGGGTGCCTATGGCGGTACGACGCATCTTAACAAACCCGGTCTATGTAGGAACTCTTGTGCAAGGGATCCGAACAAGGCCCAATTACAAAATAAAAACAGTAATCGTTAATGAAGAAGAAAAATGGGCGATTTTTGAAAATGCCCACGAAGCAATCATCAAGCCAAGAATATTTCTGCTTGTACAACGGCTTCTTGAATTGGATACCCGAACTTCACCGAATGAAGAAGGGGTATTCCCGTTGGCAGGTTTGCTATACTGTAGCGACTGCAAAGGTCCTATGATACGGAAAACACAGACTGCAAGCGGAAAGAAATTCTATTATTATGTTTGTGGTCATCACAAGAAAACCGGCAAGTGTTCAACACACCGTATCTCTAAAAATCAGTTGGAAGATACCGTGCTGAAACTTCTGCAGGAGCATATCCGTTTACTAATGGAACTGGATACATGCCTGCAGACTATTAGAAGTGCCCCTATGCGCCGCCTTAGTATAAGAAAGGCCGAGGAACGGTTACTTGCGGTTGAGGCAGAAATTGACCGATATCGTAGGCTGAAAATGTCGGCATATGAGGATATGAAGGATGGCATTCTTTCAAAAGACGATTATCTTGATATTAAAGAGCAGTACGAAAATCGAATTGCTGATGCACAATTAGCCGAAGAACAGGTGCGTCGCGAAATCAATCTGTACCTTGAAAACGGGAATGCTCCACAGCAGTGGATCCAAGATTTCCTTGAATACCGCAACATCCAAAGCTTAACACGAAGTGTGGCAGTGGAATGCATTGAGAGTATTGTTATCTATGAAGATAAGCGAATCGAATTGACGTTTACTCATATGCAAGATTATCAAGCACTCGTTTCACAAGTACAGGATTATTATCTTGAACAGAAAGGAGCGAGTTAAATGGCACGAAAAAGCCGAAAAACCACTGTTGCAGAACAAACGGTGATAAAGCCGGTCGATAAGGTCTACCGCGCAGGCTTATATGCACGAATTTCTGTAGAAACAGAAAGGAAGCGTGAGGCCGATACGATTGGTAATCAGCTTCAATTGCTGAAGGATTATGTTTCTGAGCATTCGGACCTTACCGTGTTCGACATTTACAGTGATGATGATATATCCGGTACCGATTTTATCCGACCGGAATTTTCACGAATGATGAATGATCTACGTGACGGAAAGATTGATTGTATAATCGTCAAGGACCTTTCGCGTCTGGGAAGAAACTATCTTGAGTCTGGCGAATATATCGAAATGGTATTTCCGTTTTTTAGGTGTAGGTTTATTTCGGTTACAGACCGTTTT
>JAFTVQ010000208.1 GCA_017461865.1 Lachnospiraceae bacterium | reverse complement strand
AGATCGCATCCGTCAGCTTTCCCAGACCAATCCGCTGAAAAACGCAGAAATGTCTATGGAGGATGATTACGGAATGATCGACGGCATTAATCCCGAAGAATCAGTTATCCCGAAAAAATCGGGCAAACGGATTAGGCGGGACAGATTCTGCTTATAAATCCTTGTTTTACCTCCTTCCATAGGTCAGTTATCTCGAAAAATTTCGGGATAACTGATTTAACTCAAAGCGAACAGTTTCTTGATTAATTCATCATCTCCTTCCCAACGGGAAACGTCGTCCTTCTGAAAATTGCTGCTGTTATCCCCCAAAGCTTTGGAAATGGCTTTTCGTTTCATTTCCGTATCTGCATACGCATAAATCTGGGAGGTATTGATATCAGCATGTCCCAAGAGTTCAGAAACCAAAATCAGTGGCACACCATTTCGATACCAGGAAATTGCCCTTGTATGGCGGAACTGATGTGGATGCACAGATTCCGGAATATCAGCGCAACTGTGTCGTGCCTGGTCAGCATATTTTTTCAAAAATGCCGCAACAGTATCGGGCGACATTGTGCATCGTTGCTGGTGAATGATTGTAAAGAAAAGGTAATCCTCTCTGTTTCTTTGCCCCTCCGGATGGAATCGGTTTAGATACAGATTGAGATGGTGCACTGTTTTCTCCATCAGCGGCACTGTTCTGGTTTTATTCCCTTTGCCTGTCAGATAAACGTATGGGCTTTTTTCATTCAGGACCAAATCTTTTATCCGAAGATCCAGGATTTCTTGGCATCTGGCACCTGTGTCATACATGAGAATCATAAAACAACTATTGCGCAGCCCGGTTTTCTTGGCTCTATCCGGCTGCTCCAGCAGCGCCTTAAGTGCGTTGTCAGAAAAGAATTCTACAACCTTTGACTGGCACTTCCTGACAGGTACTTTTTCGATTTCTGCCTGGAGATAAATATTTGCCGGATCAGAAATCGCTGCATATTTTACAAATGAACGGATTGCCATGAGACGTTGGTTGCAAGACGTATCTGAATTACCACGTTCCGACTGTAGCCATGCAAGAAAGCCAGAGACATTTTCCGAGTTCAGGTGATTAAAAGACAGCTTCTGTATGGAAACACCTTTTTCATTCTTTAAGTAGTCAAAGAACAAGCTCAATGACATTCTATAGGAGCGAATCGTATTTTCACTAAACTTTCGCTGCTTTGGAAGGTAAATGGTTAGAAAGTCCCGGACAGTTTTCAAGAAAAGTGCATCATTATATTTCATCTTCAGCCACCTCCGGTATCAACTTTGAGAATCTCTCCCAGTCTAGTCCGCTAAGTGTGGGGAAAATTTCAGGGACAAGGTGGATATAGTACGCAGTTTGAGAAAGATGCGCATGCCCCATATATGCACTCAAAAAGGGAAGACAGGTATCTATGTCACGTCCATCTTTCATCCATTGATATAGCCTTTTGGTCGCGAAAGTGTGTCGAAAATCATAAATTCTGGGATTATTTCCCTTTGTCTCCGGCCATAGACCTGCATTATTCCAGTACCGTTTGAAGTTAGCTTCGAGTGTTACAGCATGATAGCATGTGAAATCACCTGAAGGAAAGAAATACTCATTTTGCGGAACCTTCTTTCGGATAATAGTGTCATATCTACGACAAAGCTCCAGCATATCTTCAGGGATGACAACAAATCTGTCTTTGTGCCTTTTGGACTCTGGAATGAACAAAACGCCTTCTTCGAGGTTGATATCCTTCCGCTTTATAAGCCGGCCTTCCTGCGGCCTCAGTCCACATGTATAGATAAGGCGGAAGATCACGGGCATGACCAGTGGTTCCATACATTCTTTGTGAATATGGGGATGAATCGAATCTGTCTCATGAAAAAAGCACTCCAATTCTTTATCTGTAAAAATATGCGGAGCATATCTGACCGCTGGCTGTTTTACAAACTCATCCGGAATGACATATGCGTCCACACCCTTCCGCAGCATATATTTTGCCAGCTCACGCACAGGAGCAAGCCGTTTGGCCGTAGATACAGGTTTTTCGGTTGGACGCCTTACAGCCCAAGCAAGTCCCATTGCGCGTGTTATAGTGGATTCCTGTGGGTAATTCTCAGAGCAAAACTCGTCAAACCTTTTTAAGACAAGTTCGCCATACGCAAACGAATAGCCTAGCAGGTGTTTTTGCGCAATGAGGTCAGAAATATACGATGCCAGGAGGCTTGAATATACGGTCATAGTAGAGCCTCCTTCGTACATCTGAGTTCGTTGAGAGGAAGCGCACACTCCCGGAGATGTTTCACATCCACAGAAAGATATTGTTTCGTGGAATTGCGGTTGGCATGGCCCAAAATCTCACTAATCGTGCACAATGGGACATCATTTTCCAGTAACTCCCGGCCAAGCGATCTTCTAAAACTATGAAACCCTTTACGTTCCTTGGTCGTCCACACTACTCCAGAGAGCACGGCATATTTCTGTACAATGCGGCTGCCAATGCAGGAGCCAACTTTCAAATTCGTATATGGAGCAACTGACCGCAGAAATACAAACGTCGATTCTGAAGCGGGTCTTCCGTGTAAGAGGTAGTCTGCGATGGCATCACCGGTTTCCTGATCCAGTGGAAGTATCAATTGGCGATTGGTTTTTCGCTGGACGATACTTATTTCTGCGTCTTTCCAATGAATATCCTGTAACTTTAGGTTCAGTACATCGATCTGTCGAAGTCCAGAATGGACGGCAAGGGTTATCATTGCAAAATTGCGTTTTCCCAAGGGGGTGCTTCGATCTATTGCCGCGAGTATTGCCTCGATCTCACCGGCTTCAAAACCTTTCTTCACTTTGATTTTGCTTGCAGCATTGACCTTCAAAACAAGAGACAGGTCCTGGCGGATCTCCTGCCTTTCATATAAAAATGCAAAAAAGCCTCTCAGATAATAGATTGGATTTGACATCCCGGAGGCCCATTTTTGGCGTAAGACAGGAAGATAATTTTCAATATCCTCAGCAGAAAAGCAATCTAACGTGTGCTCCCCTTTAGATTCCATATGCAGCAGAAAAAGTCGTATGATTGAGTTAGCCTCCCTAATTGTGAGTTCCGAGTAACCCGACTGTTCCATGC
>JAFTVQ010000207.1 GCA_017461865.1 Lachnospiraceae bacterium | reverse complement strand
GAAATACAAAAACATCAAAAATCCAAGAATTAGAGGGGAAACCAAAGAAAAAAGCAGGAACAAGCAAAATACTCGTCACATAATTTTGTACAATATAGTATCCCTAATATTGTACAAGGAGAAAATTATGCGAAATGAACCTCAATTCAGCTGCACACAATTGTCGAATAAAATATTGTCAGCCATGGAAGCTGACGGATATTCCTATACGACGACCCGCAGAAAATACAACTACATTCTGCGGGAAATTGCGAAATACTGCGATAACAACTTCGGTGGAATTTATACTACCGAGGCCGGAGATGAATATCTCCAGCAAAAAAACTCTGCTACGCCTCCATATGCATCTGAATGGATTAGGCTGTGCAGAAACACGGTCATCCGGCTGAATCAAGCCCTGCTGGGGAATTTCCACTGGCATCCTAAAAAAGCTTGTATTCCCTATAAATCCTCACAGTTTGACGGTTTGGTGGTTGAATACGAAAAATATCTATATCAGTGCGGCAAACAGACACCGGATATACGTGCACGAATACATGTTGTTGCACGATTTTTGTATATAGTTCAGAAATCTGGAATTACAGACATTGGTCAGCTGACATACGCCGTGATTTACGCAGGATACGAAGCGGAAGGCAGCAAAGAGGAATTCACAAAATCCGTTCGTTCCTTTCTGCGATATCTGTTTCGGCAAGGAATACTGGATGCGGATATGAGTACTGCCGTTCCTTCCACTCGACGGCATAAACCACTGCCCACGGTATATTCGGCGGAAGAAATCAGCCGCATTCTCGCTTCCATCGATCTTGAAACACCGACGGGCAAACGGAACTATGCAATTTTTCTCATAGCCGCAAAATTGGGACTTCGTTCTTGTGACATCGCAAATCTTACATTTCAGAATGTAAATTATGAAAGAGGAACCATCCGGCTCGTCCAGCAGAAAACTGGTGAAGCGGCAGAATATCCTCTGCTTCCCGATATTCGGCAGATATTGATCGACTATGTAGAAAATTGCCGTCCTATCAGTAAAGATGTACATATTTTCCTTACCGCCCATCCCTTTGACTTCAGACCCTTGCAGGCAGCTTCTATATATGGCATTGTCTCACGTCTTATCCTTGCGTCCGGTGTTGATTCCTCAAACCGCCGGAAAGGAGCACACGCCCTTCGTTCAAGCCTTGCGACAGGACTGCTGCAGGAGGGAAATAACTACCCGGTGATCCAAAAAATCCTCGGACATACCTCCTCTGGCTCTGTCAGACATTATGTCCGAGTGGATATTGAGCGTCTGCAGAAATGTGCACTCCCGGTACCGGAGTTTTCTGGAGAGGTGGTGAAGAAATGACAAAAGACACAGTATGGAATAGTATTTTGGCAGAGGAAATGACAGATTATCTCCGCTTACGAGAGAGCCAGGGGCATATCAATCGGAAAGACCGTACGGTTCTGAAAACAGTAGATCATATACTTGTCAAGCTGAATATATCAGAAAAAGCAATCTCTCAGGAGACAGCAGAGAAGTGGTTTCATTCTCTTTCCGAAAAAATGAGTGTCAATACCCGGATTGTCTATCTGTCCCATTTCCGACAGTTTTCCAGATATCTGAACACTTTGGGATATCCCACTTTTGTTCCAGAATCTCCGCTTCCGGAAAAGATCTATATACCATACATCTTTTCAGAAGAGGAAATGGTTCGTCTGATTCATGCGGCAGATATACGCATCGGTTCGGTGCATAAAAGCGGCCATACAGAAGCAGTACAGTTTTCGGTAATTCTTCGGTTGCTCTGGGGATGCGGACTGCGACTGAATGAAGTTCTTATGTTGAAAGTCAGAGATGCTGACACGGAGAACGGACTACTTCTTATCAGGAATGCCAAAGGAAATAAGGACCGTCTGGTTCCTATGCATCCGTCACTGACAGCGGTTCTCGGAGAATATATACGCGAATACAGCATTGACCCGGAAATGTACCTTTTTCCAGGAAGAAAAACAAGGCCGCATCCGCAGGGATGGGCACGGACTATATTCTGTAATTGTCTGGAAACAGCAGGAATTGTAAAGCCCAAGATGGCACCATATGCACGGAACATCTGCCTGCACTGTATCCGTCATTCCTTTGCGGTTGCTTCATTCCGTCAACTGCAGCAGAACGGGTATGATCTGTATGAGGAGGTTCCGATCCTCTCGACCTATTTGGGGCATGAGAACATCTACGGAACAGAACAGTACCTTCATATGACACAGATGAATGGTACAGATATCCTTGACTGCATGGAATCGTTGAACAATGACATATTTCCGGAGGTGACACTATGAAACAGACTCTTTTTATGAAACAGCTTGCGGAGTATTTCGAAACCTTTCTTCCAGAGATACGTCATTGCAGTCCAAATACAATTTCCGCTTATGCAGACAGCTTTGTAATTCTGTTCCGATTCTTTGATGAATACATGAGCAAAACGCATTACCGTATCCGATACAGTGATTTCACACCCAAAATGTTTGATGAATACATTCTATGGATGAAAAATGAACTGCACTACAGTCCCGCATCACAAAAGCAGAGAATCTCTGCCGTTACATCGTTTCTGAAATATGCGTCACGGCGGGAAGTTTCTGCACTCCCAGCGTTGACTGCTGCCGCATCTTCACGGACTCCCAAAGTCCCGGAGGTACTGTTTCCGTATTTTTCAGCGGAAGAAATTAAGATTCTGCTCCATCTTCCAGACGGAATCGGGAAATACGGTCTCAGAGATCTGGCTTTGCTGTGTGTGCTGTATGATTCAGCTGCCAGAGCTCAGGAAATGTGCGATCTGCGTGTAGAGGATTTCATACCCGGATCTCCTGCACGACTTCGACTGCGTGGAAAGGGCAATAAAATACGGGAAATCCCTATATCAAAACACACTGAGCAGATCTTGAAACATTATCTTTCCAGACAAGATCCAAAATTTCGCGAGACCCGCGAAACGCCATTGTTTTTCAGTCAGAGAAATGAGAGGATGACAACCGCTTGTATCCGTAATATTGTACAGAAATATGTGGAGCGTGGTCGGGAGGATCATCCGCAGTTGTTTGCGCAGGAAAAATACTCTCCGCCCAGTTTTCGGCATAGCAAAGCAATTCACATGCTTGATGCCGGTGTACCGCTGGTCTACATACGAAATTTTCTTGGGCACGAATCTGTAAGTACAACGGAACGGTATGCCCGGGTAAGTCAGTCGACCATGAACAGAGTGCTGGAAAAACACAGTATTGCCTCTACCATTACCGTAAAAGATAGGGGGGAATTCAATTCGAGCGGGC
>JAFTVQ010000206.1 GCA_017461865.1 Lachnospiraceae bacterium | reverse complement strand
ACTGTTCCTTCGATTTCAATTACATCTGCTTTTGACATTTTACTCCTCCAATTCACTGCCAATTAAAAGTTTCATCGCTCTTTTTATTTCTTCATCCCTGACCGGTTCTCCCTGCATCAGTTTTTCTCTGATATCCAAAAGAAGCGGTGTCTGTTTTTTCCAGATCTGAATGTGTTTTTTATTTTTACGCTTCAGATGCTGCATCGTCTTATATTTTCCGTCCGCCAGCCAAACACTGTCACCCGTTTCTTCTATAATAATATACAACTGGTCTTTATCATGTCCGGCTTTCGCCGTTGCCAACATTCCTACCATGCTTTGCTTCCTTTTCTGCGTTTCTATAAAAGAGTCAGGATTTCCGGTTCTCCGTCCGGTGTAATTGCGATTGTATTTTCGTAATGCGCGGAATAAGTTCCGTCCTCCGTCACAACCGTCCAATCATCATCCAGCCATTCCACATCACTACGTCCGAGATTAATCATCGGTTCAACGGCCAATGTCATCCCTGCACAGAGTTTTAAACCTCTCTTTTTTTGTGCAAAGTTCGGAATCTGCGGATCCTCATGAAGTTTCTTTCCGATACCGTGTCCGACAAGATCTGTCACAATGCCATATCCGTACTGACTGATATATTCATCAATCCGATTGGAAATATCATAAAGATGATTGCCTGCAACCGCCATCTTAATTCCCTCGAAAAAGCTCTGCTTGGTACGCTCAATCAAAAGCTTTGCCTCCTCGCTGATTTCACCCACCGCGTAGGTTCTGGCCGCATCGGAATGATAACCTTTGTAAATCAAACCGGTATCCAGACTTACGATATCGCCTTCCATTAAAATTCTGTCCTTGCGCGGAATACCATGTACCACCTCATCATTGACAGACACACACACGGAAGCCGGATAACCGTTATAGTTTAAAAAGTTCGGTGTACATCCATAGCTTCGAATTAACTTTTCGCCTAAAGTATCAATTTCAAGAGTCGATATGCCCGGTTTAATACTCTCACTGAGTTTTTCATGCACCTCCGCGAGCATCTTACCTGCATCCCGCATAAGCGCGAGCTCTCTTGCAGATTTTACTGTAACCGCCATTTTTATTCTCCTAAGATTGCCACGATAGCATCAAATACTTCGTTCATCGGAACCGTTCCGTCCACCGTCTTAAGCACGCCTTTCTCTGTATAGAAATCAATGAGCGGCTGTGTCTGCTCATGGTAAATCTCCAAACGGTTCTTTACTGTTTCCGGCTTGTCATCATCGCGAAGAACAAGCTCTTTCCCACATCTATCACAAATTCCTTCCTGCTTTGGCGGAACATGTGTAATATGATAGGTTGCTCCACATGCAAGGCAGGCACGTCTTCCGGACATTCTGTTAATAATGTTTTCATCCGGAACGTTTACATCAATCGCATAATCAATGGTTTCACCAAGCTTTGTAAGTTCATCATCCAGTACTTTTGCCTGCGGGATCGTTCTCGGGAAGCCGTCAAGCACATATCCGTCCTTGCAGTCGTCCTGAGCGACTCTGTCAAGAAGAATCTTAACCGTAAGCTCATCCGGAACAAGAAGTCCCTGATCCATATATTTTTTTGCTTCCATTCCGAGCTCTGTACCGTTTTTGATGTTTGCTCTGAAAATATCGCCTGTAGAAATATGCGGAACACTGTATTTGTCTGCAATCATTTTAGCCTGTGTTCCTTTTCCTGCCCCCGGGGCACCTAACATAATAATTTTCATTTTCATCCTCCGAAATAATAGGTAAATAAAACCAATACATGGGACAAGCGAAATTTCGCCTGTCCCAGAATTGTTTTCTCTATGCTTTACGCATTTAAAAATCCTTTATAATTGCGAACTAACATGCGCGACTCAACCTGCTTGATTGTCTCTAAAATAACACTCACGATAATGATGAGACTTGTTCCTCCGAAGGAAACACTTGCGCCGAACATACCGTTAAAGAAAAACGGTAATACAGCAACAATAATAAGTCCGATCGCACCTATAAAGATCACATAATTCAGAATGCCGGTCAAGTATTCTGTTGTTGGTTTTCCCGGTCTGATACCCGGAATAAATCCACCCTGTCTCTTAATATTGTTCGAAATCTCCATCGGGTTAAATGTAATGGATGTATAGAAGTATGCAAAGAAAATAACAAGCAATACATACACCAAAAGACCGATGCTGTAAACAGGGATGTCCGGATTACACCAGTTGTTGGAGTTGAGCCCCTTCAGCACCTCGCCCCAAAATCCTGTACCCTGATATCCGACAAGCTGACAGATAACAATCGGGAACTGCATCAATGAGGATGCAAAGATAATCGGAATAACACCTGCCGTGTTAATCTTGAGCGGAATGTTGGATGTATTTCCGCCGTAAGTCTTATGACCCTGAATCTTCTTTGCGTACTGAACCGGAATCTTACGAACTCCGCCGTTTAATAAAATAACGAGAACGATCATACCAATAACGATCGCAATAATCACAACTGCTGAGATAACCGAAAGTGTAATTGTCTCAGCGCTCTTTACGAACTGATCGTATAAAGCCTTAAAATCCTGAGGTATGCTGGAGATAATATTGATCGTAAGTACGATCGAAATACCATTACCAACCCCATGTTCCGTGATTCTCTCACCGATCCACATAATGAAGGCGGTTCCTGCTGTCAACGCAAGAATTACAACAATGTAATCAAGCACAACTGCATCTGACTGAAGAAGTCCGCTTCTTCCGAATCCGATTGCCATAGCTGCAGATTCGATAAGCGCAAGACCAACTGTCACATAACGTGTAATCGTTGCAATCTTCTTTCTTCCTTCTTCCCCATCCTTCTGCATCTCCTCCAGCTTCGGAATCGCAATGGTCAAGAGCTGCATGATAATGGATGATGTGATGTACGGTGTGATATTCAGTGCGAATATCGACATGTTCATAAATGAACCACCGGTAAAAGCATCAAAGAAATTGAATGTATCGCCCGTCTGGCTTGCAAACCACTGGGCAAAATATTCACGATTAACGCCCGGCACAGGCAGCTGACATCCGAAACGGATGACAACCATCATAGCCAGCGTAAATAATAATCGATTTCTTATATCTTTGATCTTAAATGCATTCCTAATAGTAGTTAACATTAGATCACCTCTACTGTTCCACCAACCGCTTCAATTTTTTCTTTTGCAGATGCACTTACTGCATCAACTTTAACATTGAGCTTTTTGGTTACTTCTCCGTTTCCGAGGATCTTAACTCCATCGCGTGGGTTTTTGATAACTCCGGCTTCGACTAAAGCAGCTACATCTACTGTTGCGCCGTCATCGAATCTGTCAAGAACTGCTACATTGATAGCAACGATCTCTTTAGAGTTGCGATTCTTAAATCCTCTCTTAGGAATTCTTCTGTATAATGGCATCTGTCCACCTTCGAAACCAATTCTCGGTGCACCGGAACGAGCCTTCTGTCCTTTATGACCTTTACCGGCTGTCTTACCATTTCCTGAACCGTGTCCACGACCTCTTCTAAAATTATCACTGTGTTTAGAACCTGCTGCAGGCTGTAAATT
>JAFTVQ010000205.1 GCA_017461865.1 Lachnospiraceae bacterium | reverse complement strand
ATACGGATCTCCGGCATAAATCTGAATCACTTCAGCTCCGGCTTTCCCACCTGTATTTTCCACTTCAACAGCAAACGTAATCCTGTCTTCTGCCATCTGTACATTCTGCATATCACTGCAAACAAACGTTGTATATGACAAACCATGTCCAAACGGATAGCACGGACTGACTTTCTTTTTATCATAATACCGGTATCCCACATAAATTCCTTCGCCGTAACACACCTCATATCCATCCCCCGGAAAATTCAAATATGTCGGTGTATCTTCATATGTTTCAGGGAACGTAATCGGCAATTTACCGGAAGGATTAATTTTCCCGACCAATATATCCCGAATTGCTCTTCCCCCTTCCATTCCCGGCAAAAATGCAACCAAAACAGCTTTTACAACATCGCGTTTCAAATAAGACAAATCCACAGGACCGCATACATTCAATACAAGAACAATCGGTTTCTTTGTATCCTGATTTTGAACTACATCTTTCAATTGCTCCCTGATAATCTCAGGCACCTTTTCCAGGTTAATTGCTCCACAGGAATATAATAGCTTTATATCCTCCATGTCCGGATGCATATTGGGACGGTCATTTCCTTCCATTCCGCCAAGGCTGCACACACACAATCTGACATCCGAATCCGTGTCTTTTACAACATTGAGACCTTCTCTCAAGCTGCTTGTTCTGTTCGTTGTAATTCCTGCACTTCCGGTTCCGCACTCCAATAATTTGACCGATCCGCTGCCGATAACCGATACTTTTTCATCGACGGAAAATGGCAGAATTCCTTCATTTTCTGCAAGCACAATTCCTTCTGCCGCAGCCATATATGCAGCATGATCCGTGCAGTTCTTCAGCTCTTCCCGCTGTTTATCGGCAAGCGAAAGTTTGCGGAAATTTTCTGTGACCCAATCGATCAACGACAACAATCGCCTTACTGCAAGATTTAATTCATTGTCTGACAATTTACCGTTTCGTACAGCCTCTGCAATGGGTTCCCACGGAAGCGGTCCCGGCATTGCAAGATCGTTCCCTGCAGCTAAAGCTTCCGCCGGATGGTACACTGCACCCCAATCAGATAATACAACGCCATCAAAACCCCATTCTTCCCTGAGTTTTTCTGTCAGCAGCCACTTACTTTCCGTACAAGGCACACCGTTGATGCAGTTGTATGCGCTCATAACAGTTTTCACTTTGCCTTCCTGCACGCAGGCTTTAAATCCAGGGAAATATATTTCCTCCAGTGCTCGAGCCGAAATAATTTCGTTAATTCCGACACGGTTCGTTTCCTGATTATTGGCTGCATAATGCTTTACATTGGCGGCCACACCGTACTTCTGTACTCCTTTAACCAATTCCGGTGCCAACGCCGCAACCAGATACGGATCTTCCGAATATCCCTCAAACAATCTACCATTCAGCGGATCTCTGTGGATATTCACATTCGGGGTTCCGAGCAAAATATGCACGCCGTATAAATTAGCCTCTTTTCCCAGTGCTTCTCCAACTGCCAAAACCACTTCCGGATTCCACGTTGCCCCCAGCAGAATTCCCGGCGGAAAACATCCCGGCGCATAATCTGCACCATTCAGATTTTTTTCCAATCGTTCTTTGATCCACTCATATAATTCTTTTTCATCCTGTGTTAGTTTCTCAGGCTCAAAATAATATTCAATCACATGTGTTAATGCGGTACTTCCAACCATGCCATTTGTACTGTCCACGGCTAACTTTCCCACATCCGCCATATCACCGAATAGTTGTTCAAAGTTCATACCGGTTCCGCCGTCAAGCAGTTGCATTCTTGCAACTCCCAAACGCTCTATCTCTGCCATACCAAAGAAAGTGGCTCCATTCACAAGCCTCGCTTTCTCTTCCAATGTCATTTGTCCCAATACTTTATCTACATCCATTTTTCTAATCCCATCGTTTTCTTACGTATCTATCTTGACACTAAATTAATTTCCTTAATCTCTCCGTTTTTGAAATCCATTGCATTTTGCAGCGTTGTCTCACTGATGGAAGCAAGTGCTTCTTCCGTCAAAAATCCCTGGTGGGACGTCACAATAACATTTGGGAAAGACAACAATCTTGCTGTCGTGGAATTTTCCAAAATATCATCTTCTCTGTTTTCAAACACATTGTTGGTCTCTTCTTCATATACGTCCAAACCAACTGCAAAAAACTTTTTACTTCTGATACCCGCAATCAAATCTTCTGTCTTGATTAATCCACCTCTTGATGTGTTTACAAGTATTACTTCGTCTTTCATCTTCTGAATTGTTTCTGTATTGATGAGATGATAGTTATCCTCCGTTAACGGACAATGCAGCGAAATCAAATCACTCTGCGCAAGAAGAGTATCAAAATCCACATACTCAACAAAGTCCAACTCTTTATTCGGATATAAATCATATGCAATAACTCTCATGCCGAATCCATGACAGATACGACACATAGCTGCCCCTATCTTACCGGTTCCGACAATACCTGCTGTCTTTTTGTAAAAGTTAACTCCGGTTAACCCGACCAGGCTAAAATTATTTTCGCGCACCTTAATGTATCCCTTATGAATTCTTCTATTTACCGCGAGGGCAAGGGCCATCGCATGTTCCGCAACCGCTTCCGGAGAATATCCCGGAACACGCAACACCGTGATACCGCACTCATGTGCTGCATCCAAATCTACATTGTTATATCCGGCACAGCGCATTAAAACAAGTTTTACCCCTTTTGCCTCCAACACGCGGATTACCTGTTCACCGACATCAGAACTCACAAAAGCACATACCGCATCATAACCTTTTGCCAATCTTGCTGTATGAACCGAAAGATCCGTTTCCAAAAAATCCATTTCAATTTCAGGATATTGCGGCAATACTTTTTCAAAGGAATCTTTGTCATATTTTTTTGTGTCATAAAATAATATCTTCATGTATTTTTCCTCCATTTACATTTTTACTATTCGCATATATTTACTTTTTATTCTACAGATTATTTTTTATTTTGTACATACACAATCATTTTTAAAAAAATAAAAATATGCCAGCAATATATTACTGCCATAGCACTTAAAAAACTGATCAGAATATGCCTCTGAAAGCCTCCTACACCGCCAAAAAGAACACTGAAAAGCATACACACGGCAAACCCAGCCAAAACAGGTACACTCTCTAATATGAGCTTTTTCCAAACCTTTTCTTCTTTATTGACATGAAGCAGAACCTCCGGCGTGACTGTAAATTTTGTCTTGCACAACTTTTTAATCCCATCCTGATCAATCACACCGAATCCCCATATAGAACACACCATAATCTTATATCCTAAAACAGGACCGATTATCAAATTTACCAATGCTCCAATGGTCAAATAGCAGCCAATTGCAATCGCCAGTCCGAATATTGTACTTAAAATCCATATCATGCTTCTTTTCCTCCGATTACTATACGGATATATCTTTGTAACAAAAAAAGGGATATAATACTATATCCCTTTTTCGTGCCCGCGACCGGAATCGAACCGGTACTGTATCGCTACAACAGGATTTTAAGTCCTGCGCGTCTGCCAGTTCCGCCACGCGGGCCCACAATGCATATCTCTATACATTGTTAATGGGACCTAC
>JAFTVQ010000204.1 GCA_017461865.1 Lachnospiraceae bacterium | reverse complement strand
TCCGCCTGCACGCCGACCGGCGCCCACATCTGCAGCACCAGCGACGCACAGAGCACATATGCCATTTGTCTCATCATCTGATATTTCCGTTTCATACTGCTGTTCTTCCTTCCTTTGTCCTAATCCTGTTTCAGTATCATCTCCAGCACACGTTTTGCACTGGTGTATATCTCTTCTTTTGTAATCGCACCTTTGTCGTAAGCCTCTTTCACCCGGTCGGCGTACCCGTTCATCATCTTGATGTCATTTCCCGCCTTAATCTCCAGATAGTGCTCTCCGTGGTTCCACCAATCCGTTGTCACCAAACCCTCATATCCCCACTCACCGCGGAGGATGTCCGTCAGAAGCTCTTTGTTTTCCGATGCCTTCACTCCGTTGATAATATTGTAGGAGGACATGATGGTCCAAGGCTTGGACTCTTTCACAATTATCTCAAACGCTTTGATATATATTTCCCGCAGAGCGCGCTCTGAAAGAACCGAATCACTCTCTTTGCGGTTGGTTTCTTTATTGTTGCAGGCAAAATGCTTCACGCTGGCACCGATATGCTGCGACTGTATTCCGCGCACCATAGCCGCTCCCATTTTTCCCGTCAAAAACGGATCTTCGGAATAATACTCAAAGTTACGTCCGCAAAGAGGACTTCTGTGAATATTCACGCCAGGAGTCAACCAAAGGCCGATGTTGTTCTCCTTGACTTCTTTTGCTCCGGCCTCTCCGATTCTCTCTACCAATCCCGGATCCCAGGTGGACGCCAGAAGCGTCGCACACGGAAATGCCGTCGTCGGAACACAGCACTCCTCATGGATACGAAGACCCGCCGGTCCGTCCGCCGTGTTGATGGTCGGAACGCCGTACTTGTTCATAGCTCCCATAGAGCCTGTATTGGTCACACCGGTTCCCCTGCGTCCGCAGGTGAGGCAAATCAGTTCATCCACGGAAAACTGCGCCATAAACTCATCCAGTGTCATTTTTCCCTGTGCCACTTCCAAAAGCATACGCTCGCGCACCTCAAAACCGCAAAGCCCCTGCACAAGCGGTTCCGCAAGTACATCCGGAATCACGCCTTCAAACTCATCGATCCCCAATCTTTCCATCACACACGGAATCTCCGGATAGTCACCCGTCTCACACATGTCATAACTTCCGTCCGCAAGCATGCGTTTCCTAAGCTGATACGGACGACACTTTTCAGAAAGCTGTTCTACAATCACATCTCCTCCGAAAATATCATAAGTCAACACTTCAACCGTATCTCTGACATTATCACCGAGATAAATGTGATAAGAACCCTCCTCCAAAACATACGCCGACTTTGCCACTTTACCGCTGTCGTCATAGGAAGCCATCTGCTCCACCGGAAGTTCCATTATAACTCTCTGCGTTTCCCCCGGCGCAAGCACTCTTGTCTTCACAAAAGCCCCCAGCTGTTTTGCAGGCTTACCGAGCCGCCCCTGCGGCGCGCCGAAATAAAGCTGGAGCACCTCCGCTCCCGGACAGGTTCCCGTGTTCGTCACATCCGCCGACACACATATCACATCTGCTGCCAGCTCCCCGGCTGTCAGTTCCTTATCTTCCTCTTCTTCCAGCACTCTTGTAACATCTACTGCGGAGATATCAAACGAAGTATAAGAAAGTCCGTATCCGAACGGATAATTGACCTTGTCTGCAGCTCCCGGAACCGTCTCAAAATACCGGTATCCCACATAAATATCCTCGGTATACTGCGCATAGTGCACCGACTCATGAAAATCTGCCGTGGAAGGGTAATCCGTAATATCCGCAGCATACGTATCCGTCAATCTTCCGCTCGGGCAAACCTCGCCGCACAGAATGTCCGCCATGGCAAGTCCGCCCTCCATACCTCCCTGCAGCGCAAGAAGTACGGATTCTATCTTATCTTCCTTTGCAAACCAGGCAGTATCTACCATTCCGCCCACATTAAGCACTACAATCACACGGGCAAAATTATCTTTCACAAGTTCTACCATCTTTTCTTCTGCCGAAGTCAGGTAAAAATCTCCCCGGTCAAATATGGCATCACTTTTTTTAATAAATTCTCTTGATGTCAGGAGACAGTCCCCCGTCTCAATCTTTCCGAGCTTACGGTCCCAGTCCTCCCCGGAATAGCGGCAAATGCTGATGATTGCCGTGTCCGTGTAAGCTTTGGCCTCCGCCAAAAGCTCCGCCGGAACATCCGGCTCCACCGTCATTCCCGGCACAGCCCCGTTTTCATACTGCTTTTCAATATCTTTGCGGTAAAAGTCCGGGAGCGCATCAAACACCTGCACTTTCCCCTTCCTTTCATATTCCTTTAAACCGTCGTAAAGATTTCTTATATAGGCAACCGTCACATCCCCGCTTCCGCCGCCGCCTTTGACATAATCCACGCAGCCTTTTCCGAACAGTGCAACTCTCTGTCCCGTTGCAAGCGGCAGCACGTCATTGTCATTTTTCAAAAGCACCATACCTTCCGATGCTGCTTTTCGTGAAAGCGCAATGTGCTCCTTACATCCTGTCACTCTCTGTCCGTTCTCTCCCAGTCCGAGAGACGGAAGAAATTTGGCCCTAACCCATTTTTGCATGATTTGCCCTCCTGTGAAACACCTAATCTTTCTTTCGCTGCGCCCTGATGCAAAGCCCAAACACAAACAATCCCAGCAGCGTCACACACAACCCCAATTTCAAATACGGGGTTTCATAATACCATCTGATTTCATGTTGTCCCTCATCCAAAAGTACACCGCAATACATCAGATTCACTTTATATAATTCTTTTGGTTCCCCGTCCACCTCAACATGCCATCCGTCGCTGTAAATAAGCGGAATGCAGAGCATCTTTTTCCTTTTTACACTTGCGGTCCCGACGATTTCCTCATCGGCCCACTCCGTAATGTTCATGACATCTTCCGTAAGCGCCAAACACTGCTCTTCATATTGGGATAACGGCAAATAATATACATTTATTTCGTCGATTTTGTATTCTGCCTTCTGCGTAAAGGAAACATGTATCTTCCGCTCTGCAGCCGCCGAATAACCGATATTGGCTGCATACGTGTCATTTCCCGAAGAATAGGTTGCATTTTTCTTTTGAAAGCTGACTCCCGAAACCAGAACATCGTTCTCTCTCATGTCAATCGTAGCCGCCTTCACATTCTCCGAAAGGATGGAAACTCCTTTATATTCCAGGTACACCTCACCCGGTCCCGGAATCTCACAGATAATCAAATCAAATCCTGCACCCTTGCTTTCAGTCCGGAATGTTATTCCGTCTTCACTGATTACAACACCATCCTGATTTGCAATCTCATACGTAAGCTTTTCCGAAACAAAACCGGCTTCCGGCAACACATCCTTTTCCAGTCCCGCTTCCTCCAAAACTTTTGCCGTCTCATCATCTACAATTGCCGAACGCAGTACCACTTCCTGCTTTTGAACCGGCGTCAGATTTGCCGTATCCCCAAGTACCGCGTAAGAATCATAGCTGTAATTAAAAGGAACTGCATATTTGTTTTGATAAACATTATCTCTTATTTTTTCGTAACCGTAAGGCAACCGGGCCTCCTGCTCTTCTTTTGCCGTATAATATTTTACCCCTGCCAGCGATGTCAAAATTGTGGAATTGTCCATTCCCGCAAGGCGAAAACTTGTAATCACCCCGGCATTTTCAAAATAACGGTAAAAGTCTGCCATTTCCTTGCTGTAGCCGGACGCATTGGTCACAAGCCCCCGGTAATCACCGGCCACCCACGCACTGGAAGCCGTCTTGGGCGTTCTTGCCGCATCGACGCGGTACAGCGCATCATCCTC
>JAFTVQ010000203.1 GCA_017461865.1 Lachnospiraceae bacterium | reverse complement strand
TTCGCTATTGATGTTGAAAAGATTCATATCTTTGATAAAGAAACAGAATTAGTAATTACAAACTAGTCTAAGATTAGTTGGGGAGATACCTTGGTATCTCCCCTTTTTTGTAACCAGAAAGGAAAAGGTATAGAAATTGGTAACCACACAGGTAATACAACAGTGTCTTGATGAAATGAAAAACATTACGAAGGTCGATTTGGCTGTCGTGGATGTGGAAGGTGTTCTGGTAGCTAAAAATACGGACCGTTTTGATCTTTCATCGGAACGGATTACGGAATTTGCGCTTTCACCTGCGGGAAGTCAGGTATTGGGCGGTTGTCAGTATTTAAAAATTTATGATGACGGGGATCCGATTTATGTCTTGGTCTGCGGTGATACAAGTGAAGAGTACATGATCGGAAAAGTAGCAGTTGCTAATATACAAAATCTGATTGTGGCATATAAGGAACGTTTTGACCGCAACAATTTCTTTCAAAATCTTATTTTGGATAATTTGCTTTTGGTTGATATTTTCAATCGTGCCAAAAAGCTGCATATAGAGATAGAAAAACCGAGAGTCGTTATGCTGCTTGAGATTCCAAACGGAAAAGAAAGCTATGCCATGGAATACTTGAAAGGGATGTATTCTCCGCATTCCGGAGATTATGTTACGGCAGTAGACGAGAGGAATATCATTGTCATCAAGCAGATGGAGTCGCTGACAGATTATGAGGCGGTGGAAGAAGTTGCAGATATGACGATTTCCATTATCAATACAGAAGCGATGATAAATGCCAGACTTGCTTATGGAACTATTGTTTCAGAGCTGAAGGAAGTTTCCAAAAGTTATAAGGAAGCCAAAATGGCTTTGGACGTAGGTAAGATTTTCTATGCGCAAAAAGATGTAGTTGCCTACAGCACACTTGGTATCGGACGCTTGATTTATCAGCTTCCTGTGAATTTGTGCGAAATGTTTATCGAGGAGATTTTCGGAGAAAATATTCCGGAAGAATTGGACGAGGAAACATTGACTACGGTTTATACGTTCCTGGATAATAATTTGAATGTATCGGAAACAGCGCGTCAGCTTTATGTACACAGAAATACACTCCTGTATCGTTTGGAAAAACTGGAGAAATATACAGGATTGGATATCCGTGTTTTTGATGATGCCCTCACATTGAAAATTGCGCTCATGGTTGTAAATTATATGCGTTATCTGAAAAAATACGAAGGCTAAAATAAAAGAATAGTAAGTCCCGGCTTCTCATATATTGTACGGATGCAAGATTCGCACAAGAAAGGAGCCGGGATTTTTGTATAGACAGGAGAAGAGATATGTTATTTTAGCGAAAGATGGAAGAAAGATTTGTGATGCAGGACTGCTGAAAATCGGATTAACGGATGAGAAAATACGCGTGGAATACTTTTTAAATGACTTGCCTATGCATTACGGAATACAGATGGAGTGTGTCATAAAATACCGCCAACAGGGAGAAGTGGTTTCCACCAAATGCTGGAAAGATACGTTAAAAAAGACGAATTCCAGATATGTTTTTTCGCTGAAAATTACCAAACCGATTGAGGAACTGATGGATTGTTGTTTGATTTTTCCGGGAAGTGTGATGGTAGTATCTGATGAGAAAGCAACCATAGCGGAGGTGGCTTCGGCAGGTTTAAAGCCGGAGGAGTCAAGGGATAAAGCTGACATAAAAGATAATAAGTCTTCAAATACAGAAAAAGAGGAGCCGCAAATTCAATACATACGCGATTTGGATTATCTAAAGTACGGAAATAAACAAATGCAGGAACTGTATTACAACAGCTTTCTGCTTCACGGTTTTTACCAGCACCGTTATTTAATTTTAGGAAAGGATTTTATCGGAGTTCCGGATCACTTTTATGAAAGAGAGGCTGTTGCAGCTAAGATGATGGGATTTCCCTATTTTATGGAGGCAGAGTATGTGGAAACCTGCAGTCTGGAAGGAGATATGAGAAAAGAAGCTCCGCAGATGGGATGCTTCGGCTACTATTTGATGAAGCTTAATCCAGACCGCGGAGCGCAACATTCGGAATAAAAGGACGGACAATTTCGGCAAAGAATTCCATCTCTTCTTTTTTATAAGAATGATAGCCGGGACAGAGAACGTTTTCACTGTCTCGGTAAGACTGCAGGAAATAGCGTTTTGCACCGGCAATCCACCGGCCGATTTCCTGAAAGGAGGATGCGTCGTGGAGTTCCCTGACGACAGTGGTGCGGAATTCGTAAGTAAAACGGGAAGAATCGGTTTCGTGCATGAGAAAATGAACGCTGTCTTTTATGTTTTCAAGATAATTCTGACCGGAAGCTGTAAAAATAGAGGTTTCCGTTTCAGAAATTCCGGCAACACGGAAGTAATCGGAAAGCCCTGCCTTAATGTCCATGGCCACATAGTCTATCAAACTTTCCTCGTAGAGATGGCGGAGCATTTGCGGATTGGTTCCGTTGGTGTCGAGTTTGACCAGAAAACCAAGTTCTTTTATTTTCTTTATAAAATCCGGTAATTCTTTGTAGATGGTCGGTTCTCCGCCGCTTACACATACACCGGTAAGCATGGAGGAACGTTTTTTTAAGTGATCAAGGATTTCCTGCTCCGAGTAGGCAGCAAAATCAGCCGGATTCAGCAAAAGATCTTTGTTTTGGCAGAACGGACAACGGAAATTACAACCGCCGAGAAAGACGGAAGCAGCCACATGTTCCGGATAGTCTAATAAAGTTGTTTTGTTGAAACCGCAGATCAGCATATGTTATTACCTCCTGTTTTATCTTAAAACAAAGAAGCAGGCGTTGCAAGCATGAGGTTGATGCAAAGAGTTTGTTTTGTTATACTGAAAAACAGAAAAGGCGGTAAACGAAATGAGAGAAATGACCGAAAAGCAGAGAATGCGCCGTGAAAATCGTCTTAAGGCAAAAGAGGAAAAACGTCTTGCCGAGGAGAGGGAGGCGCAGAAAGCTGCAGTGATACAGAAAAAGCTGGATGAAAAATATATGGGACAGGCTTTAAATCTGGCAAAAAAAGCGGCAGAGCTTGATGAAGTGCCGATCGGCTGTGTGATTGTATATGAAGGAAAAGTGATTGCGAGAGGATATAATCGGCGCAATACAGATAAAAGTACACTTGCCCATGCGGAGGTTGCAGCAATCCGGAAGGCCAGCAGGAAGTTGTCTGACTGGCGGCTTGAGAATTGCACGATGTATGTGACGCTGGAGCCGTGTCAGATGTGCGCGGGCGCAATTGTGCAAGCACGGATCCCGCGTGTGGTTATCGGGGCGATGAATCCAAAGGCCGGTTGTGCAGGTTCTGTTCTTAATCTTCTTGAAATGAAAGAGTTTAATCATCGTGTCGATGTGACGAGGGGTATTTTGGAAGAAGATTGTTCCCGGATTTTAAAGCAGTTTTTTGATGGTTTGCGTAAGAGAGTAAAAGTATAGATCTTTCTATGCAGAGACAGGGAGAAGAAGGATGGCAAAGAAATATTATGCAGTGAAAAAAGGACTGACGCCGGGGATTTACATGAACTGGTCGGATTGTCAGGCACAGATTACCGGATATTCCGGGGCAATTTATAAGGGATTTGCAACGCTGGATGAAGCAAGATTGTTTATGGATGGCGGAGAGGAGTTGTTTGATGCCGGTCTTCCGAAGGCAGACACCGAAGCGGTTGCTTATGTGGATGGAAGCTATGATGTGACGACAGGAAGTTTTTCCTATGGAATGGTCATGTTTCATGAAGGAAAAGAGGAGCATTTTTCAAAGAAATTTGAAAACAGCGATCTCGCGACTATGCGTAATGTGGCAGGAGAGATTGAGGGTGCGCGCGCAGCGATGCAGTATTGTCTTGACAAAGGAATTAAGAGCGTGACCATTTTCCATGATTACATAGGAATTGCTGCCTGGTGTACCGGTGAGTGGAAGGCGAAGCAGGATGGAACCGTGGATTATGCTCTGTTTTATCGGGCGGCTTCGCTCCACGTGGATATTCATTTTAAAAAGGTTAAAGGACATTCCGGAGATACCTATAATGAGTTGGCGGACAAGCTGGCAAAAGAGGCGTTGGGGATTTGACAAAGCCTCTAAAACCTTATATACTAAGAAAGCCGTGTAACCGGCGGGGAGGCTTTCATAGCTGCCCTTGATAAGTGGCGTTGACGTTTGGGTCTTGCGCAATGGGAACTGCGAACCGTGTCAGGTTGGGAACAAAGCAGCACTAAGCAGAATCCCCCATGTGCCGCAAGGGCGCCTGGACTGAGTTAACTGTCAAGGTAACGTGTGGAAGCTTCCCCGGTGGCTACACGGTTTTTGTTTGAAAGTTGTCATTGACTAACAGCATACATGTATGATAGTGTTTTTCTACAAACATTTCTGAGTTTTCTTAT
>JAFTVQ010000202.1 GCA_017461865.1 Lachnospiraceae bacterium | reverse complement strand
TTAGATGCTCAGGCTCATCCTGAGAACTACCCACAGCTTACAATCCGTGTTTCCGGATACGCTGTAAACTTCGTTAAATTAACAGCTGAACAGCAGAATGACGTTATCTCACGTACATTCCACGAGTCAGTTTAATTAAACGCCTTGAAAGTGCCGCTCCATAGGAAGCGGCACTTTTTTTACTTGCATCAACTTCCGGCGCTGCGGTGACTTTGATTTTGAGATGTTTATCTTTGATTTTGAGATGTTTATCTTTGATTCTGAGATGTTTAACCGGCCCCGTGGGCATATAGAGAAAAACCGCGAATTTATACCCGGGTTTATTGGATTTTTCGGGTATTTTTTTGATCCATAAACCAATTTAACTCTTTTCTCTTTATTATTTTGCTCAAAAGTGTCCGAAATTGGACATAAATCAGTATTTTTTCATATATACCCACAAACATCAAAATCGGAAATTCACACATATTCCCATGACAACAAAAAAGAATATTTTCATATACACTCCCCACCACAAAACAGATATGTTGTGGTATACTATACGAAGACAAAGTAAGCCGATCGGCTGTAAATAAAAAACTAATCTGAAATGAGGTAACTATATATGAGCGGAAGAATTCATTCAATCGAAACATTCGGTACCGTAGACGGACCGGGAACCCGATTTGTCGTGTTTGTGCAGGGCTGTCCGATGCGCTGTGCCTATTGTCACAACCCCGATACCTGGCCGGTGAACGGCGGAACTGAGATGGAAGTATCCGAAATCATGGCACAGTACGAACGCAACAAAGCTTTTTATAACGGCGGCGGAATCACCGTAACCGGCGGCGAACCCCTCCTCCAGGTCGATTTCCTGATTGAGCTTTTCACAGAGGCAAAGAAACAGGGCGTGCACACCTGCATCGATACCTCCGGTATCACTTACAAACCGGACAATACGGAATATATTAAAAAGCTCGATGAACTAATGAAACTGACCGACCTTGTTATGCTCGATATTAAACATATCGATCCGGAAAAACACAAAGATCTGACACAGCAGCCAAATGACGGCATCCTCGCCTTTGCTGCCTATTTGAACGAAAAAGAAGTTCCGATGTGGATTCGTCACGTTGTTGTTCCGGGACTGACCGACGACGACAAATATTTGTTTGATCTCGGCTATTACATCGGACGTTTCAAAAATCTGAAAGCACTGGATGTATTGCCGTATCACACGATGGGAAAAGCCAAATACGAACAACTCGGCATGGAATATCGGCTGAAAGATGTCCCGGATATGGACAAGTCAAAAATTGTCGACAAAAAGAAAGTCATACTCGACGGCATACGGAAAATCCGTGCAGAAATGGAAGAAAATAAATAATCAATAGACTTGTTTTTCTTGCGTATTTTTTATATAATACTGTTGTTGATAGAAATTTATCAACGCTATAGGATGAACATAATTTAAGGAGGATAATGACATGGCACGTAAAATTTCAGACGCTTGTGTAGCTTGTGGTGCATGTGAAGGCACATGCCCGGTTGGAGCAATCAGCATGGGAGACGGCAAATTCGAAATCGATGAAGCAAAATGCATCGACTGCGGAGCTTGCGAAGGTGCTTGCCCAACAGGCGCTATCTCAGAAGCATAATTTAAGTTATATGAAAATGAAAATCCCGGACTGATTGGTCCGGGATTTTAACGTTCCTGCATATTCTCTTTAAAATACCAATAACAATTGCGGATTCCATCTTCCAAAGCAATGTATGAGACCCCTAAAGCTTTCGCCTTACTTCCGTCGTAGCGCTCCGACTCTTCCATACGCAGCGGAAACGGCAACGGAATCTGCTTTTCATACACTTGTGCTACCGTAATCGGCAAACTCTCAAAAGCCGGTACGCCGGCTCGTCTCACAGCCTCCTGCAGACTGTTTCTCCACACTTCATAGGTCACACCTTCCGTCCCGCACACATTATATGCCTGATTATAGGCCTCCGGGCGACCGCATACCCTCAAAATCACACCTGCACAATCTTTCACATATACCATCTGAAACTCACCGGTTGCATCCATCGGATGCAAAATCTGCCCGGCATTTTCCATCCACTGAAAGTAGATTCCTTCCCGTGGTGCATAGTTGTCTTCTCCGTATATAAATGACGGCCTAATCGATGTATAAGCAAATCCATATTCGGTGCCACAAGCTGAAAGCTCCCGTTCAAGAGCTACTTTACCGGCGATGTACGCACCCTCCGGCCCCGGGAATACCCGCTCTTCCAAAGGACTTTTCTCCGTCAACACAGCTCCTGTTCCCTTCCGGTATACATCGCAGGTACTGACAAAAACATACTGTTTAAATCTTCCCAGCAACTGCTCTGCCACCAAGCGGATATCACCTTTCTCATAAGCGCAAAAATCGACAATAACATCGAAGTCGCCTTCTATCTGCTGCAAAGCCGTTGCATCGCGGCGATCACCCTTGCAGCATCTGATTCCTTCTATGAAAAGCGGTCTGTTTCCGCGATTAAAAAGCGTCAACTCATGTTCCCCGCATGCACGCTCTACAAATGCTTTTCCCAAAAAGTAAGTTCCGCCGATAACGAGTATTTTCATGTACGACAACTCCTGCAAATTCAATTCTTCTACTGCCCGGATCGGCTACGTTCCATGTTGGCAAACTTGGTATATTCCGGCAACCATACGAGCTCAACCATTCCGATTGGGCCGTTACGCTGTTTGGCTATGATAATTTCGGAAATACCTTTCTTTTCACTGTCTTTATCATAATAATCATCACGATAAATGAACATAACCACGTCGGCGTCCTGCTCAATCGCACCGGACTCACGCAGGTCGGAGAGCATCGGTCTGTGATCCGGTCTCTGCTCTACCGCACGGGAAAGCTGAGACAGAGCGAGCACCGGAACCTGAAGTTCACGGGCTACCGCTTTCAACGAACGGGAAATTTCCGAAATTTCCTGTTGCCGGGACTCCGAGCCACGGCCGCTTCCCGACATAAGCTGTAAGTAGTCAATGATAATCATAGACAAATTATGTTCTAATTTATATTTCCGGCATTTACTGCGCAACTCGGAAATACTGATACCCGGGGTATCATCGATAATCAAATTGGATTCACCGATAACTCCTGCACTCTCAATGAGGCGTTCCCAATCACCATCCGAAAGATCACCGGTACGCAGCTTCTGTGCATCCACTCTGGATTCCAAGGAGAACAGACGGTTTACCAGCTGCTCCTTTGACATTTCCAGACTGAAAATCGCTACCGTCTTTTTCTCTTTAAAAGCAACGTTTTGCGCAATATTCAACACAAACGCCGTCTTACCCATAGAAGGTCTGGCTGCAATTAACACAAGATCGGAAGGCTGCATGCCGGCCGTCTTGTAATCCAGATCGATAAACCCGGTCGGAATACCGGTTACCGTTCCGCTTGTCTTGCTGGCCTGCTCAATCTTGTCCATGGCATTTAAAACAACCTGGCGGATTGGAACAAAATCACCGCTGTTCCGGCTCTGTACCAGTTTGAACACGCGCTTCTCCGTATCCTCCAAAATAAAATCAAGCGGTTCTTTTCCGCCGTAACAAGTATTTGCAATATCTTCGTTGAGATGAATCATCTGACGAAGCATCGCTTTGTCCGCAACAATCTGCGCGTAATATTCCACGTTGGCACTGGTCGGAACCATCCCAAGCAGCTCTTTTACAAATTCAAGACTGCTCACCTCCGGCGGCAGATCTTTTTCTTTTAATTTATTTTGCAAAGTAATCAAATCGACCACTTCTGCCTGATCGTGTAATTCGACCATGGCATCAAATATTATTCCGTATTGACGGCTGTAAAAATCTTCGCCGCGTAAAATTTCCGAAGCTGTCACAATGGCATCTTTATCCATAATCATGGATCCGATGACCGACTGTTCTGCTTCAATACTATGCGGCAACATTCTCTTCAGTATCGCTTCTTCCGCCACAGCCAATTCCTCCTAAAATCTATTCTTCCACAACCTGTACCCGAAGAGTCCCCGTTACCTTCGGATGTAATTTCACCTTTACTTCGTAGGTGCCGAAATTTTTGATAGCATCCGGAAGTACCAGTTTTTTCTTATCGATTTCTTTGCCGTTCTGCTCACTGTACGCTTTGGCAATTTCCTTGCTGGAAACAGAGCCGAACGCTTTTCCTCCCTCTCCGGCTTTCATCTTTACAACTACCTTTTCGTTTTCCATCTGAGCCGCAAAATCCTTAGCCGCCTGCAGATTTTCTGCTGCCACTTTATCCTCATGTTGCTTCTGCAGCTTTAAATCGTTCATATTGGCTGCTGTCGCCTCTTTGGCCAGTTTTTTCTTGAAGAGGAAATTCTTTGCATATCCCTCACTGGCTTCTACAACATCACCTTTTTTTCCTACTGATTTCACATCTTCCAGCAAAATTACTTTCATAATTCACCCTGCTCCTTCATTTCCTTTAATGTCGCTTTTAATCTTTCGCATGCTTCTTCCACGGAAACATCTTTCATCTGTGCGCCCGCCACATTGATATGACCGCCGCCTCCGAGTTTTTCCATAACCACCTGAACGTTCAATTCATCAATAGATCTCGCCGAAATATAGACGGTATCATTATAGTCTGTAAGCACAAAACTCGCCTTGATACCGACGATATTCAAAAGCTCGTTGGCCGCCTGCGCACCCACTACCGTCGGTGAGCTGACACCTTCGGAGGTACATACGGAAATCGCATATTCATCCATATAAATTTTTGCCTGACTGACCGCATCGGCCTTGGCACGATAATCATTGGCATCTTCACGGAACATTTTACGCACTCTTGTAACGTCCGCTCCGCTTCTTCTGAGGAACGCAGCCGCTTCAAAAGTTCTGACTCCGGCTTTCGCCACAAAGCTTCCGGTATCTACCACAATACCTGCATACATACAATCCGCTTCCACAGTTCTGACCTTAATGCCATCCTCCACATACTGAAGGATCTCCGCTACCATTTCGCAGGCAGAAGATGCATACGGCTCCACATAAGAAAGTGTCGCATTCTCAAACGTCTCTTCACCTTGTCTGTGGTGGTCAAGCACTACAATGCTGCGGCAATATTTGATAAGTTCCGGACATTCCGTATAACTCGGTCTGTTAACATCAACTACTACAAGCACTGTGTTGTTGTCTGCCAACTCTACCGCCTGCGCATTATTGACGATAACAGTCTCATCCTTATCCAAACGATCACTAAACGCCTCCACCCAAGGCTGTATCGTGTTATCCACATTATTGACAACAATATATGCATTTCTTCCGAGGGTTTTTGCAATACGGTAAATACCTACTGCTGCGCCGAAACTGTCCACATCGGAATTGGAATGTCCCATGACAATAACCTTGTCCTTGGCGGTAATAATTTCTTTCAAGGCAAGTGCTTTTACTCTCGCCTTTACTCTTGTATTTTTCTCCATCTGCTGGCTCTTTCCGCCGAAGTACGAAACGCCTTCCGGCGATTTGATGACCACCTGATCACCGCCTCGTCCGAGGGCCAGATCGATGGAAGTTCTCGCAAATTCATAGTTCTGCGCATATGTCATTCCGTCGGAACCGATACCCATACTGAGTGTCACCGACATATCATTTCCGATATTCACTGTCTTGACATCTTCTAAAAGATCAAACCGGTTATCCTTCAGTCTGCGCAGCGATTGCTTACGGATAATAACAAAAAACTTATCCTTTTCCATCTTTTTGACAATACCGTCATAAGATGCAAAATATTTATTCAACTTTCTTTCAATCAGCGCCATAAGAAGAGAACGGCGTACTTCCTCTACAGATTCCAAAGCTTCCTCATAGTTATCGATATACAGAAGCCCTACACAGAGAGACTGATTGTCGTTTTCACGAAGCGCCAACTGAAGCGCCGTCTCATCAAAAAGGTAAAGAGCTACGAGGAACCCTTCATAGCGCTCTTCCGACTCAAAAATATCACTGTTCTCTACCATACCCGCCAACGGAATCCGCCGCATCTTGGCCGTGAACTCTTTTTCATCATAAGAAAAAGAAACCTCTGCAACCTCACCGTTTTCTTTCGGGAGTTTTTCCTTGCTGATAGCCGGGAATACAGAACGGATATCTTTATTGTATCCTTTTGCCTTTTGAATGGTCTCCTCAAAGAGGCGGTTCGTCCAAATCACCTTACCGTTTTCATCGAGCAGCGCACTCGGAAGTTCCAAATCACGCAAAAGCTTTTTCTGAATCTGCCCGTACTGGGTCGCAAAACTGATCAGCTCGTTCATCAGTATATTTTTCTTAAACGATACAAGCAGCAACGACATCAGCAGATAAAACAGCACAAAGCCCGAAAGTACGATACCGGCTTTGACGTCAATCGTATAAATCCAAACATCCACAACAGCAAGCAACAACCCCAGCAAAAGTGTCGCATGCACAAACGTCTGCAATTTTCCTTTTAATTTTAGTTTTTGTTTCATTTCACACCTCTGAAAACTATTTCGTAGTAGGTTAGATTATAG
>JAFTVQ010000201.1 GCA_017461865.1 Lachnospiraceae bacterium | reverse complement strand
GAGGTCATGAGCAACTTTGAAAGACCGTATTTTGCCGTTTCCATCAAAGATTTCTGGAGACGCTGGCATATTTCCCTGAGTACATGGCTAAGGGATTATGTGTACATTCCCCTCGGCGGAAACCGGAAAGGAAAACTGCGCAAGCATATCAATCTGGTACTTACTTTTGTTGTCAGCGGAATCTGGCACGGAACCGGATTGCGGTTTGTGGCCTGGGGGCTCATGCATGCGTTCTATCAGATTGCAGGCGATGTAACCCACGGCTTACGGGAAAGGGTATATGAATCCCTCGGTGTGGCTTCGGACAGTGTGTGGAAAAGACGCATCAAACAGCTGGGAACGTTCCTTCTTGTCAGTCTGTCCTTTGTCTTTTTCCGGGCGGACAGCCTTAAAATCGGCGTTAAGATGATGCTGCATATGTTTACCGGATTCAATCCGTGGATTTTGTTTGGGGACAAATTATTTGCGCTGGGACTGGGATGGAAGGAGATGCTGGTGCTCGTTTTGGCCATCGTACTCCTTTATTGGGTCGGCGCGATGCAGGAGAAGGGAAATGCGGTCAGCGACCGGCTGATGAAGTTTCCGCTTCCGATCCGGTGGTCGGTTTATATTCTGGCAATTCTTTTCATTATGGTGTTCGGCACCTACGGATATGGATTTAATGCACAGGATTTCATTTACGGAGGATTTTAACGGTGAAGCATGGAAAGTATTTATTAAAAATAATATGTTTTGCACTGATTACCATATTGCTTGTGGGACAGGTGAATTACATTCTCATGCCGAAGTATTATTTTGATGATAATTGGCCTGTGACAACTACTTATAAAGGCTTTTATCAGATGGAAGAAAATACGGTCGATGTGCTCTTTTTCGGGAGCAGCCACGGCGCAGCAGCGTTTAATCCGCAGGTTTTGTATGATATGCACGGAATCCGGAGCTACAATTTAAGCTGCGAGCAACAGACGCCGCTTACCGCTTATTACTGGCTGCAGGAAGCGCTTCGCTTTCAGACGCCGAAAGTAGTCATACTCGACACGCTGATGCTTTATGAATATGAGCATACGGAGCCGCTCAATTGCGAGGAAAGCCGTACAAGAAAAGCGTTTGATGCCATGAAGTGGTCCGGCATAAAATGGCAGGCAATCAAAGATATTACAACTCATGATCCGGATCAGACGATGATCAGTTATTTGTTGACCAATATCCGCTATCATGCAAGATGGACAGAACTCAACGAACAGGATTTTACGTACAGGGAATTGGAAAAACACTACGAGACAAAAGGGTACGCACCGTCCAATGACAAGGTTGATTTTCCGTGGTTTGAGCCGTTTTCCGAGGGCGATACCACAGCATGTGCGCAGACGGTTTCGCTGATGCAGACGTACCTTGAGCGCATTACCAAGCTGTGCGAAGAAAAAGGAATTGAGCTTATTTTGACAAAAGCTCCGGCGGACGGCTGGGATTGCTCCAAGCACAATACCGTGGCGCTGTATGCGGAGCAGAACGGTCTTGATTTTATTGATTTTAATGAGCGTGAAACCTATGAAGCCTGTGACTTCGTCTTTACGGAAGATATGAATGACAGAACGCATGCTAACATTTGGGGAGCAGAAAAGATGTCGTCCTATTTTGCGGATTTGCTGCAGGAGAAAGAGAAACTTGCAGACCATGATGATGTGCAATGGAGCGCGACGGCAGACTATTACCAGCGTATAAAATATGACAGCAGCATTCAGCACATTGATGACATTCTCATATATCTCGATGCCATCGATCAGGACAGATACACCGTGCTTACCGCGGTGCGTCTTGATACGACATATTTTATGACCGACGAAGTAAAAGAGAAATTCAGGCAGCTCGGTCTCGACATGAATATGGATCAGTATGACGGTTACTATGGTGTGGTCAGCGAAGGTGCTGTTACACAGAAACGCAGTCAGGAAAGTCTGACTTATGCCGGAAGTACCAGAGACGGCAGGTTGGAGTTCAACATCAGTTCCGCAGGCTATAATGCCAATGCCAACTGCTCTATCAAGATCGGTGGGACAGAGTATGCGAAAAACTATAACGGAATCAATATTGTTGTGTACAGCAATGAGACCTGGAGAGTGGTGGATTCCGTTTGCTATTACGGGGAGATGACAAGAGAATAAAAAAATTTTAAAAAAATAGGATATTTTGCATTTTTCATTCGTGTACTGAATGAAGGAGGGAGAACATGGATATACAACAGATATTTGAGAGACAGCACAAAAGAGTGTACCGTGTTGCCATGATGATGCTTCAGAATTCTTCCGATGCGGAAGATGCAGTACAGAATGTTTTTCTGAAGTTTGTGGAAAAGGGACAGGAGTTTAAGGATGAAGGGCACGAAGATGCATGGTTTATAACCGTGACCCGCAATTATTGCAAGGATCAGTTAAAGAATACATGGAACAGCAGGGTTGATTTCGGTGAGATTCCGGAGCGACCGACGGATGCGGAGAAAGAAGATCATTTGCTTCCTTACATCTTAAAACTGAAGGAAAAATACAGAGAGGTTATTTATCTGTATTATTACGAAGAGTATTCCGTCAGGGAGATGTCAAAGATCCTCCGCCGTGGTGAAAGCACGATACAGACACAGCTTTCGGCGGCGCGGGGCAAACTCAGAAAAATGCTTGAAAAGGAGGGTGCAAAATATGTATGATAAGACAGAGGACGTTTTTGGCGGCGATGAAATAAAAGTTTCTATAGAACAACTGAATCCGACCGCAGAACAGTCGGAAAAAATGTGGCAGCGCCTTTCGGCCGCTATGGATACAAATGAAAATGTAGTAGAGATAAAGAAAAAAAGGGCAGTCAATCAAGTGTGGAAAATCGCAGCGGCGATTGCAGTAATGTTTGTGATTGGTGCAGCGGCGGACGGTATGACCGGAGGAAATGTATATGCGGCAATCAAGGAATTCCTAAGCTTCGGTCAAACCAGACAGGATGTGGCAGGAAATATAGCAGATATCAATAAACGTCATACGGAAATCTATGCGCCGGCTGTTTACGACTGTGATGGTAAGATACTGGTATTCGGCGCACTCCGCGGACTTATTGTCTATGATATGGAGCAGGGCAGGATTGCAGCGACCATCGATACCCAGAAAATCGACTGTGTATATTATAACAGCGACAGCAAGCACACACGTGTGGTTAGAAACGGTGACGAACTTATTGTCTTTAATATGACAGGTGAGAAAGCAGAGGGTAACTACTATGTTTTTGATCTTTCAAAGGTAAGCGGCGGTGAACTTCCTGTTGCAGAAACCGGAAGTGATGAAGAGAAAATGCAGGCGTATGTGAACGCATGGAAAGCGCAGGATGAAAGATATACAGATACATTTGACTTTTTCTGTGAAGACCCGAATGTAGGAAATGTCATAATGAATGAGACGGATAGTGAGAGCAAATACAGTGAAAGAAGTATTCTCTTCTCCGATATGGAAGGTAAGGAATACAATTGCTTCATCTATGTTCAAAACGGATTGTATTATTATTCCATCTATGATTATGAAACGGATATTGCAAAGACAACGATTATGAATCTTGAGGAGACGATTGCGGGCAAAGCTCCTGAGAGTACATCTGCGGAGGTTCCGGTTACACTTCCTGAGTTTACGTATACGGGTGACAATCCGGCGATTGCGGCAATTTGGGAATACAGCAAAATCGAGGCGATGGCCGGTTATGGCTATGGTGAACAGGTGGTAATTCCGGGCTATGTGATTCATAAGGAAGTGCAGAAAGACGATGAACTGTTAGTGTTCGGTAATTTCTACGAATATGGTTATCAGCTGATGGGAAATGTGATTGAGTGCACAAGCGGCGGCGAAAAGCCGGCTTGTTTCCGGCTGAGAGAAACACCGGAAGGCTATGAAGTAGTTAGTGTGGAAGTTGCAGGTGACGGCGCGGAATATGACAGAAAAATCCGTGAGTTTACAGAAGGTTATCCGGGGGTGTATGAACTGTTTTTCTCAGGGGATCCGTATGCGTGCGATAATGCCAAGAAAGAATTTGTTTCTATGTATGTAAAGGACAACAATTTAGACGTAAAATATGTAAAAGATTACGGCTGGGATCCGGTTCCGCTGTTTGAGTAGGAGAATATGATGAAAATCTATGATATTTCACAGGAAGTTTTTGACTGCACGGTTTTTCCGGGGGACCCGAAACCGCAGAAGATTACCGTGTCTGACATGAAGGACGGTGCCTTATACAATTTGACAGAGCTTCATATGTGCGCCCATAACGGAACGCATGTGGACGCACCGTATCACTTTATTGATGACGGAAAAACCATTGATCAGGTATCGCTGGACAAATTCATCGGTATGGCGTATGTGGCGGAGCACAGCGGAGAAGTGAGTGCGGAGGATGCTGCCGGCATCCTTGCCCGGGCAAAAGCAGCAGACGAAGAAAGTGCGAAGAAGATTTTAGTAAAAGGAAAGGCGGTTGTTTCGCAGGAGGCAGCAGCAATATTTCGCGAGGCAGGCGTAGATTTGATCGGAAACGAATCACAGACGGTCGGTCCGGAGAACGCGCCGATGGCGGTGCATCTCACCTTGCTCGGAGCAGAGGTGGTACTGCTGGAAGGCATCAGACTTTCTCATGTGCCGGAAGGAGCGTATTTTTTGAATGCTGCACCGATCAATTTGGGAGGAAGTGACGGTGCGCCATGCCGTGCGGTGCTGATTGATATGAAATAATGAAATGCACGGAAAAGGGCAGTTGCAGGTTGCAACCGCCCTTTTTTCTATGGTATCATAAAAGCCAAGGTTGCCTAAGGGCAATATGTGATAAGGAGAAATACATATGTTACAGACAATTGAAGCAGTCAATGCTGTCATTAATAAATTCATCTGGGGAATTCCGGCGATTATTTGTATTATCGGAGTCGGGTTGTACCTCAGTATCCGGACCGGATTTATCCAGATCCACAAGTTTCCGCTGGCAATGAAACAGACCATCGGAAAAGTATTTGAAAAAAAAGAAGCAACCCATGGGGCATTGACACCGTTTCAGGCAGTTTGCACGGCGCTTTCGGCGACCGTGGGAACCGGAAATATCGCAGGTGTGGCAGGAGCCATTGCAATCGGCGGACCGGGCGCAGTGTTCTGGATGTGGATTTCCGCATTTCTCGGAATGTGTACAAAGTTTTCCGAGGTGTTGTTGGCGGTTCATTACAGAGAGCGCAACGAAAGAGGAGAGTGGGTCGGGGGACCGATGTATTATATCAAAAACGGTCTCGGGCAAAAGTGGCATTGGCTGGCCGTATTGTTTGCGATTTTCGGTGTTTTCACCGTGTTCGGAACCGGTAATGCAACCCAGGTGAACACAATCACAGCGGCAATCAATTCCGCGCTCTTAAATTATAATGTGATTTCACAGGAAAATGTGACGGCAATCAACTGGATCATCGGTGTGATTATCATGTTGCTTGTGGCAGGAGTCCTTCTGGGCGGTATCAAGAGAATCGGAAGCGTATCGGAAAAACTGGTGCCTTTTATGGCGATTTTGTACATATTGCTTGCGCTCGGTGTTGTAGTGCTTAATTTCAAAAATGTACCGGATGTGTTTGCATCTATTTTTTACGGGGCATTTCATCCGGCAGCAGTGACGGGCGGTGTCGTAGGAAGCTTCTTCACAAGTATGACAAAAGGTGTTTCCAGAGGTATTTTCTCCAATGAAGCAGGTCTCGGAACCGGATCCATTGCACATGCATGTGCGGATACCGACCAGCCGGTCCGCCAGGGATTTTTCGGCATCTTTGAGGTGTTTGCGGACACGATTATTATCTGTACATTGACTGCGCTGGTTATACTTTGCAGTGGCGTTACGGTAGCGTATGGGGAAGCAGCCGGTGCTGAATTGACGATTCTCGGTTTTACCTCGACTTACGGAAACTGGGTTTCTATTTTTACGGCGGTTGCGATGTGTTGCTTCGCGTTTTCAACGATTATCGGTTGGGGACTGTACGGTGCAAGATGCGTGGAATTTCTGTTTTCGTCCAAAGTGGTCAAACCGTTTATGGTCGTTTATTCTCTGGTAGCCATTGTCGGAGCGACCATCGACCTCGGACTTGTATGGAGTATTTCCGATACGTGCAACGGACTTATGGTCATCCCGAACCTGATCGGTGTGTTCCTGTTGTCAGGTACGGTGCTTAAATTAATCAAAGAATATTTTGCAGAAAAATAATATTTAGGGGAATCATTTTTCGCAGAAAAATACGGATAGGGTGAAAAGAGGGATTTTTATGGAGATGAAACAAGATAAGCTGATGAAGACGTTGCAGTGTATACTGTGGTCGATGCTTGTGGCCGTAGTTCTTTTTCTGATTGTGGGCGAGCTTGTGATGCCGAGAGAGGACGGGACGGGCGGTCATGAGGCTGCGCTTTTTGAGGCAGAGTGGGAAAGAGTGCTTCCGGACGGGACATTTGAAACAGTTACGCTTCCGGGAGAGTGTGATGCGGGAAAAGGAGAGGTTGTCCGCATAGAGACGACTTTGCCGGCGGATCAGAAAGATATATGGATGTGTGCCCGCGCGTCCATGCAGGATATGAAAATTTATGTAGGGGATGAGCTGCGCAAGGAATATACAACAAAGGATACGAGACCGTTCGGTATCAACAGTGCCAGCGCGTATGTGTTCTTTCCGGTTACAGAGGAAGATGCCGGACAGGTATTGGCCATTGAGACTGTCAGCGAATCCATTTACAGCGGTATATTAAATGAAGTATATATGGGGGACAGGGATAATATCTGGGGAATGTTCCTTAGCAGATACATGTTGGTTGCTATTGTCTCACTTTTTATGCTGATACTCAGCCTTATTACCATTGCATACAGCGCTGTGTTGCGCCGGCTTTACAAAATGGATATGGATATCGCCTATCTCGGGCACGGATTGTTTTTGGCATCTTTATGGTTGTTTTGCAATTCGAGAATCCGCCAGTTTTTCCTGCCGAATATGTCAATTGCATCCGCAGTGGGATTTCTTGTGGTTATGCTTTTGCCGTATCCTTATCTTGTTTATATTAATCTCGTGCAAAAGAAACGTTATCAGAAATTTTATCTGGCGATTGCATTTGCCGCAATTCTCAATTTTACCGTGTCGGTGATTGTTCAGTTGTTGAATGTGAAAGACTTTTTTGATATTATGCTGAGTTCCCATCTGGTGATTGCAATGGTTGTTATCGTGTGTGCGGTCACTACGATTTTGGATGTGCT
>JAFTVQ010000200.1 GCA_017461865.1 Lachnospiraceae bacterium | reverse complement strand
GATTTAAGTCCCTGTGGGAATGAGACTGATGTAATGTCGGTACGGTTTAAAAAAGTATTTGCGCTGATGGAAGTAATGTTGTCAGGAATGATTACGTGACCACCCGGTCCGCTATAGGCGGACAAAACACCATCCACCACAGTAAAGTCTTCTGTCGGGACTTGTTCTGCGGAAATGTTAACCGGTACATTCAAAATGACATGAGACATGACAATAACAATTGCCAAAAGAAAAGAAAATTGTTTTTTCATTTTTTTCCTCCGTTATAAAAGTTCCTATGATATTCATAATATCTTCCAGTATATCCCAGGAAAAGAAGAAAGAAAAGAGTTTCATTGACATTTGGGCCTCAAAGTGTTACGCTGTCTTTAACTTGAAACAGAAAAGAAAACGCAGTGAAGAAGAGAGTACGTCTGTTTTAAATTTCCAGAGAACATCCTGTTTCCGCGTAGCGGATTCGCTGGGAGGGATGAATGGCGGACAGATCGAAGATGGCTTCTGAGCAGCGCACCGACCGAAGTATTCGTTAGGCTGCGACAGGTTCCGCCTGTTATAGCGGAGAAGTATGAGCGGGTTGTTGCCCGGAAGTACTTTGAGAGGTTTCTGCCGTGAGGCAGAGATAAAAAGAAGTGGTACCACGATAATATCGTCTTCTGAGCCTTAGGGCTTAGAAGGCGTTTTCTTTTTCTGGGATATAATAAAAATAAGCGGTGACAAACCGGTATAAACGGAGGTAGCTATGACAAACAAAGGAAAGTATTACATGACAACAGCCATTGCCTATACATCAGGCAAACCACACATCGGAAACAGTTATGAAATTGTGCTTGCGGACAGTATTGCACGTTTTAAACGTGCGGACGGGTACGATGTATTTTTCCAGACAGGAACCGATGAGCACGGACAGAAGATTGAGCTTAAGGCACAGGAAGCAGGAGTGACACCGAAGGAGTTTGTTGACGGTGTGGCAAAGCAGATTCAGGACATCTGTGATATGCTGGGTACTTCTTACGACAAATTTATCCGTACGACAGACGATTACCATGAAAAACAGGTACAAAAGATTTTCAAAAAGCTTTATGATCAGGGCGATATTTACAAAGGTGCGTACGAAGGAATGTATTGTACACCTTGTGAGTCTTTCTGGACCGAATCACAGCTTGAAGACGGCAAATGCCCGGACTGCGGACGTGAGTGTAAGCCGGCAAAAGAGGAAGCTTATTTCTTCAAGATGAGCAAATATGCGGACAGACTGATTGAGCATATCAATTCTCATCCGGAATTTATTCAGCCGGTGAGCCGAAAAAATGAAATGATGAACAATTTCCTTCTTCCGGGACTTCAGGATCTCTGCGTTTCACGTACCTCGTTCAAATGGGGTATTCCGGTAGATTTTGACGACAGACATGTTGTTTATGTATGGCTTGATGCATTGACCAATTACATCACCGGTATCGGATACGATGCGGACGGTAACAAAACAGAGCAGTACGGACAGTTATGGCCGGCGGATCTGCATTTGATCGGAAAAGACATTATCCGTTTCCATACGATTTACTGGCCGATTTTCCTGATGGCACTCGGCGAGGAACTTCCGAAGCAGATTTTCGGTCATCCTTGGCTTCTTCAGGGTGACGGTAAGATGAGTAAATCCAAAGGCAATGTTATTTATGCGGAAGACCTTGTGGATTTCTTCGGGGTGGATGCGGTTCGTTATTTTGTGCTTCATGAGATGCCGTTTGAAAACGACGGTGTCATCAGCTGGGAGCTTATGGTAGAACGCTTAAATTCCGATCTTGCAAATACACTCGGAAACCTTGTAAACCGTACAATTTCCATGAGCAATAAATATTTCGGCGGCGTTGTGGAAAACAAAGGTGAAAGCGACGACGTGGCACAGGCAGCCATCGATGCAGATTTGAAGGCTGTTGTGACAGGAACGTATGCACGTGCGGTGAAGAAAATGGATGATCTTCGTGTGGCAGATGCCATTACGGAAATTTTTGCGCTGTTTAAACGCTGCAACAAATATATTGATGAGACAGAGCCATGGGTACTTGCAAAGGACGAGGCAAAGAAAGACCGCCTTGCGACGGTTCTTTACAATCTTGTGGAGAGTATCACCATCGGAGCATCGCTTCTTGCACCGTTTATGCCTGAAACAGCGGATAAGGTAGTAGCACAATTAAATACAAAAATCCGCGATTTTGAGACTTTGGAGACATTCGGTTTATATGAAAACGGAAACAAAGTAACAGAGAAGCCGGAAATTCTTTTTGCAAGACTGGACATGGCAGAGATTGTGGCAAAAGCGGATGAGATGTTTGAAAAGAGAAAAGCCGAAGCGGGTATTACAGAAGAGCCTGCGGAGGAAGAAGATGTGATTGATATTGAGCCGAAGGAAGAAATTACATTCGACGATTTCGGAAAAATGCAGTTCCAGGTCGGTGAAATCATTGCCTGCGAGGAAGTTCCGAAGAGTAAAAAGCTTCTCTGTTCACAGGTAAAGATCGGAAGCAGTGTGAAACAGATTGTCTCAGGAATTAAGGCGCACTATACACCGGAAGAGATGGTAGGCAAAAAAGTTATGGTTTTAGTAAACTTAAAACCTGCAAAACTGGCAGGTGTTCTCAGTGAAGGTATGCTTCTTTGTGCAGAGGATGCAGAAGGTAACCTTGCACTTATGACTCCGGAAAAACCGATGCCTGCAGGAGCGGAGATCTGCTAATATGAGAAAAGAAGAATTTACATTTGATTCCCGGGACGGGAAGTCGAAAATTTATGCCTGCAGCTGGATTCCGGAGGAACCGCCGTTGTGCATTTTGCAGATTATTCACGGGATGAATGATCACATGGGAAGATACGAGGAGTTTGCCTCTTATCTGGCTCAGAGAGGAATATTAGTAGTAGGTGAAGACCATCTGGGACACGGAAAAACAGTCCCGGACGGGGGTACCTACGGTTACTTTTGTGAACATGATCCGGCGACAGTCGTTGTAAGAGATGTGCATCGTTTGAAAAAGATAACGGAAGAAAAATATCCGACTGTTCCGTATATTATTTTCGGGCACAGCATGGGATCTTTTATCGTGCGCAATTACATTGCAAGGTACGGAACGGGAATCAGAGGAGCCATTCTCAGCGGGACGGGAACACCGACAAAAGCCGAGCTGAATTTCGGGAAATGTCTGGCAAAAATAATGGAGAAAGTAAAAGGTCCGAAGGAAGTAGTAGGTCTGTTGCATGACATCTCCAGAAAGTCTTACATGAGTGGTATCAAAAATGCCAAAACAGAGCATGACTGGCTTACTACGGACGAGGATGAAATAGAAAAATATGCCGGTGATCCGCTTTGTACCGGCTTCCGCTTTACCGTTAACGGTTATCAGACACTTTTTGAGTTGGCATATCGTATGCAGGAAAAAGAAATTCTGCACAAAATACCGAAAAAACTTCCTATCCTGATCGTATCAGGAACAGAGGATCCGGTGGGAGCAAAAGGTCTTGCACCAAAACAGTTATATGACGAGTATCTGAATTTGGATCTTACAAAAGTAACGCTCAAATTATATCAGGGTGCGAGACATGAATTACTCTTTGAAAAGGTAAAAGATACAGCGAGAGAAGACATTTACAGCTGGATCGAAAAAGTTGCTATGGAAATTCAGGGAGGTAAATAATATGAAAAAAATATTAGTTTATGTATTGGCATTCGCAATGTTGCTTACAGCACCCGTAATGCTGACAGAAGCAAAGGCTACGGAAAAGGACGTGATTGATCCGGATAAAATAGTAAATATTGACGCGTCTACGCCGATTCTTGCGCTTGGCGCGGATCTTTCCGCAGAGCAGAGAGCTACGGTTCTTTCCTTGATGGAAATCACGGAGGAGGATGTAGCAGGCTATAAGGTAATCACCATTACCAATGAAATGGAACATCAGTATTTAGGGTCATACATGGACGCATCCGTAATCGGGACAAAATCTTTATCCAGCGTGCTGATTACTCCGAAGGAAAGCGGACACGGTGTACTTGTCACGACTAAAAATATTAATTACTGTACAACGGGAATGTATCGCAACGCTCTGCTTACCGCAGGGGTATCCGATGCGGAAATCCTGGTTGCAGCACCGACGTCTATTTCAGGTACCGCAGCACTGATCGGTGCCATCAAAGGCTATGAAGCAATGTCGGGAACCGAAGTGACGGAAGAAACACTCGACACGGCCATGGATGAGCTGATTACAACAGGGGAGATTGCCGATGAGGTGGCAAAGTTAACCGGTGGTGACAGTGCACAGATTGAAGAACTGATTGCGTTTGTGAAGGCGAAAGTGGCAGCAGGCGGTCTGGATACGGAGGAAGATATCCGTGCCGTTATCGCAGAAGGGGAAGAAAAGTTCGGTGTCAAGCTTCCGGAAGATCAGGTACAGCAGATCGTTGATATTATGATGAAAATCAATGAATTGGGCCTGGATCCGCAGATGCTTCTCGAGCAGGCAGAGGATCTTTACAGCCAGTTCGGAACAGACTTCTTAAATAACTTAAAGGACATGGATGCCGATGCCATTAAGAAAGAAGTGGGAAAAAATGTAGTCAGCGGATTTTTTACCCAAATTGTAGATTCCGTTAAGGAATTTTTTGCGGGATTGTTCTCGTAAATTTTTGTAGATATTATATTTTATGACATTTCTATAACATTTTAAATCATATTCCTATCGGCGGTGTTGCGGGCGAAGATTGTCTCGGGCACTGAAAAATTGCTTTCAAGCACCGAAGATTGTTCCGGGCGCCGGCGATAGGATAAAAATCAAGTCATTTTCTTGTTTTATCCTAGAAAATATCAATTTTTAAATCAATTTATTACATTATCAAATGATAAAAAGAAAAGAATATCTGGAAAGCTTAAAGAAAATAATAGAAAAAGAGATGAAAAGTTTGCCGGAAGGAAAGTTGAGAGTATGTAATAATAAAGGTATTCCGCGTTATTATCATATAACAAATCCTCAGGACACCTGTGGAACATATATTTCAAAAAAGGAAGAAGAACTGCCGTATCAACTGGCACAAAAAGATTATGTACAGAAACTATATAAAAAAGTCTGTATGGAAATAGCAGACATTAACAAATATCTTATGCGTCACAGAGCAGAGGAATTGGAACAAGTATATTCAGACATGAATATTTACCGAAAAAACTTAGTGACGCCATATGTCATTCCGGATGAAATTTTTGCAGAAGCATGGGAAAAGGAAAGTTATAGCACGAATCCATATTACCCGGAACAAAGGGTTTATTCGACGAAAAAAGATGAACGTGTGCGTTCTAAATCAGAAGTGATGCTGGCAGATATGTATTATGAAATGGGGATACCTTATCGATATGAAGCGGAATTGGTACTACAAAATGGTAAAAAGAAATATCCGGATTTTACATTACTGAAAGTAAGTACAAGAGAAATTATATATCATGAACATCTCGGACTTTTGGATGACGGAGAGTATCGGGAGAACAATCTTGCCAAACTTGAAGAATATCGAAAAAACGGGATTTATTCCGGGAAAAACCTTATTTTGACATATGAAGCGGAGGGGCATTATTTAAATATAAAAGACATTAAAAAGCAGATAGCCGGAATATTTACGACAAATGAAAGGAGTTAGTATATCATTCTTGCACAAAATAAGATGCATATAGTATATTTGTATTTAGAAAAAAACTTAAAGGAGCTGCCTATGAAAGTCAGATGCGTTGATTGTAAAAAGAGATTTGATTATGAATTATACAGCGGCGTTTGTCCGAAATGCGGAAATTATATGCGTCCGCCTGAGATGGAGACGTCGCAAAATGTGAATTGTGATGTGGAAGGAAGTCACGTACATACAGACAGTGCGCAGGAAGGATATACAGCGACCTATGCACAGGAAGAGTACACAGAAACTTATGCACAACCGGAACCGGCGCCGCGCCGTGAGCCGGAGTCTTCTTCTGATTATGCGAAGCCGGAAAAGAAAAAGAAATCCAATCCGGTCCTTACCGTGATGCTTGTTGCGGCGATTGTCCTTGTGGGAGCAGGAACCGCAATTTTCCTTTTCATATCGCAGAATCAGGTACATAAAGAACTGACCGTGCAGGAGGAGTTGGCGGTCAGGAATTTGACGCAGGAGGATACAATAGAATATCGTGCGGACAGTAATTTATACGAAATAACCATTGAGTCTTTGACGGTGGATGAGGATCCGGCGTTTAATCTCCCGGATCAATATGAAGCCATTGTTTTATCCTACCGTATTGAACGCACTTTCCTCGGCGGAGAAGGAATCGATTATGATTCTTTTCATGAGATTCGTCTGACTCCGTATTTGGAGACAGTCAGCGGCCATTTTTTAAAACCGGTCAGTGAATACAGTATACGGAAGGTAAAAGGAATCGAAAATTACGAACAAGCGGACGAAATGGGACTGGGTGAAAAATTTGAACACAAACAGGGAATATTGTATTACTTTGTAAAAAAAGATGATATCAAACGCCTGCATATTACGAGTGCGGATTATGACAGAGAAAATTACCGGTCCGGCGCACTTCGCGAAATCTTTTGTATCGACGGATTGGAGGTGACAAGATAATGCATGGACTCAGTACAATTCTTTCTTTAATTATCAAGTTGCTTTCCAAGCTGTTTAAGGTGTTCGGAATCAACAGCATTTTAATTCTTGTATTGGTTCTGGAAATATTTATTTGTGTCGGTTACGCTTCAGAAACCAAAGATGATGACCGCAGAACAAAAGAATTTGAGTATACCGGGGCAGAAATTACGGAGATAGCATGTGACGATCCGGTCATAAAGGAACAGGATATTTATGTAAATAAAGATGATCATTATTATCTTGTTGAACTCAAAATAAAAAATAATTATTCGGATCCTCTTTCTTATCTGACAATCGATGCAAAAAACGGGAAGGGATCAGATTTGAGTTGTTATCGGATCAGATACTATGGAAATGATATGAACGAATATCCGATACAAAATTATATTCCGGAAGGTACGGAAGGAACTTTTACCTACTTGCTGATTGTCGATGACTATCAGTATGATGAGACAAACGAAGTGAAAATATATGAGTTCAGCGGAGATAAAAAACAATTTATTTCCGTAACCATTCCGAAATAAGAGGCAGGAAAATGACAGAGACAGACATACGCTACTTGAAAGCAGAAGAATGGGATACGGCCATGGCTCTTGCCTGGAAAGTATTTTTGCGATTTGAAGCCGGGGAATATACGGAAGAGGGCATACGCAGTTTTCTGGATTTTATTTCGGACCAACGGCTGAAGAAGCTGTTCATTATGGGGGAATATCCTGTATATGCGGCTTTTATCGGGGATGAGATGGTTGGAATGATTTCTTTGCGGAGCATAAATCATATTTCACTCTTGTTTGTGTCGGATGAGTATCACAGACAGGGGATTGGAAGAAAGTTGATAGAGGTCATGAAAGACCACGTAAAATACGAAGGACGCAGGAGTACAATCACGGTCAATGCTGCACCTTTTGCTGTAGATTTCTACCATGCGGTGGGTTTTCGGGATACGGATAAAGTAACGGAAGAAAACGGTATCATTTATACACCGATGGAAAGCTGTTTGTAGGAATTTTACAAAAATTTCATAATGATTAGGCAACATGTATAAGAATAAATAAAATATTTGTGTACTTGTGGCATAGGAAAAAAACGAGCTTTCATATATACTAATTCATAGATGGCGGTCTCGCCAAACATAATTTAGGAGGAAGATTTAATGGCTAACTTATCATTAAAAAACGTATGTAAAGTATATCCTAACGGATTTGAAGCAGTTAAAGATTTCAATCTTGAAATTGCTGACCAGGAATTTATCATCTTCGTAGGACCTTCAGGTTGTGGTAAATCTACTACACTTCGTATGATCGCAGGTCTTGAAGATATTTCTTCCGGTGAATTAAGAATCGGAGAAAAATTAGTAAACGATGTGGAACCAAAAGACAGAGATATCGCGATGGTATTCCAGAGTTACGCTCTTTATCCACATATGACAGTATATGATAACATGGCTTTCGGTCTTAAATTAAGAAAAGTTCCGAAAGAGGAAATTGACAAAATGGTTAAAGAGGCAGCTAAGATCCTTGACTTAACTCCACTTCTTGACCGTAAACCGAGAGCTTTATCCGGTGGTCAGAGACAGCGTGTTGCTATGGGTCGTGCTATCGTTCGTAATCCTAAGGTATTCCTTATGGATGAGCCTTTATCAAACCTTGA
>JAFTVQ010000199.1 GCA_017461865.1 Lachnospiraceae bacterium | reverse complement strand
TTGAAATCGTATTTGATCCGACACTTGTGCGCGGTATGTCTTATTATACAGGTACTATCTTTGAAATTGAGATGCCGGATTTCGGCAGCAGTGTAGCCGGCGGCGGAAGATACGACAAGATGGTCGGCAAATTCACGGGGAAAGATACACCGGCGTGTGGTTTCTCTATCGGATTTGAACGTATTATCACCATTCTCATGGATCAGGGATTTAAGGTTCCGGGCAGCGGTGAAAAGGTTGCATTCCTTGTGGAGAAAGGAATTGCAGGTGAGCAACTTTCAGATGTTATCAAAGAAGCACAGCAGCTTCGCAAAGAGGGTTGGCAGGTGCTTTTGGTACGCATGAATAAAAATAAAAAGTTCCAGAAAGAACAGCTTACCAAAGAAGGATATACGGAGTTTAAGGACTTCTACAGAGAAGCCTTGAAAAACTAGGAGGATTTAGACATGGCAGAATCAATGCAGGGATTAAAGAGAACCCACAGATGTACGGAAGTGTCTGCGGCAAATGTCGGAGAGACCGTCACTGTGATGGGTTGGGTTGCAAAACAGAGAAACAAAGGCGGAATCATCTTTGTGGATCTTCGCGACAGAAGCGGTATTTTGCAGCTGATTTTTGAAGAAGATAAATGCGGCAGTGAAAACTTTGCAAAAGCGGAGAAGCTCAGAAGCGAGTTCGTGGTGGCGGTAGTCGGTAAAGTAGAGAAGAGAGCCGGCGCAGTCAATGAAAATCTGGCAACGGGTGACATCGAGATTATTGCAGAGCAGATTCGTATTCTTTCTGAGGCAGAGACACCGCCGTTTCCGATTGAGGAAAACAGTAAGACAAAAGAGGAGATGCGCTTAAAATACAGATACCTGGATCTTCGCAGACCGGATCTTCAGCGCAACCTTATCCTTCGAAGCAAAATCTGCACGGAAGTACGTGCGTTTATGGCAAAAGAAGGATTTTTGGAGATTGAAACACCGATTTTAAATAAGTCAACACCGGAAGGGGCAAGAGATTATCTTGTGCCGAGCCGTGTGCATCCGGGGAATTTTTATGCACTTCCGCAGTCACCACAGCTGTTTAAACAGCTTCTCATGTGTTCCGGATATGACCGTTATATCCAGATAGCAAAATGTTTCCGTGACGAGGACCTGCGTGCGGACAGACAGCCGGAGTTTACACAGATTGATATGGAACTTTCTTTCGTGGATGAAGAGGATGTTATTGATGTAAACGAAAGACTGATTCAGCATGTGTGCAAAGAAGCCATCGGGCTTGATGTGCAGCTTCCGCTTCCGAGAATGCCTTGGCAGGAAGCGATGGACCGTTTTGGTTCCGATAAGCCGGACACACGTTTCGGCATGGAGCTTGTAGACGTGTCCGAAGTAGTCAAAGGATGCGGCTTCGGTGTATTTACGGGGGCTCTTGAAAACGGCGGTTCCGTGCGTGGTATCAATGCAAAAGGTCAGGCGGAAATGCCGAGAAAGCAGATTGATGCACTTGTGGATGCAGCCAAAGGTAACGGCGCGAAAGGTCTTGCGTACCTTGCAGTGCTTCCGGATGGCAGCTATAAATCATCGTTTGCCAAGTTTATGACGGAAGAAGAACTTGCAAATCTTGTGTCTGCGATGGCAGGTGAGCCGGGAGATTTACTTCTCTTTGCAGCAGATAAGAATAAGATCGTTTGGAATGTGCTCGGTGCACTCCGTATCGATCTTGCGAAGAAACTTGATTTGATTGATGACAATAAATTTAATTTCCTCTGGGTAACAGAATTCCCGCTTCTTGAGTGGGATGAGGATGACAACCGTTTTGTAGCGGTTCACCATCCGTTTACCATGCCTATGGAGGAGGATTGGCAGTATATTGATTCCGATCCGGGACGTGTGCGCGCGAAAGCGTACGATATCGTGTTAAACGGCGTGGAGCTCGGCGGCGGTTCTGTCAGAATCCATCAGGATGACGTGCAGGAGAAGATGTTTGAGGTGATCGGTATTCAGAAGGAAGAAGCCTGGGACCGTTTCGGATTCCTTCTTTCCGCATTCAAATACGGTGTTCCGCCTCATGCAGGCCTTGCTTACGGACTTGACCGTATGGTGATGCTCCTTGTAAAAGCCGAAAGTATCCGTGAGGTTATGGCGTTCCCGAAGGTAAAAGATGCTTCCTGTCTGATGTCAGAGGCTCCGAATGTAGTGGATGATGTGCAGCTTGAGGAACTTGGTATTGCCATTGTTGCACAGGAGACAGAGGAAGAAGGCGTAGGTCTTACGGAGTAAATTATGATACGACTTTATGCAGTCAATATTTTGCCGCTGCAGGATGAAGCGCGTTTTGCATATTGCTATGCGCGTTCGTCGCAGGATAGGCAGGAAAAAGCAGATGTATTGCAAATGCCGGCTGATAAAGCAAGGTGTATTGCAGCCGGACTTCTGCTGGAATATGCGTATAAAAAGTACAGAACGGAAAAAATAAAAGAGTTAGCAAATGCTAACTCTTTTGGCTATGCGCAAAATGTGAAAGAATATCCGCAGGAGGTTCCGGGAATTGCGGAAGGAATGAGAGGAAAGCCGGAGTTCATATGGCCGGAGGATACGGAAAACAGAATTTTTTTTAATCTTTCACATTCCGGAAACTATGTGATTTGTGTTATGGCAGATTTTGAGGTGGGGGCTGATATCCAAGTGAAAACAAGGGTCAGAGAGAGTCTTCTGCGCCGCTTCTTTTCTGAGGAGGAGCAGACGTGCATGGAGATGTGCGGGGAAGATGAAACGCTGCGTGAGAGAACGTTTGCACGGATCTGGGCTTCGAAGGAGGCAGCGGCGAAGCTGACAGGCAGGGGAATCGGTCAGATGCTTTCTGTTTTGGTGCGGAAAATGGAAGGAAAAGAAACGGCGGATGCACAGGAATATCATCTCTGGCAGGGTGTGATAGATGAGGATTATGCATGGGCGGTAGCGTGTGAACCGGAGATGGCGGGAAAAGAGACGGATGTATTGGAGCCTGTTATGGCGGATGAAGGAGAATTGTTTTATGAAGGAACAGTTTGAGAGAAGTGCGATGCTGCTCGGGGAACCACAGATAAGCAGTCTTGCAGAAAAAAGAGTGGCAGTGTTCGGCATCGGAGGTGTCGGGGGCTATGTCGT
>JAFTVQ010000198.1 GCA_017461865.1 Lachnospiraceae bacterium | reverse complement strand
ATCCGGCCGGAAGTTTTCCGCAAGTTCAATCACACTGCGTCCGGTCTTCGCCGACTCTATCATGCAGTCATCACCGAATTCTTTTTTCAATATAAACTGAAGGGAATCGATTACAATCCCTTCGTCATCAGCCAGCATTATTTTATACATAGCGGATTCCTTCCCTGTCACACACTTTTAAACTTACATATCTTCAAAAGGGACCGTAATACAAACTCTCGTCCCTTTCCCTATGCCTTCACTTACAATTTCAAACGTATCCTGTTCTCCAAAGAACAGATGAAGTCTCTCCATCACATTATTCAGACCGACACCGTTGGAATCGGCAGCGTTCCCTTCCGACTGGGCACGGCCCGTCCGGATTTCTTCCAATCTTGACGACTCAATCCCCGCCCCGTTATCCGTAACAGCAATACAAACTCTGTCCCCTTCTCTTTGAATGCTTAAGGTGATTTTTCCTTCCCAATCGATGTCACGGATTCCGTAATTGACACTGTTTTCTACAATCGGCTGCAAAATCATACTCGGCACTTTTATGTGCAAAAGCTTTTCGTCCACTTCCTTGGAAAAATGTATTTCCCCCGAAAATCTGACGTTTAATATGTAGATGTAGTTATCAACCAGCCGTATCTCATCCGCAAGTGATACCACATCATTGTCTTTTTTTATGTTATAGCGGAAAAATGCAGCCATATTCTGTATGTAATCATAAGTTCTGTCCGCACTCTCCATCATGGCAAGCTGAGCACCCGCATTCAGGGTATTAAACAGAAAATGCGGATTGATCTGCGCCTGCAGATATTTTAACTGTGCATCTTTTAAATGCGCTTCCATCAGAAGCTCTTTCTCCTTCATGTCACGCTCTTTTTCCATACTCTCACGGATCCGGGCGATGTATTCACGAATGCTGACTATCATCCGGTTAAATGCGGTCGTAACGACACCCACCTCATCCTCAGAATGAACCGGGACAACCTCCACATCAAGGTTACCTTTCGCTACCTGCCCTGCCACTTCCGAAAGTTCCAAAAGCGGTCTTGTGATAGACCCTGTGACAAGCGCCACAAGAAGCACATTAAACACACCGATGATTACAAAAATAGTAATACTGATCCACTCCAAATATTGCATGGAAGAGGAAAGCACTTCATAACTCTGTGTATTAATCCTGAATTTTTCGCTGTTCAAACTGAACAGATACGTCTCCAGATAGGAATACAGTTCACCGGCTTCCTCATAATACTCTTTATATTTTTCTACATTCCGGCCGCGCTTTGCCTCAATAGTTTTACCCGTCAGCTCCAGGTAACTTTCTGACATATAGCGGATATTGCGCTCCATCAGCTTAAGGTTATTATCCGTAGTTTGATCCTCCAGCTCCCGAATCAGTTCCGAGAACTCCTCCTCACTGCGGTAATACTCCTCCATGGCATCCGTCGTCTTTGTGTTGAGATATTCTGTCATACTCTCCTGCACATCCGCCAAAACATCGGCTGTCGTGTTAAGCTTAACGTTACTGATATAAATCTCATCCAGACGGAAGGTTATTTTGTTAATGTTGTAATACATAAAAGTGTTTACAAACAAAAGAATCATGGATGTAGCAATGAACATGATGACAAACTTGGTCCGGATGGAAAGATTTGCAATATATCTACCGATCTTCTTCATTTGCGCCTCCTTCCCCGGAAGATGCAAATGTCTCCGCATTGATCAGCGACGTATCCACATCGTAATAATCACTGACACGCCCATTTTCAATATATTCATTCAGTGCATCCACACAATATTTCCCCATCTGCTTGGCATCAATAGATATGGTTGCATAAATGATTTCTTTTTCGATCGCCGACCGTATCGTTTCCGACTCGTAATATCCGACAATTTCCACTTGTCCTACTTTATTATAATCTACCACAGTCTGATATACACAGGTCGTATTTTGTTCATTCAGACAGACAATCATATCCGGAAGCTGCTCCGACTGCATAAAAATATCACGGATAGATTCCTCCGCCGCAAACATGGAACCACCTTCTATCTGGGCGGTTTCCACAGCAACAGAATCCTCCATCTTCCTTGATCGGATCATTTCCTGCATGGCGCTGATTACAATATTCTGACCGCTTCCCTCTTTCTCCGCATCCAAAAGAACAAGCACGCGATACGCGTCCTGTTCCTTTTTCTCAGCGATTTCACAAATCTGATTTCCATATTCCCTGCCCAGATTATAGTTATTGATTCCCACATAACTCTGACGCAGACTTTCAGGACTGTCACTGAGTGCTGTCACAACCGGTATCCCCGCCTCATCGGCCCTGCGAATACACTCCTTCATGTACGCGGATTCCTCCGCCTCCACAATAATACCGTCAACCTTGGCATCAATGGCAATTTTCATCAGCTCTTCTTTGTCATAGTCCACACTCAGATTTTCACCGAACATCTCCACAAACACGCCGCTGTCGCCGCCTGCCTCTGCTGCCCCCTCCCGGACGCTCTGCCAAAAGGAGTTTTTGCGGTTGTCGGTAATAATCACATAATATTTGTCATATGTGTGATACTCCAAAGAATCTACCAATTCTGCACTCTCTCTGATTTTGTAGCGGAAATACACCATACTGGCCAAGAATATCGCCGCCAAAAGCAATCCCATCAGAAAGCACAATCTCTTCAGTGCTCTTCTCGATTCTAAAATGTTTTTTCTCTTCATATATTCCTACAGCATCTTCTTTTTCTTCAATATCAGCAACGCCAATCCGCAAATGGAAGCAATCAGTCCGCAAATAATATAAAACCCGTACGGTGTCTGTGAAAGAGGCATCCACTGCGCGCTCACGTTCATACCGTAAATTCCGGAAATAATCGTCGGAATCGCCATGACAAGCGTCACACAGGTGAGCAGTTTCATGGCATTGTTCAAACGGTTATTCAGGACCGTAGACACGAGATCACGGGCACCGTGAATGATATCACGATAAATATTGGTCATTTCAATCGCCTGCCGGTTCTCGACAATAACATCATCCAAAAGTTCCTTATCCTCCGGATACTGCTCGATTCTCTCATAGCGGGTCAGGCGCTCAAGTACAATCCGGTTGGCAGAAAGGGATGTCGCGAAGAAGACAAGGTTGGTTTCCAGCTCATGAAGATGGATCAAATCGGTATCTTCTGTATCATCCACACTGATTCTGTGCTCAATTTCTTCTCTTCGTTTATCGATAACGCGAAGATCCGCCTGGTACAAATTGGTTGTACGGAGCAGTATCTGATACACAAAACGCATTTTTTTCTTTGTGGAAAAACCGCGCATCAGATTATTCGAAAAATGTGTGAGGATCGGCGTTTCCTTGCCGCACACGGTAATAATCGCATTTTTCACCAGCAAAATGCCCAGCGGAATTGTCGTATATGCATTTTGTTCATTACGAACCTCTGCAGACGGAATATCCACAAGAATCATCGTATATCCGTCTTCCAACTGCACACGGGAGCTCTCCTCATCATCGAGCGCGGCTTTCATGTCATTGACATCAATTCCGTACTGCTTGGCCGTCTCCACAATCTCATCCATGTCGGGCGAGACAAGATTCACCCACACATCCGGTTCAAAGTCATTCAGCATTGATAATTTTCCATTGTCAGTCTTATAAATAAACCGCATACTCTCACCTCCAGGTCATTTTTTGCCCATTATGTTTTAGTATAACACATTCTAAAGTGCCGGTCTATTTGAAAATATCGGATATTGCAACAAAAAAGTTGTATGTCCCCGGGTTCTGTGATATTATGAGTTCGGGAAAAATCTGTTCTCCGCACACGGATATACTGCGGCACCTGACATTTGCAGGAAGCCTTCTCAAAAGTTGCCCACCAACTCTTGCAGACCGGTCATGATACCCGTCCCCGGATTACAGACACAGACGCATCGTATCCTTCTTTCGGACTTCTCCCGCAAGACAACCCGAAAGAAAATTTAAGGAACGAAAGCAGGAGGTAAATATGTCTAAAAACACAAAAAATCGTGACATGGTGCTGACCGCACTGTTCACGGCAATCATCATTCTGATGGCATTCGTGCCGTTTCTGGGTTATATCAACCTGGTACTCATCAAAGCAACCTTAATCCACGTTCCGGTTATCATCGGTTCCATAGTTCTCGGCCCTAAGAAAGGCGGTTTCTTAGGTTTTGTGTTCGGTGCAACATCACTGATTAACAATACCTTTAATCCGAGTCTTCTTTCTTTTGCATTTTCGCCGTTCTATTCCCTCGGTGAAATCGGCGGTAACTTCTGGTCCGTTGTTATCTGTTTTGTGCCGCGTATTCTCGTAGGCGTGGTTCCTTATTTCGTGTACATAGGAATCAAAAAGCTTTTAAAAAGCAAAAAAGGAAGCGACTTCCTTGCACTTCCTGTTGCAGGTGTGGCAGGTGCATTCACCAACACACTCCTTGTTATGAATTTAATTTATGTATGCTTTGCCAATGAATTTGCAACCGTAAAAGAGATCGCTGTCGATGCTGTGTACGGTGTCATTCTCGGCATCATCGCAGCCAACGGCATTCCGGAAGCCATCGTAGCCGCAGTTCTCTGCACAGCAGTTTGCAAAGCACTGTTTGCTATATCCAGAAAGCAGAGCATGTAAAGACTTGCTTGTCTGAATCTATATAAAATAATGCGACTAAAATACCCAAGATTCCGTAAAATCTTGGGTATTTTTTATCTGTTTTATGATATATGCCCACGGCGCAAAACGCGAATCACCGAATCACATGCTGCGAAGTTGCCTCACAGCCATTTCGTAATCCGCACAGCTTTGGCTTTTGCGAATCTGCTTCAGACTTTTCTTTACTACCGTCTCGTCTTCATCAAAGTTCACCTTCATATAGGCCCAAAGTTCTTTCATCTTAAACAGGACATTTTTTTCTCCCTGTATGTAATTCCGGTATCCTTCATACACTGCATCATGAAAATTCCATAGGTTGTCCCGTGCAACCCCGAAGGCATCTACATCGGATTGCCCGGAAATCATAGCTTCTTTATTCCAATCATGTTGCACTTCCCCCACACACATTCCCGGATGCATCAAAAGTCCCCGCCCAATCATAACTCTGTCCTGCTGCGGGTAAGCATCCGCAAACTTTTTAATTCTTTTTTCATCAAAAAGATCACCGTTATAACAGAGAGAATGTTTGCTCTTTTCTATGATTTCCGGAAACATCGTTTCACGAACAGGCTTCACATAATAATCATCCTGCGTGCGCAGATGGACAATCAGTTCGTGGAGCGGATGCCTGTTATATATCTCCAAAAGTTCCCAAAACTCATCTTCATCCTGCATGCCCAGTCTCGTCTTAACGGAAAACTTCACATCTTCCTTTTCCGTCCACTCGCATATCTCCTGCAAAAAAGCATCCAGCTTATGAGGAAACTCCAAAAAACCGGCACCCTTTTTCTTTGTGACCACAGTCCTTGAAGGACACCCGAGATTCAGGTTAATCTCCCGGTAACCGAGACTTGTGATGCGCTGCGCCGTTCTTATAAAACTCTCCGGCTGATTCGCCAGAATCTGCGGAACAAGCGGTATCCCTTCATTTTTCTCCGGAAGAATATCCCTCAATTCTTTTGTCGACATTTCTTTTGTTGTCGTCGCCGTAATAAACGGCGCAAAGTATTTATCTATGGTTCCCGAAAAACAAGCCTCGTACGCATTTCTGCATACAAGGCCGGTAATCCCTTCCATAGGCGCAAAATATAACTTCATTTCGTTCTCCTACAGACAATTATTTTAAAAATCCCTGAATAATCTGCTCTTCTGCTTCCTGCTCCGTCAGCCCGAGGGTCATGAGCTTAATCAATTGCTCTCCCGCAATTTTACCGATGGCAGCCTCGTGAATGAGATTCGCATCGATGTTGTTTGCCGTGAGCTGAGGACTCGCCGTAACACACGCCCCATCCATAATAATGGCATCACATTCACTGTGACCGCTGCAAGCTGCATTTCCGTTCATCACAGAGAAAAACTCCTGCTTAGAGTTGCCTTTGGCTACCGAGCGGGAAATCAGATTGCACTTACAATTTTCACCGTTCATATCAATGGCAAAATCCGTCTTCGCATACTGTTTTCCATGCGTCATGATTTTTTCACGCACCTCCAGGAAAGCCCCTTCCGCAAGATCTCCCTTCGTCACGCGAATGGTAGAATCAATTCCTTTGATTTGGGTCGTCTCCATCTCAAGATGCGCGTTTTCAGCCAAGTGCACGATCGTTACCGGATCCATAATATTTTCTCCGTTACCGTCGCCTTCCCCGTAATGTTTTTCCACATAACGCACCTTAGCATTTTTTTCCAGATAGAAAGTGTGAATGCCCGCATGCTTGGATGTGTCCACTCCGCAGTTGTGAATGCCACACCCCGCGACAATCGTCACATCCGCATCCTCACCGATATAAAAATCATTGTAGACACTCTCCTGAATTCCGCTCTGGCTGAGCACTACCGGAATGTGTACACTTTCATTTTTGGTCCCGGGTTTGATAATGATATCAATACCGTCTTTGTCCGTTTTAGTTACAATATCAATATTGGCCGTGGTATTTCTGGAAACCCCGGCTCCGTTTGCACGAATGTTGTAGGCTCCTTCCGGAACTTCATGAAGGTCTGCAACCTGCGCAAGCAAATTCTTCTGTATGCTGTCCATTTCAGTTCCTACCTTTCATTCTTTTCTACGAGTGTGCTGCACGCCGTTGCTTTGTGAAGAAGTCCCGGAAGAACTTCTTCCTTGGTTCCGACATTCTCCAATTTGCCGTCCGCAATCACAATAATCTTGTCCGCAATATTTAAAATACGTTCCTGATGGGAAATAATCAGAATCGTTCCGTTTATCTCGTCACGCATTTTCTCAAATACTTTAATCAGACTGTTGAAACTCCAAAGATCGATTCCGGCCTCCGGTTCGTCAAAAATGGAAAGCTTCGTTCCCCTTGCCTTAATCATGGCTATCTCGATACGTTTCAACTCGCCGCCGGACAGGCTGTTATTGATTTCACGATTCACATATTCTCTTGCGCAAAGTCCCACTTCCGACAAAATCTGACATATCTCCGTAACAGACATCGGCTTTCCTGCTGCTATCGTAATCAAATCTTTTACCGTAAGCCCTTTAAAATGCACCGGTTGCTGGAACGCAAAGCTGATTCCTTTCTTTGCCCGCTCCGTAATATTCAAACCTGTGATATCCTCTCCATCCAAAAGAATCTGTCCACCGGTCGGTGTCACGATACCTGCAATAATCTTAGCCAGCGTCGACTTACCGCCTCCGTTCGGTCCGGTAATCGCCACAAAATGATCCTCAATCTTTACGCTGATATCTTTGATAATTTCTTTATTTCCGTCTACTTCATAGCTGATATTTTTAAGTTCTAACATTTTTTTCTCCCGGGTAATCTCATTTTATGCATTCTGCAATTTTACCCCTGTACAGTTTATAGCATTGACAGATTTTCTTCAACTATGTTTGTATTTTTGTACAAATTCATCCACCGGCATCGGCTTCGCAAAGAAATAGCCCTGAATGAGGTCACATTCCTGTTGCACAAGGAAATCTACCTGATCTCTGCTCTCGATACCCTCTGCCACAATCTTCATATTGAGTTTTTTCGCCAGATCGATAACCTCGGAAACAATAAGCATTCCGCGTTCCACTTCTTCCACGTTACGGAAGAAATCTGCATCGATTTTCAGCACATCAATGGTAAGCTCTTTGAGCGAATTTAACGAAGAATATCCGGCACCGAAGTCATCCATGGAAACCGGAAATCCGCTCTCCCGCAACTTCTTTACCGTATTGAGCAGGACTTTCTTGTCATCAAAGAATGCACTCTCTGTCAATTCCAGTTCAATCACGTCATGCGGAACGTTATATTTGTCAACAATCTCACAAATATGCTCTGCCAAATCCTCACGCGTAAAATGCGCTCTGGAAACATTCACGGAAATCGGAACAATTTCCTGTCCCTGCGATATCCATTCCGCCTGCTGCTTTGCCACTTCCTCAAGCATATAGTCATCCAACTTCAAGATAAAGCCGTTCTTTTCAAAAATCGGAATAAATTTGTTCGGCGGAATAAAACCATCCTTCGGATGAATCCAGCGCACAAGCGCCTCCGCACCTGCCAGCTTTTCTTCTGCAGCGCTGATTTTCGGTTGCAGATAAACCTTAAACTCCTTATTAGCAAGCGCATTTTCCATGTCATCTTCCACTTTACGTTCCCACAGTCTTTGCTTGTTCATCTCCTCGTCAAAAAATGCGATCTTCCGCTCCGCATCTTCTTCAAGAAGTTCACATGCCGTAAATGCATTGTTGTAAAGCTGTTCGATATCATGTTCCTTTGGCTCAATCTCACAAATTCCATATCCGAAATACAGCTTAATATTCGGTATCGACTGCTCAACCGCAAGCTCCAGCGCTTCTATCCGCTGTACCAATTCTTCCCGCGTGGTATATGCAAGCAAAAGTCCGAACTCCGCGTTCTCATGGTAAGCAACCAGCTCTTTTTTGCGCATTTTTCTGCGAAGCACGTGATAAAACTTTTCCAACAGTTCTTCACCTTTTCTCACACCAAAGCACGTACAAAAGCTTCGGTACTTGTACATCCGCATATGTATCATGGCATACTTCTTTTTGCCCCGGTTTTTCTTTAAAATCGGCGTTCCCTTTTTGATAAAATAAAACCAGTTGTTTCCGCCGGTAATCATATCCGTATAAATAATCCTGGAGGTCCTATGCTCACTGCGCACGACACCGACAAACGAAACTATGTAGTACAGCGCAAACACAGCAATCAACATTGCCAAAACCACAGCCATGGAAACAACGCCCACCAAATCACTGAGATAGACCGGAAGACTGTTCAGTACATAAACGCTGTATCCATCTACATCAAGCACATACCACAGTGAAAAATCCATCACGCTTGTGTACATCGGTATATCACCCGACTCTTCCGCTCTCTTGCCAAGCTCCTCAAAGTTGATTTTGTCATAGAAGTCTTCCGCCAAATGCGCTCCCCGGTCATCGACTTCAATAATTCCGAGCTCATCCTCTTCGATAATGATATTGTGTTGCACACTGTAATAACCCGTATCAAATTCAAATTCTGCCATCTTATCAGTATCCGGCCGGTTCTCATAGCAGGACCAAACACAGTTACCCTGCTTATCCGTCACATAAACGTCTTCCACGTCATCCAGCGCCTCAATATAAACAGCTGCACGTTCCCGAATGGCATTCGCGGTTTCTTCATCCGTTCCGTAACCCTCAAACAAACCTGCCACCTCGGCAGAAAGAATCTCTGCATTCACTACTTTTCGCTGCACAATATCCGTAACAGAAAAAGCAAATACAATGATAATCAACATCATCGAGATAAACACCATAAACAGCATCCCGAAAATCGAAGGCCATATTCTTTTTCTTTTAAATTTTTTTATTCGTTTATCTTTTGATGTTGTCATATTATCTCATCCCCGCCATCTCTTTGAATGTTTCCATCAGCTCTAAGTCTTCCTGCTTCACCTTTATGTTTGATGTAATCGGTGCCTGTCCCGGCTTTGTCACCGTAATCTCAATAATAGTATCCTCCGGAACTCCGGTTCCGAATACCGCCGAAAGAAATGATACGAATTTCGGATGATTATTGGTAAAGGCATTCTTTGCCGCCATAAGTTTCATTGCAATCGCAGGATTTATCATGATAATTCTCCTTTTTGTTTACTATGTAGAATTCTACCACACCATTCCCTGTTGCGCAAACATTACTCATATACACATCTCCACAACTTTCCGCACACAATTGACGCTCAACGGAGCCCCCGCCGTCTCGTATGTTATCAGCAGATTTCTTCCCTGCAATATATCATTAGCCACATACAACTCGATTTTCTTTACAAAATCCATCGCATATTTCGGATCATCGATTTTTCCCGCATGCTCATAGTAATAGATATTTCCTGTACGCCTGCTTATTAGTGTAAAATCCGGATGGACCGTAATTTCTTTCCCGTTTTTCTCCTTTAGAATCAGCGGTCGCTCATATTTGTAATCCATATCTTTTCTATATTGATAGAGCAGGTTCGCAATGATTACCTCCGATTTGGACCTTACCATCTCACCTCTGTCGGTCTCGTAAATTTTATATTCCGGATAAGTGTTGTACGGTTCGTAAACTTCTTCCTTCCACTCTTTTAACTTTTGCCAAACGCTTCCCGCAAGAGGTTTTATCAGTTGCTTTCTTTCATGCGGAAATTCATCATAGATTTGCTCGATTGCAGTATCATTATAAGTTCTTGCAAAGACATTTAATGCCTGCAATTGTTCCCCCAATACTCTGCACACTTTCTGTAAATATGTTTTTTGTGCCAGTTGCCTCGCAACATCAACATCCTGCCTTTTAATGTAGATCTCTTTCCTCCCTTTTGCCTTTTTTACTTGCCGATAGAAATATGTCTTTCCATGTTTTTCTTTTATTTTCAGCGTTCCCTCCGGAAAAGTGTGCAATTGCTTTTCCAAGTTGCTTAATAACTGTTGTTTTTCTTTTATCAATTGTTCTACTTTTCTTCTCGTATCGCTTACCTCCTGTCTTTTATTTTTTCTAATTGGTTTTTCACCCCATATATTAATAGCTAGTCACTATGGGGAGAATTTTTCTCTCTTTTAGCCCTTCTTTTCTCCCTAAATTTTCTCACAGCACTTTTTAGGTAGAAAAAATCGTTGTTTTTTGTTTTATGTAAACCAAATTTGCGTTTTTCTTCTCCCCACATTGCTCCCATAGCATTTTGGGGTAGAAATCTCCTTGATAAATTGTTATTTTTTCTCCCCACAAGACAAAAATACATGGATTTAGGGAGAATGCGTATGTAAATGCCCACACACATAGGCAAGCGCACACATGAATGTCCACACACATAGGCAAGCGCGCACATGAATGCCCACACACATAAACAAATGCACATGTAAATGTCCGAAAAAATAACAGATAATCTCTCAAAAAAACAAATGATTAGGAAATATACTTTGAAATGTTTAAGAATTATCCCCCGCGAAAGAAGTCGCGGGGGAATATGATATCATTTAGAATTATTTGTCAGCGATAGCTGCCTGTGCTGCTGCCAGTCTTGCGATCGGTACGCGGAATGGCGAACATGATACATAAGTAAGGCCTACTTTGTGGCAGAACTCTACAGAAGAAGGATCTCCGCCGTGCTCTCCGCAGATACCGAGTTTGATATCAGAGCGAGTCTGACGACCCTTGTCTGCTGCCATCTGAACGAGCTGTCCTACACCGCTCTGGTCGAGTCTTGCAAACGGATCTGACTCATAAATTTTATTTTTGTAGTAATCGCCGAGGAACTTGCCTGCGTCGTCACGTGAGAAACCGAAAGTCATCTGTGTCAGGTCATTGGTTCCGAAGGAGAAGAATTCAGCTTCTTCTGCGATCTGGTCAGCAAGGAGCGCAGCTCTAGGAATTTCAATCATAGTACCGATCTTGTACTCGATGTCGGAATTCTTTTCTGCCTTAACCGCTTCTGCTTCTGCAACAACTACGTCTTTTACAAACTTAAGCTCTTTCTTTTCACCTACAAGTGGGATCATGATTTCAGGAACGATATCGAAGCCTTTTTCGTTCTTCACTTCAATCGCTGCTTCCATCACGGCTCTTGTCTGCATGCGGGCAATTTCAGGATATGTCACCGCAAGACGACATCCTCTGTGTCCCATCATCGGGTTGAACTCATGGAGGGAATCACAAACTTCCTGGACTTCCTCTGCTGTCATAAGCATCTCTACTGCAAGATCGTCAATATCACCTTCATCTGTCGGAACGAACTCATGAAGCGGCGGATCTAAGAAACGGATAGTAACCGGCTTTCCTTCCATCACTTCGTATAATGCCTTGAAGTCGCCTTTCTGGAACGGAATCAGTGCATTCAGAGCTTTTTCTCTCTGCTCAAGAGTTCTTGCAAGAATCATCTGACGAATCTTCGGAATACGGTCAGGCTCGAAGAACATATGCTCTGTACGGCAAAGACCGATACCTTCTGCACCGTATTTTACAGCATTTAATGCATCTGCCGGTGTGTCGGCATTGGTGCGAACTTTAAGTACACGGTACTTGTCAGCCCACTCCATAATACGTCCGAAGTTTCCTGTTACGCTTGCTTCTACTGTCTTGATGTCTCCGAGGTAAATCTTACCTGTAGAACCATCTAAGGAAATGTAATCTCCCTCACGGATTACTTCACCTGCGAGTTCGAATACCTTCTCTTCTTCATTGATAGCAATTTCGCCGCATCCGGATACACAGGCAGTTCCCATACCTCTGGCAACAACGGCTGCGTGAGATGTCATACCGCCGCGAACTGTGAGGATACCTTCTGCTGCGTGCATACCTTCGATATCTTCCGGCGAAGTTTCGAGACGAACAAGAATAACTCTCTCGCCCTTCTCTTCGTGTGCAGCTTTTGCTTCTTCTGCCGTAAAGTAAACTTTACCTGCAGCTGCTCCCGGTGAAGCCGGAAGTGCCTGTCCGATTACTTTGCCCGCTTTTAATGCATCTGCATCAAATGTCGGGTGAAGAAGCTGATCGAGAGATTTTGCCTCAATTCTCATTACTGCTTCTTCCGGAGTAATCTTTCCTTCATCTACAAGATCACAAGCGATCTGAAGAGCCGCCTGTGCTGTTCTCTTACCGTTACGTGTCTGGAGGAAGAATAATTTACCATCTTCGATTGTAAACTCCATATCCTGCATGTCACGATAATGCTCTTCCAGTTTCATAGCGATATCCATGAACTGCTGATATGCACCCGGCATATCTTCCTGAAGTTTCGTGATCGGCTGCGGTGTACGGATACCTGCTACTACGTCCTCGCCCTGTGCATTGATGAGATACTCACCGTAGATACCTTTTTCACCTGTGGATGGGTTTCTTGTGAAGGCAACACCCGTACCGGATGTCTCACCCATGTTACCGAATACCATCGCCTGCACGTTAACAGCTGTTCCCCAGTCACCAGGAATGTCGTTCATACGTCTGTAAACGATCGCTCTTTCATTGTCCCAAGAACGGAATACCGCTTTGACAGCTTCCATAAGCTGAACTTTCGGATCCTGCGGGAAATCTTCACCCATTTTATCTTTGTAAATCGCTTTGAATTTTGCGATAACTTCTTTTAAATCATCCGCAGTCAAATCCATATCAAATTTTACGCCTTTTGCATCCTTGATATCATCAAGAACTCTCTCAAAATGAGATTTCGGCACTTCCATAACTACGTCAGAGAACATCTGGATGAAACGACGGTAAGAATCGTACGCAAAACGAGGATTACCTGTCTTTGCAGCAAATCCTTCTACCGCAATATCATTCAATCCGAGGTTGAGGATGGTATCCATCATACCCGGCATAGATGCTCTCGCACCGGAACGAACCGATACAAGAAGCGGACTTTCTGTATCACCGAATTTTTTACCCTGTTTTTTTTCAAGCTCAGCAAGTGCATCAAAAATCTGTTTCTGGATGTCTTCTGAGATAGCGCGATTATTGTTGTAATAATCGGTACAGGCTTCTGTTGTCACTGTAAAACCCTGTGGAATCGGAAGTCCAAGCTTTGTCATTTCTGCAAGGTTGGCACCTTTTCCGCCGAGAAGATTACGCATGGAAGCGTCGCCTTCTTCAAATAAATAGACCATTTTAGACATTTACGCGTCCTCCTTGATGTTAGATTAAGTGTAAAAATCCACT
>JAFTVQ010000047.1 GCA_017461865.1 Lachnospiraceae bacterium | reverse complement strand
TCATGACATCCCGTCTCTTTTTTAATCTGCCTGATAATATATTCCGTCTGACCGATTTGACCGTACATAATACCGGCCTGCATACTCGTTACGGTATCTCCGGCAAGAATGGAATCCGGTTTTTTAATCTCAATTTTCGGAAGTTTCGCTGCATTCTCAGAAAGAGCTGCTGCCGAAATGCGGATACCCGGTGCTGTCACTCCCGCCATCAGGGCTCCGTCCGCAGACACATAATCGTAGGTTGTCGCCGTTCCGAAATCCAGCACAAGAACCGGTCCGCCGTACTTTTCGTACGCTGCCACGGCATCTACCACACGGTCCGCGCCGATTTCACGCGGATTCTTGGTTTTTACCTGAATTCCGGTCTTCGTTCCCGGTCCGACTACAATCGGATTGGACCCGATGTAACGCACCATAGCTCCCGTCAGCGAATGCATAATGTTCGGTACTACACTGGCCACAATGCTGCCTTCAATATCCGCACGGTCAATGTCATTCATGTGCAAAAGATCACGGATTAAAATTCCGTATTCATCCGACGTTCTGGCAATCTTGGTCGTAATGCGGAACGTCGTCACAAGTTCCTGTCCGTCATACACCCCAAACGTAATATTTGTATTTCCTACATCCAGTGTTAAAATCATAGTTCCTCCTTAAGGATGAAAATTTTATAAAACATCTGAAGCTGTTCAAAAAGGTCCTGTCTGTGTCTTCTTACTTCACCTACCAAAAGCCCGGCTGTAATCTCATCATAAAGAATGTCTTCCTCCGCTGCTTCCGTCTCCAGCGAAACACTGCCATCCTCCTCGAAGGTTATCAAAAACACCCCTCCGGCTTCCTCGGTAAACAGCACGCAGAGAATGCGCAGCTCTTCCTTCACCGCATCCGGAAGATTTGCAAAAGCAGGATTCAGATAATATTTCTTCTCATAGGCATTTGATCCGCAAAGCACCATGCGCCCGTCGGGCATGGTTTCCTTTATCATTTCCTCAGACATATCCATATATACCTCGCACCGACACTTCCCCGGCATAGACCGGTGTTATCGTGCCGTCTTCTTTCTTTACGAGAAGTTCGCCCTGTTCATTGATTCCCAATGCTACCGCCGTATACTCTCCTTGAGGATTCAACACTCTGACTTCCTTCCCTACATTTACCAATTTTTCGACATACTCTCCCATTATGGTAGACATATCGCATTTTTCTGCAAATTTTTCATAGTAGTATTCAAACTGCTCAAGCACCCGGCAGATGAATTCTTCCCTTGCAATCTCTACACCGGTCACCTGCCAAAGAGATGTCGCCGTCTCCTTAATCTCCTCCGGAAAACTGCGGCAATTGACATTGATACCGATGCCGATAACAATCTGTTCAATCCGACCTGCTCCGGCCCGCATCTCCGTCAGAATTCCGCACACTTTCCTACCGCCCAAAACAATATCATTGGGCCATTTAATCCGGAACATCGTTTCTTCTGACTTCACACCTGCAAGTCTTACCGTCTCCTCCGCGGCTTTGCAAACAGCCAACGCCGTAACCAGTGTAAGCATAGATGCTTTCTCCGGCGAAAAATCCGGTTTCAGTCCGATAGTCATATAGACAGCATCTCCGGGCGGCGAATCCCACCTGCGTCCCCGCCTTCCTTTGCCTCCGGTCTGCGCTCCCGCCACAACGGTTATACCGTGCGATGCGCCCTCCTGTAAAAAGCGGATACAATCGTCATTGGTGGATTCGGTTACTTCCAGATAGCGATACTCCTGTCCTGCCCACCGTGTATTTAAACCTTCCGGTTTTTCAGCAGATACCCTGTCATCCATGTTAAGCACCGAGCGTTGCAGCCATCACTGCCTTGATGGTATGCATACGGTTTTCTGCCTCCTGGAATACAACGGACTTCTCAGACTCAAACACTTCATCCGTCACTTCCAGTTCTGTTACATTGTACTGCTCGCCCTTCTCTTTTCCGATCTCCGTCTTCAAATCATGGAATGCCGGGAGACAGTGCATGAAAATTGCATTGTTTGCCGCATGATCCATAAGATTTTTATTTACCTGATATGGGGAAAGGTCACGGATACGTTCTTCCCATATCTCATCCGGTTCACCCATGGATACCCATACATCCGTATATATGACATTTGCGTCTTTCACGCCTTCCAATGCATCCTCACAAAAGCTGAGTGTGGCACCTGTCTCTTTGGCAATCTCCTTGCATGTCTCAATAAGCTCCGCATCCGGAAAATATGATTTCGGCGAACAAGCGACAAAATCCATACCCATCTTTGCACAAGTGACCATCCATGAATTGGCCATGTTGTAACGTGCATCACCCATGTAAGCAATCTTAATTCCGGAAAGACTTCCGAAGTGTTCACGGATAGTCAGAAGATCTGCCAACATCTGTGTCGGGTGGAACTCATTGGTCAGACCGTTCCACACCGGAACTTTGGAATATTTCGCAAGTTCCTCCACAATTTCCTGTCCGTATCCGCGATATTCAATACCGTCAAACATGCCGGCCAAAACTCTCGCCGTATCTGCAATACTTTCTTTCTTTCCAATCTGGGAACTGCTCGGATCCAGATATGTCGTACCCATTCCGAGATCATGAGCTGCCACCTCAAACGAGCAACGCGTACGCGTGGATGTCTTCTCAAAAATAAGGGCAACATTTTTTCCGCGGAGTGTATCATGCAGAATGCCCTCTTTCTTTTTCTTCTTATAATCTGCAGCCAGATCCACAAGATATGTAATCTCTTCCTTTGTATAATCCAACAGTTTCAGAAAATCTCTTCCTTTTAAATCCATTTTATTCATAATTGCCTCCGTTTCCTTGCAAATATTGTCTTATCAGATATTTAGCATTATAATACAGAGCCCCCTCTGTCGCAAGAAAAAAGGGACAATTTCGATGAAAATCATCGAAATCGTCCCGTAAAACACCATATTTTCTTTTCGTTTTATTTGCCGGATGCCACTTCTTTGAATGTCGTAGCAAGACCTGCGATTCCCTGAAGATCGGATGGGATAATAATCTTGGTTGACTGTCCTGCTGCAACTTTTTCAAGCGCTTCAAGACTCTTCATCTGGAGAACCGCTTCATCTGCACCTGCTTCACGAAGCATGCGGATACCGTCTGCGTTAGCCTGCTGCACTTTAAGAATAGCCTCAGCCTCACCTTCTGCCTCACGGATCATCTTTTCTTTCTGAGCCTCTGCACGAAGAATTGCTGACTGTTTCTCTGCCTCTGCCTCAAGGATTGCTGACTCTTTGTTACCTTCCGCAACAAGGATGGTAGATTTCTTTTCACCCTCTGCACGAAGGATAGATTCACGACGTTCACGCTCAGCCTTCATCTGTTTTTCCATTGCATCCTGAATTGCTGCCGGAGGAATGATGTTCTTAAGCTCGACACGGTTTACTTTGATACCCCATGGGTCTGTTGCAATATCAAGCGTTGTGCTCATCTTTGTGTTGATGACTTCTCTGGATGTCAGTGTCTGGTCAAGTTCCATATCACCGATGATATTACGAAGTGTTGTTGCTGTCAGGTTCTCAATTGCCATGATCGGGTTTTCTACACCGTATGCGTAAAGCTTCGGATCTGTAATCTGATAGAATACAACCGTGTCGATACGCATGGTAACGTTATCCTTTGTAATAACCGGCTGCGGAGCAAAGTCAACCACCTGCTCTTTTAACACAACTTTCTTTGCAATTTTGTCAATAAAAGGAACTTTGAAATGAAGACCAACTCCCCATGTTCCCTGGTAAGCACCGAGACGCTCTACAACGAAAGCCTGTGCCTGCGGTACAATCTTAATACAACTTGTAAGAATCCAAATAATGATAACTAATAAAATAATTGCAGTAACTACTCCACCCATGTTACACTTCCTCTTTTCTTTCTTCTACTAATAATTTTACACCGTCAATTTTATTCACGATTACGACTTTTCCTACCGGAATCTGCACACCCTGCTCAACGGTACGTGCCGTCCATTCTTTGCCATCTACCTGAACACGGCCGATTCCCTGAAGATTATCAATCTCACTGATGACGATGGCTTCCTTTCCGATCAGACTGTCAATGTTTGTCTTAGCCCTGTCCTTGTTGAAATAACGGACAGCCACAGGTCTTGTGAAAATCAATAATATGATTGACACTACAAAAAATGCAGCAACCTGTGCCCAAAGCGGTGCTTTGCACATCGCAAGAATCGTGGATACCAGTGCTCCCCCTGCAAACCAAATGGTCGTGAGCCCCATAGTCATTACCTCGATTACAATGCAAACAAACAGGATGGCAAGCCAGATCAAGGACAATGTCCCTGCTGATATTGTCATATCATCGCTCCTTTCCCCTATGCACTATTCTTCACATATTTTATGTATGCATATCACGTTTTAATCATACTATAACTTTGTCGATTATTCAAGCAACTTGTATTTTCCTTTCCATTCATATTCGCCACCTGAGATAACCGTTTCACTCATATCTTCCATCGGCAACCGTACTTTCGCTTTCACATTTGCCGGAACGGTAAGACGGACTCTCAGTGATCCGTCTGTCTCCTTTTCCCAACCGAGCTTAATACGTCCGTAAACCGAATCATACCATCCGCTCACTCTCGTGATTGCAATATCGTCCGGCGGAATCACCGGACAGATGATAACCGGTTGTTCCTGTTTCATATCCACTGAAATGCCCAGCATACTCTCATACATCCACTGTGCGACACTTCCTTCATTAAAGTGATTAAACGAATTCATTCCTTCATCACCGAATCCGTCTTCCGCCGTATAGGAATCGTATCTTTCCCAAACAGTGGTTGCCCCCTGGTTTACACTGTACAGCCAGGACGGATTTTCCTCGCACAACAAGATGCGATAGGCCTCCTCCGTCATTCCGTATTTTGTGAGCACCGGCAGCAAAAGCGGTGTCCCGGCAAAACCGGTCATCACTTTATATCCGTTGTCCTCTATGCTTTGTTTTAAACGCGCAACCATGAGTTGCTCAAGCTCATCAGACAACGTAGCATACGAAAGAAGAAACAGTATTTCTGTTTGTGAAAGAGTTTCGGCAGCACGGATTCGTTCCCCGTATGTCTCCATCACATAATCATTGATTTTTTTATGCAGTTTTTTATACTTCCTCACATCGTCATGTTTTCCTAACAATTCTGCTGTTTCAGTCATAGCGAGTGCATCCGCCTCATACCAGAGCGCAGAGAGAAGCGTCGCATCGGTAAACTGTGTTGCCAACCAATCTCCGTACGTCGTATACGGTCCCATTCGCAATTGCTGCGGATCATAGATACTGACACCTTCCAAATATTCCATATACGCTTCCATAGAAGCATAGTGATTGTTCAGCATTTCAAGATCACCGTATTTTTCATATATTTTCAAAGGAATCAAAATACCGGCTTCAGCCCATCCGCCGTTTCCGCTACCTGTCACTGCAACGGCCGGCGTTACATCGGCATAAGCGCCGTTCTCTGCCTGGGCATCCTCCGCATCACGAATCCATTTGCTGTAAAATCCATATAAATCCTGTGTATACATGGAAGTTTCGGCATATGAGAGAAGATCTCCCATCCATCCGATACGTTCATCTCGTTGCGGACAATCCGTCGCCACCAAACCGAAATTGTTATACTGTGTCCAAAGTGTATTCCGGTATAACTGCTCCAGAGGCTGATTGTCCACAGCGATATATCCGGTCGCCGGTGCACTGTTTCCAAGAAAACCGCCTTTAAAATCATAGATTATTACATCCGCATCTGCAGTAAGCGACAGATAACGGAATCCGCTGTAATAGTATTTCGGCTCATAGCTGACCGGCTCCTTTGCATCTCCTGCAATCACCGTCACCTTAGTCCATGCCGAACGATAATTCGCCCGGTACAAACTTCCTTTCGGGCCGTCGTTCCCACGCTCTTTTTCACCGCTGTCATTGAGCATTTCCGCACATAATATTTCTATGGATGTTCCCTTCAAAGCCTTATATTCCAAATGGGGAACCCCCGTCATATTCTGCCCCAAATCAACAATCAGAGTCTCGCCTTTTTTCAGGGTAAGCGGAAACATATATTCCGTCTCCCGGACATTGCCATCGGTTCCTACTGTTCTCAAAGCTGTATCCGTCGCATCCATGTTACTTCTCCCATAACGTTTGCTAACGTTGACACAGCCGAAATCACTTCCGTCTTCCTCTATTCCACTGTATATATATGCCCTCTGCGGACTCCGATCATTCTCCGGTAACCTCTTTACATTGTATCCGTAAAAGCTCTTATATTCTCCGGAAAAGTCCGTGCTGATGTGCGCATTCTTTTTTTCCTTTTCCGGAACAGATGCACCCATAGATATCCGCTCCGCAGTCAGTTTGTTTGCATCATAGGTTTCACCGTTGAAAAAATCCGCATCTCTTACCGCCGTATCTTTATAATAGTGCCAATCTTCACCGGTATTCATCACCTGCTTTGTTCCGTCCGTGTATTCCAGTATAATCTGACAGACAAAGGCCGGCTGATTGTAACCGTACACACCGAAACTGTTTCTGCCACACCACCATCCGGTACCGGTCATGGCTGCAACAATATTATCCTCCCTCACATACGGGGTAATATCATAGGTGTTATACAGCAACGTATTACGGTAATCCGTCCAGCCCGGCTTCAACTCATCATCGCCGATGCGATGTCCGTTTATATACGCATCATAAACTCCTAAAGCACTTCCGTAAAACGTAGCTTTCTTCAAACTCTTTGGCTGCATTTCAAAGTTCTTATAATAGACAGCCTGTCCGCCGTCATATACGCTTTCCTCCGGTGCCATGCAAATCATATCCGCATCAGCAAACGCCTGACCGCTGACAAAAGCAGTTTCAAAAAACGCTGTCTCTGAGCGGTATAGTTTGTTGTCCCCATCAAAAGCAAACACAGTGTATGCATATTCACAGCCGTCTTCGAGGGGTTCTCCCTCATATGCAATCTGTATGGCATCGGAAGAATGCACGATACCGCTGTCCCATACAACCCTGTCCTTTTGGCCCGGATTCTGTTGTTCTTCCAAAACTTTCTCCACTATGATTGCATAAGCTTCCTGTTTGATTCCCGGTTCCCACGAAAAAAAGATTTCTTCATCAATTCCTACCGGTGATGAAATATAATTTACTCTCGGGTTTTCAACAGAAACTTCTGCTATATCTGATTTCATCTGCAGAGAATCCCATACCTTCGTATGCATCCTTTCGCAATTCATTCCATACAAAAAAACCGGCAGCAATACAACCGGCACAATAGCAGCCCATATACATTTTTTCATATTAATATGTGGCATTATCCCTCTCCTTTTGGCCTTTCAAAACATATAACGGGCTCTGTCACCACAAATCAATAAAAAAGCCCTTTCAGATGATTATACATCTGAAAGAGCTCTCTTGTCATCTTTATTTACCAGAATACATGATTTCCGATCACGATACCCGGTGTGGAACCTGCACGTCTGAAATGTGTTGCTCCTCCGACATTGGTCTGTCCGCTGATTGCCGCCTGCGCCGCCTGAACACAAGCCGCGCTCGGTCCTCTCGCTACCACCGCTGCCACTTTACCGTTTGTCGCCGGAGGGAACTGCCCTCTCGCATAAATCACTCCGCTGATAGTATTCGGATATCCGCCGCTTCTGACACGATTCATAACAACCGCTCCGACCGCCAGTTTTCCTTCATACGGTTCGTTTCCGGCTTCACACTGGATCAGTGCTGCAAGAAGCGTCACATCATTCACACCGACTGCAACAGCACCTCTGTTTTCCGTCAGCTTTTTCTTTGCCTTTTCTTCTTCTTCCTTTTTGATCTGTTCATTGGTCTTGCCTTTGTCTACGCTGAATTCAACGTCTACATATTCGGCAGACACATATCCGACCGTATCTTTGTCAAACTGAATTGCTACCCATTCCCCTAATTCTTCCGTAGCAACCACTGTCTTGTTTAACTCAAGCAATCCGTAAACACCGGAATCTTCACTTGCTTCTTTCCTGACACGGAGAGCATCCGTCTTTACGGTTGCTTTCAACGTTCCTACTTCCTCAGAAAGCTTGTTCGCCTCATCACCGAATAACAGATAATCATCTTTGGCCCAACCCTTCAGCTCTCCGCTCTCCAGATAGGTCCATCCATCCTTGCGGTCCAAAATAATTCCGCCGCAGTTTTTGTACAGCTTACCGACTGTCGCTGCTTCCTCCGAAGCATCTTCCCTGACATTCACGGAATCCTTTACATTGGCCATAACAATCTGTGTTACTTGTGTGTAGTCCAGATACTCAGCAGCGAAGTCCGTCTCCGCTAATTCTTCCATCGTCATGACCTCAACATCGGCATGGAGAATTTCTCCCGCACCGGCGTGAAGTTCAGCACCCGAAAGCCCATCATCTGCCAAGACCGTCATCCCTATCGCAATGGTCAGACATGCTGTCATCACGATTGACATTCCCCTTTTCAGATTATTTAATAGCTTGTTCATACTTCCTCCTATGCAATCGGATATATAAAATTCGATTACATTTTTGTTTCAAATATTACAAAAATATTAACTACTACTCGAGCTATCATATCAGAATATTTTGGAAATGTCAAATTTTCAGCCGTTTTCATGCGGTTTTAGGGGGATTTCATGCTTTTTCTACATATTTTTTGATTTTTCGACACATGCTTTTTGTGCCGCGATTACTGCACTGCGGAACCCTTTTTCTTCCAGCACACGCACAGCTTCTATTGTAGTTCCTCCCGGGGAACAAACCATATCTTTCAAAGCTCCCGGATGCATTTTGGTATCCAGCACCATTTTGGCACTGCCATACACTGCCTGAGCCGCAAATTCATACGCCTGCGCTCTCGGCATACCATCCGCAACTGCAGCATCAGCCATGGCCTCAATAAACATAAATACATATGCCGGGGAACTTCCGCTGACACCGACTACTGTATCCATCAGACTCTCCGGAACCATGTATGCTTTTCCGAAACTGCTGAGCAACGAAAGCACCTTCTGCATCTCTTCATCGGAAACAAGCTCGTTTTTACATACTCCTGTACAGCCGGCACCAACAAGAGCCGGAGTGTTCGGCATACATCTGACAATCTTCTTTCCACCTCCGAAAAGACCGGAAAGCCAGTCCAGAGTCTTTCCCGGCGCAATGGAAACAATAACAGCTCCTTCTTTCACACAAGAAGCGATCTCCGTAATAACCGGTTCATAAATCTGAGGCTTAATGGCAAGGAAAAGTATATCTGCCTGCTTCGCCACCTCTGTATTTTCTGACGCAGCAGTCACTTTCATCATTTCCACAGCCTTGCGCACTGCTATTTGCGCTTTATCTGTTACAATCACATCTGAAGGGGATACACTTCCCTGCTTCAGAACGCCTCCGAGAATCGCCGATCCCATATTTCCTAATCCTATGAATCCTATTTTCATTTTTTTCTCCTTTCACCTTTTACTTACGGTCCAACGCCACGCGGCGTTCTTTTTTCTGCCGATATACCTCGTACATGAGGATTGACGCCGAAACAGCCGCATTGAGAGACTCAACCTGCCCCTCCATCGGTATCTTTATCTTGTGCTCCGCCTGATCCGCCGCTTCATCAGACAATCCATTGCCTTCATTGCCTATCAAAAGTGCTGTCTGTCCGCTGAAAAAACATTCGTTGTAATACCGGTCCCCATCCAGATGGGCTGCATACGTGTGCACACCCCTCTTTCCGATGAGACGAAGCACAGCAGGAAGATCTTCCACATAGCAAAACGGAACCCGGTATACGGAACCCATTGTGGAACGTATTACTTTCGGATTGTAAATGTCCGCTGTCCGGTTACTCATAATGACTCCTGCGATTCCTGCACCCTCACCTGTGCGGATCATTGTGCCCAAATTCCCGGGATCCTGAATATCTTCCAAGACAAGAAATGTCCCCTGTTTATTTTCCAGCATATGCTCCAGATTATATTCCATCTGACGCAACACGCACAATATACCCTGCGGCGTCACAGTGTCACTCATTCTGGCAAACACTTCGTCCGATACTGCTTCAAAGTCCACCCGGACTTCCTTTTCCAAAAAGGCTCTGTTCTCCTCCCGTTTTAAGAAACTTTCGGAAACATACAGCTCTTTGATATGATCCTGCGGAGCCTCTCTGACCATGCGGATACCTTCCACCACAAAGACACCCTGCTCTCTTCTTGTTTTTGCTTTCTTCACGAGTGAAATCACATTTTTCACCCTTGTATTATTTATAGATGTAATCATATTTTCCTGCCTATGTAAGCAATTTGCCTGCTATTGAGATTTCCCAATACCAGGCAACTTATCACTTTTATTTTATCTGTTTGGGGCGCATTTACTAACGCGAAAGAAGACGGCTGACGCCGAATTCATATTCATCAATTTCTTTTTTCATGGCAAGCGCTTCGTCGATGTCAAAATCTACGAACTTTCCTGCCTGATGCGCAACGACACGGTTTGTCTTTCCTTCACAAAGAATATCCGCCGCATAAGCACCCATAATAGAAGCATAAAATCGGTCTTTACAAGTCGGATTACCTCCTCGCTGCATGTATCCCAAAATCGTAGCTCTCGTCTCCACACCGGTCGCCGCCTCAATTCTTCTGGCCATAGATGTGGAATGTCCGATTCCCTCCGCATTGATGATAATATGATGTGTTTTTCCGTGCTTACGGTTGTTTATAATGCTGTTGATAATTTCCTGCTCATTATAATCATATTTCTCCGGCAGAAGAATATCCTCCGCACCGTTGGCAACACCACACCAAAGTGCAATATAACCTGCGTTACGTCCCATTACCTCGATAATACTGCATCTCTCATGAGATGAAGATGTATCACGCACCTTATCAATCGCCTGCATAGCTGTGTTGATTGCCGTATCAAAACCGATGGTATAGTCGGTACATGCAATATCAAGGTCAATAGTACCCGGAATACCGATTGTGTTAATTCCCTGTTTGGAAAGGGCTTGTGCTCCACGGTAAGATCCGTCACCGCCGATTACTACAATACCGTCAATCCCATGCTTACGGCAAATTTCAGCACCTTTTGCCTGACCTTCCTCCGTTACAAATTCCATACATCTTGCAGTTCCGAGAATCGTACCGCCTCGCTGGATGGTATCTGACACATCCTTCTTCTGCATATCTATAATTTCTTCATTCAAAAGACCCTGATAGCCTTTTTTGATTCCTTTTACTTTTACACCGTTGGAAATCGCCTTTCTGACAACTGCCCGGATTGCTGCATTCATTCCCGGAGCATCGCCACCGCTTGTCAGGACTCCGATTGTTTTAATTTCCTTTGCCACTTGCTTTTCCTCCTGTCTGTTTGCAATCCTATTGTAGCTTTTTTTATTTCATATTGCAATCAAAACCTTTATTTGACTTTCACACACTCGTCGCCGAACTCAGCCCGAAGTTTTTCCAACAACGGTTCATCCACATGTATGTTGCGGTTAGCCGGAAGTACTTTTTGTATCCGTTCCTGCACACAAATAACGGCAACACTGTCATTCCCCTCCGAATCAGCCAGAAGCGCATCCAGCTTATCCGCCTGTTTCAGATAAGAATCTTTATCGCGGAAGTATACGGTCAGTCTTCTCGGAACTTCCTCAAAGGTATAAATCTGCGAACCGATCAACTTTCCGTCCTTTTCATCTTCCACCTGGACACGGCCTTTCACAAATACCTTGCTGTCCACCACAAGCTTTTCACTGTTTTTTTCATAATCCCGCGGAAAAACAACAACCTCAATGCTTCCGTACAGGTCCTCTATCGTGAGAAATGCCATGATTTTATCATTCTTTGTATATTTAATTTTTTTATCCGCCAAAATTCCGCCGATAACCACTTCACTTCCGTCGCGGACCTTTGTCAGATTGGTCTCTTCGTCAAGATAGAAATCCGAAGTCTTGGCACTGACACGGCTTTCAATGAAGTCTTTATAGCTTTCCAGCGGATGGCCGCTGATGTATACGCCGACCACTTCTTTTTCAAACGTCAGCATAACTTCTTTGGAATACTCTCCCACATCCGGAAGCGGCATTTCAAAAGACTCTTTCTCCTCTTCCCCGACCAAATCGAAAAGGCTCATCTGTCCTGCCATGTTATTCTTTTTATCTTTCACAAGGTGTTCCACAAGTCCCGCATAAACACTCATAAGTTGCTTACGGGTACCCGGAATCGAATCAAAAGCTCCCGCCTTAATCAGATTTTCGATAACACGTTTATTTACATCATAAGCACTGGTTCGGGTAATAAAATCCTCCAACGTCACGTAGGGTCCTCTGTCTTCACGTTCTTTTACAATCGCTGCAATCACCGGTCTTCCGACACTTTTCAACGCCGTGAGCGCAAAGCGGATTGCACCGTCCTGCACGGAAAATCTTGCCTGTCCGCTGTTTACATCCGGCGGAAGAATATCAATTCCCATCGCCCTGCAGCTGACAATGTATTCTGTTACCTTCGTAGAATTATCAATCACGGAAGTCATAAGCGCCGCCATAAATTCTACCGGATAGTAATATTTCAGGTAGGCCGTCTGATAGGATACCACTGCATAACAAGCGGCATGAGACTTATTGAATGCATACTTTGCAAAGTCCATCATATCTTCGTAAATCTGATCCGCAACCGCCTCCGGTATTCCCCGGCTGACACATCCCGGAACCCCCTCCTGCTCGTTTCCGTATACAAAGTTAGCCTTCTCTTTCTCCATGACTGACTGTTTCTTTTTACTCATGGCACGACGGACAAGGTCACTTCGACCCAATGTATATCCGCCGAGTTCACGGACAATCTGCATAACCTGTTCCTGATATACAATACATCCGTAAGTCGGTGCTAATATCGGTTCAAGGAGCGGCGTTGAATATGATACTTCACCCGCATTATTTTTTCCTTTTACATATTTGGGAATAAAATCCATCGGCCCCGGACGATAAAGCGAAATACCGGCGATGACATCCTCCAGGCTTTGCGGTTTAAGTTCTTTCATGAAACTTTTCATACCCGCACTTTCCAGCTGGAACACACCGTCTGTCTTTCCGGTTCCGATAAAGTCGAGCACTTTCTTATCATTGTAGTCAATAGTATCCATGTCAAGTTCGATGTTTCTGCTTTCCTTTACCAGTTCCACCGCATCCTTGATGACAGTCAATGTCCGAAGTCCCAAAAAGTCCATTTTGAGAAGTCCCAACTCCTCAATCGTAGTCATCGTAAACTGGGTTGTAACGGAACCGTCAGATCCTCTGGAAAGCGGAACAAACTCGTCCGCCGGTTTTTGACAGATTACAACACCCGCAGCATGCATGGAAGTATGTCTCGGAAGTCCCTCCAGTTTCTGACACATGTCAAGAAGTTCTTTTACCTGCTCATTGGCATCGTATAAATTTTTAAGTTCCGGATTGATTGTAAGTGCACGGCTGAGTGTAATATTCAGTTCATTCGGAACCATTTTTGCAATCTGATCCGCAAAAGCATACGGAAGATCCATTGCCCTGGCAACATCGCGGATAACACCCTTGGCCGCCATAGTACCAAACGTCACAATCTGAACAACCTTATCTGCGCCGTATTTATCCCGCACATAATCAATGACTTCCTGTCTGCGCTCATAGCAGAAGTCAATATCAATATCGGGCATGGATACTCGTTCCGGATTTAGGAACCGCTCAAACAGAAGATTGTATTTAATCGGGTCAATATCCGTAATTCGCAAACAGTAGGAAACGATTGCTCCCGCCGCAGAACCACGCCCCGGTCCTACCGGAATTCCGTTTTCTTTTGCATAGTTAATAAAATCCCAGACAATCAGGAAATAATCCACATATCCCATGTCACGGATTGTATTTAATTCATAATCAAGACGCTCTTTCAGCGTTCCGTCATCGTCCGGATATCGTTCTTTTAATCCATCCAGACAAAGTTTATTCAGGTATGTCCATGAATCATACCCTTCCGGCACGTCAAAATGCGGGAGTTTTGTCACTCCGAACTCAATTTCCACATTGCAACGGTCTGCTATCTTCTGGGTATTCTCCAGCGCCTCAAGCGCATACGGGAACAAGTCCCTCATCTCATCTTCGCTTTTGATAAAGTACTGTCCGCCGTCATATCGCATACGGTTTTCATCCGTCACAACTTTTCCGGTCTGAATACAGAGAAGAATATCATGCGCCTGCGCATCTTCCTCTCTTGTATAGTGCACATCATTGGTTGCGACGAGTGGAATATCAAGTTCCCTGCTCATACGCAAAAGTGCCTGATTCACTGTCTGTTGCTCCGGAATTCCGTGGTCCTGAAGCTCCAGAAAATAATTTCCTTTTCCGAAACACGCCTCATATTTCCGGGCACACTCTTTCGCTTCCTCAATGAGGCCTTTTTCTATATAACGGGGCACCTCGCCCGCCAGACATGCAGAGAGCGCAATAATACCTTCATGGTATTCCTGCAGCACTTCCATATCCACACGCGGCCGGTAATAATACCCTTCTGTAAAACCTTTGCTGACAATTTTCATAAGATTGGCATAACCGGCGTTGTTCTCAGCCAACAAAACAAGGTGGTGATATCTCTCCTCGCCTCCGGTCGTTTCTTTATCAAAACGGGAATTCGGTGCCACATACACTTCACAGCCGAGAATCGGTTTGATACCGGCTTCCTTTGCCGCGCGGTAAAAATCAATAACACCGTACATAACACCATGATCCGTAATGGCACAGGAGTCCATACCGAGTTCCCTTACTCTGCTGACACATTCTTTAATTTTATTGGACCCATCCAACAAACTGTATTCTGTATGAACATGAAGATGTGCAAAAGCCATGGCTGTTATCCCTTTCTTTCGTAATTTCATTATGATACGACAATAATTATACCACGGGAACGGAACCTAGTAAAAGGGAAAAGAAAAAGAGCGGCAGGAAAAATTTCCTGCCGTCTCAAAACTCTCTTAGCATATTCCATCCATTTTCCCAAGCAAATCGAAAGCTGCTCCGGCATCTATACCGGCTATTTCCTGAGCTTCTTCCTTCGAATAGCCATGATGTATCATAGCCATAAAAACTTCTGCTCTTCCTTCTGCTCTTCCTTCTGCTCTTCCCAATTCAATTCCTAATTTGCGACCTTCTTCCAGTCCCTGCTCTCTGCCTTCCTCTAAGCCCTGTTCGCGCCCCTCCTCTAAGCCTTCCGCTCTGGCAGCTCTGCGCACTACTTCTCTTATCTCTTCATCCGTCATATCATATATAATCATCTGTTGCGCCTCCTGTTTCTCTTTTTTCAAAAAATCTGCCAGTATTCCTTCGCGAATGCTCTCCTCCGTCGCTCTCTCTACCGCCACATCCAGATTGCAATCCTTTTGATAATACCGCACTTTTTCAACCAGCTTCACATAATCGTCCAACGGCTTACAGGCTTTTTTCAGCTCTTCATTGTATCCCGGATTAATATTTAACTGCACAACTTTCAGCTCCAGATTCGGTTCTCTTTCGGTTTTCGGATAATACAAATCCGACAACCTCATCTCCCGGCGTTCCGGTTGTTCCTCCACGCCATTATAAAGTGTAATAAAAAACGGCTCCGGAATCTTTTTCGCACTACCGTAATAAATCTCAATATCTCCTACCAGCTTCTGATAATGCCTGGATACATAAAATAAATCCCTAAGCGGCATATTCGGATTGACCGTCGACTGATGTTCAAAAAGATACAGCTCCGCATCAATCAAAATTGACAGATCGTTTTCCATATTCATATAAATCGCATTGTGCAGAGTCACAATCTCAAATGTCTCCGCCCTTTTATAATCGGTACCGCACACGGCATTGTACAGCGACAGCGCCCGTTCCTTATCATTAAATATTGTTGCAAACAGAGTGCTCTTATAATCCCGTCGCACATGGTATGGTTCAAGATCTGCACTTCCGCGCCGTGTTCTGTTTTCCCGTAATATACGTTTTTTACCGGTCATTTTCATCTGTTTCATGTTTTCCTCCGTTCCGGCAGAGGAAAATAGACACTGTCCGACACGCAGTTTACCTGCAATATCATACATTGTATAATCTCACTGCCTTTATTTAATTTTCATTGAAATAAAAGCATTTGAGATCTTGAATTTATCAGAATTGATGGTAGACGGTCGAAACCTAAGACTTCAGATATGCTTTTGTTACATTCATTGTAGATGTGAAAATTGCAAAAAGCAACCCCCTCATTTTCGCGTTTTGAGGGGGTGAATTTTATGAATATTGCACAAAAACAGAAAAGTCCCGTCGTTGTCTCGGGCACGCTTGCACTACACTAAAAATGCAGAAATATTATATCTTCCGAAACTTGACCTTCGCTCCTACACCTTTTTTCTTAAGAATGGTCTTGTACGCTTTCAGTTTTGTCTTCGGCGCTTTTACCGTCGCATTTGATTTAATGTTCTTAAATGCATTTGCTCCGACTTTCTTTGTTTTGAGCTTTTTCGTCTTAATCACAATTGTCTTAAGCTTCTTACATCCGTAGAACGCCTTTGCGCCAATCTTTTCCACATTTTTCTCGATTGTCAGCCGCTTGATGTTCCTGTTGCCCTTAAACGCATTTTTTGCAATACTTGTCACTTTATAGGCAACGCCGCCGATTTTCACCGTAGACGGAATAATTACCGTACTCCTTTTCTTATTGACAGCCTTCACATACTCGACGGTTCCTTTTCCGCCCATACGGGCTTTTGTCACCTTGTATGTCGCCATGTTCGTATCGTCTTTGTATTTTTTGCCCTTCACAGGCGGTTTTACGGTCACAGTCGCAGCTTTGGTTACCTGTGAATAACCGCTACACACAAGCTTGCAGGTGTAGGTGTATGTCCCGACCGCTTTCCCTTGCGGAATCGCATAGGCAGCTGCTGTCGCCCCGGAAATCATTTTTCCGTCTTCGAACCACTGACAGGTAACTTTTTCTGTACCGAACGTTACTTTTGCCATAGCAGAAAGTTTGCCACCGGTTCCATATGCCAAAGACAAGCTTCTAGGCTGC